>CAZSVU010000643.1:0-2520 GCA_964610275.1 uncultured Polyangiaceae bacterium | reverse complement strand
CGGCACCAGCTCGGCGTCCTCAGGCGCTCGGTCAAGCGTCCCCGGCTCAGCAACGTCGACCGGGGCCTCTGGGTCCTGCTCTCGCGTCGGTGCACGTGCTCGAGACCGGCGCACAACTGCGCCTTCTCTCCCAGTTCGTGTCGCTCGGGGCCGCTGTCGACCGGGTTGGACCCCGTCCGGGGCCTTCGCTGCCGCACCTCCACGCTCGCCTGGGGGCTGCCATGGCTGCGGATTGAGTTTTCAGGATGCACAGCCCGTAGGCAAACGCGGACACGGCCCGTACGAGGCGTGCGTCGTCGGGCTCTCGCAGACGGTGGCCGTCCGCGACGAGTGCCACTTGATCTCTGATTGCACAAGCCACGCAGCGGGAGGTCGGGATCCGAAGCACGACGCGGCCCACGAGGCGCAATGTATGCGAACGAATACATCATTGACAATGTATTCGTTCGCATACATTCTCCCTACGTGTACTCAATCGAATACTCCGCCCATGATAGTCAAAAATGCCAATGATGTTGGTGCCTTGATTCGCCAAAGGCGCATCGCGCTGGGGTGGGACCAGCAAGCGCTCGCGCGCAAGGTCGGGGTGGGACGCCTCTGGGTCGTTCACATCGAGCAGGGCAAGCCTCGCGCGCACGTGGCTCTCGTGTTGCGTGCTCTCGACGTGCTCGGGCTCGACGTACACGTCGCCCCCGAAGACGCAAGGACTGGACCCGAGATACCAGACATCGATGCGATCGTCGCGGCGGCGAAAGGCTCACGATGAGCCTCGTCGCCGTGCTGTACGATCAGATCGTCGGCGTCGTCACCAACGACGGCGGCGGCCGCCCATCGCTGGAATATGACGCGGCATGGCGCGCGGGCGTTCGTTCACTCCCTCTATCACTCTCGCTCCCGCTCCGTCACCTACGGCACGCAACGCCAGCCGTGGCCGCCTACCTGTGGGGGCTCTTGCCTGACAACGATCTCGTGCTCGACCGCTGGGCGCGACGCTTTGGAACGACCGCCGGAAGCGTCATGGGTCTGCTCGCCCACGTGGGAGAGGACTGCGCCGGAGCCGTCCGCTTCGTGCGCGAAGAGCGGCTGGCCACGTTGCCGAACGAAGGCGAAGGGCAGGTGAAGTGGCTGAGCGAAGCCGACGTGGCGCAGCGCCTCCGCGAGCTCCGCGCCGACGCATCGCTCGGCCGCCGCCCCGACGACGAAGGACAGTTCAGCTTGGCTGGCGCGCAAGCCAAGACCGCACTGTTCGAACGAGCGGGCCGCTGGGGCCTGCCTTCGGGGCGCATGCCGACGACGCACATCCTCAAGCCGCCCCTGTCAGGGCTCGATGGGCACGTGGAAAACGAGCATTTCTGCCTGAGCCTCGCGCATGCGGTGGGCCTGCCCACGGCATCGAGCACGGTTGCCAGCTTCGAGGACGAGAGGGCGATTGCCGTCCAGCGTTTCGACCGAGTGTCGTCGGACGGGGGCATCCTGCGCGTCCATCAGGAAGACGCCTGCCAGGCACTCGGTGTGCTCCCGTCACGGAAGTACCAGAATGAGGGCGGGCCTGGCCCGTTCGACATCGTGACGCTAATCCGCGAGCACTCGCGCGAAGCCGACGCTGACGTGACGACGTTCGTCGACGCACTAGCCTTCAACTGGCTCATCGCAGGCACCGACGCCCATGCCAAGAACTACTCTCTTCTCCTCGGCGCTGGCGGCCGCGTGCGCCTCGCTCCGCTCTATGATCTGGCAAGCGCGCTACCCTACTCGAGCATCGATCGTCGCAAGGCGAAGCTCGCGATGAGAATCGGCGGCAAGTATCGACTGCACGAGATCGGCGCGCGCCAGTGGGAGAAGCTGGCCAGCGAGCTCCATCTCGACGCCGCTACTCTACGCGAGCGCCTGCTCGATCTGTCCCAGCGCACAAGCGTTGCGGCTTACGACGTACTCCAGAAGGCGCATTCCGACGGACTCGACCACCCCATCCTCGAGCAACTCGCCAGCACCGTCGCCCAGCGCGCCAGCGACTGCGCGAGGCAATTCGGCGCGTGAGAATGGACGAGCCGTTGGTGTGCTACCCAGCTGCGTCCCAGGACATTCGGGACCCGGCCGTGCGCAAATGCAACACAACTGAGTTTGCAGAGCTTTCGCTGTCCTGCCCCTCTACCCTTTCCCGCTTGCGCCAGCATCTCCGGCGGTCCACCCACGCCCGGTGCTGAACCGACCCTGCCACCGAGCGTATGACCGCCGCATTCGTGACCTGGTCTGCGAAGAGCGCAATACCGCCCTCTTCGCCCAACTGGGCATCCCGCGCTCGACGGCGGCAAGTTGGATTCGCCGTGGCTCCAGACCGGTCGTCACGACGGAGCTGTTCGCCCAGGACGAGGAGGCACTCCGAGTGCGAATCCTGAAGCTCGAGCGCCGTGTCCAGCTGCTCCTCTCCATCACCCGCCTGCTTCTACTCTTGGTTCGCCTGTTTGGCTTCCGCCTCGACTCCCAACGGGTGCCGTCCGGCGAAGCCAAGTCCACCATCCT
>CAZSVU010000642.1:0-2527 GCA_964610275.1 uncultured Polyangiaceae bacterium | reverse complement strand
GGTCACCCGTTTGCTGAATCGCCGTCATCTTCTGGCCACCTCGAGGGGAGCGTGATGTACAAGCCCCGAATTGCGCACCTGCTGATACTGGGTCTTGCGATCCTCTGGCCCGCGGTCAGCTCGGCCGCTGGCGACCCCATTTCCGACCCGCCCGACCTGACCCGACTCGCGAACTTCGTTCGTTGGAGCGGCGCGCTGGTCAGCCTGTTGGTCATCGTGGGCGCGGCGATTCTGCTCCGGTTCGTGTCGTCCGTGGTCGAGCGTCTGGGCAAGAGCTTCAGCAGCCGGCGTTTGCTGTTTCAGAAGATCGAGTCGGTGGTTCGCTTTGCGATCTACGCGACCACCGGGGCGGTGGCCGTCAGCCTGACCTTTCGGATCAACGACACCGTATTGACCGTGATTGGCGGCACGATGGCAGTGGCTATCGGCTTTGCCATGCGCGATCTGATTGCGGCCGTGGTGGCTGGTGTGACGATCATGTTCGACCGCCCGTTTCAGGTGGGCGATCGGGTCGACTATGCCGGCCAGTACGGGGATATCACGCGGATTGGCATTCGGTCGGTGCGAATGCAGACCCTCGATGACAACGTGGTGACCATCCCCAACAACAAGATCATGACGGACGTCACGTCGTGCGGGAACTGGGGTGCGCTCGAGATGCAGGTCAAGATGGAGTTCCTCATCGGGCTCGATCAGGACGTGGACGCCGCGATGCGGCTCGTCCGTGAGGCCCTGCTGACGAGTCGATTCGTCTACCTGGATCGGCCCATCGTGGTGCTGCTCAAGCAGGTGATTCGGGACGCGTACGTTGCGCTGCAGATCACGGGCAAGGCGTACGTGCTCGACACCAAGTACGAGAAGGCCTTCGAGACCGACGTGAACCGTCGGGTGTGGCAGGCCTTTCGGGACCACGCCATCCAGCCGCCCGCGATGTTGATACGCTCGGTGCCGTCGAACGGTGACAGTGCCGCAGCGGCGGGCCGAGGCCAGTCGGTCTGAGGGTGCTCGGCGACCCCCGCGCGGGGTGGCTCAGGACTCGTCCTCGCCCGCGTTCGGTTGGAGCGGCGGCCCAGGATCCAGGCAGCTTTTCATGACCAGACGCTCGACGCGAGTCCCGGCTGCGAGCGCATCGACGATGGCTTCCACGTCGTCGAGAGTGACGCCCCGATAGACGAAGTGATCCGGCTCCACCACGATGGCTGGGCCCTCGTCACACAAGTCCAGACAGCTCGTGGTCACTGCCCTCACCTCGGTCGTCGCCAGGCCGCGCTTGGCCAGGAGCGCCTTGAGCCTGGCGTGGATCTCCGGGCCGCCTCGGCGACCGCAGCAAGGGCGCGGCGCGTCCTCGGGTCGGCGGTTCACGCACACGGCAAGGTAACGGCGTCGGTGGGGCACGCGCTAGTGTCTGGGGGCAACCGGGACTGCGTCAAGTCCTGGCTCGGCCACAGCTGATGGGCGCGGTGGTCGGCGCCGCCACCCCGGACGGCAGGGGGTGGGGCGCGCGCGGCGGTCGGCCTGCCGGCGCTGGTCCCGTGCCAATAACTGGTTCACTCGTCCGCTCCTGTGGGATGGGCACGCAGATGCCGCGCTGCATGCTGCCGCCTCTGGGCTCAGTTCTGCTCCTGTCCGTGTCGCTCTGGCAGTGCCAGGGCGGTGCCGCCCCGCCCGGTGAGACGCCAGGTGCCGCGTCAGCCGCGCCGAGCGCCCCGGCGCCGGTCCCTTCCGAGCTTTCGCCCACGCCTGAGGTCAGCACCCCATCCGACGGTGGTCCGGGGGTTGACCCTGCCGCTCCGCCCGCGAGCAGCGCAACGCGGACCACCAGCGCGGCGCCGCCGCCGCCGACCAGCGCGACTCCGGCGCTGGTCGGCCCGGCGGGTGAACCACTGCCCCAAACCGATGAGCGCCCCACGACCAAGTCGGCCTTCTTCCAGCGCATTGGCCCGGCGTTATTCGAAGCCATCGTGCGGGACGACCCCGATCACGCCAAGCCGTTCTTCTTCCCTCTGCCAGCCTACCAACAGGTCAAGGCCATCGAGCGACCGGAGCGGGACTGGCGCGGGCGCCTGGTGCGCCTGTTCGAGCGCGACATCCACAACTACCACCAACACTTGGGCCGCTATCGGGACCAAGCGCAGTACGTCGACTTCGAAGTCCCTGAAGCCAGCGCCCGGTTCATGAAACCGCACACCGAGGGCAATCGACTACCCTACTGGCGCGTGCTTCGTTCCCACCTGATCTACCGTGATCACCAAGGACGCCGCCTGCGCTTGGAGGTCACCAGCCTGATCTCCTGGCGCGGCGAGTGGTACGTCGTTCACCTGAATGGGTTCAAGTAGGCCGGCGGTTTCGGCGACCGCCCCCCTCGTTAGTTCCCGGATCAAAACGCGTAAGCGTGCAAACACAAACGGAAATCGGCAAGCGAGCCGCGTCTGTTCTTGCGATGACTTGCCAGGAACCACGCGAGAAGTCGCAGCTGCGTGCTGACGAAAAGGGAGGGGGACGGGCAAGGTCGCGGGGGGGGGGGATG
>CAZSVU010000641.1:0-2623 GCA_964610275.1 uncultured Polyangiaceae bacterium | reverse complement strand
ATCTCGACAGCCACCTGGGAGTCCCACAATCATGCGGTACGGCGCGTTCATGGATGGTTACTTCCGAGACAGGACACTAGCCGGCCTTCCGCGGAACGGGCTGCAGCGCCTTCAGGTCCACTTCACGCTGGGCGTGCCACAGGTCCCAATCGGACTGCAGTCCGAGCCAGAACTCGGCGCTCATTCCGAGCACGCGGCTGAGGCGCACCGCCGTATCCGCGGACAGAGCGCGCTTGTCCTGGAGAATCTGATTGATGCGTCCGACAGGCACCTGCATGCGCTGCGCCAACTCGGTCTGGGTCAGCCCAAGTGGCTCGAGGAACTCTTCCCGCAGCATTTCGCCGGGTGAGGTCGGTGGCCGGTGGGTTGGCAGTCCCACCCCCTTTCGCGTTGACCTGATCATGTCGTTATCTTTCTTCCGCGTCCGGAACATGCGTCAGTGGTAGTCGGTGATCTCGACCGCGTCCGGGCCGTCAGCCGTCCAGACGAAGCAGATCCGATGCTGGTCGTTGATGCGGATTGAGTGCTGGCCTCTCCGACCGCCCTTGAGGGCCTCGAGTTGGTTGCCCGGCGGAATCTGGAGCTCGCCCAATGTGAGCACACGATGCAACTGGTCGAGCTTGCGCGTCGCGACGCGCCAGAGGTCACGAGGCAAGCGAGCCCGCGCTTCCCTGGTGTTCTTGCCGTTGCGGATGTCCTCGGTGGCTGCATCGCGAAACCCCTGAATCACCCGAATTTGATACTACGTAATACGTATTACGGCAAGCGACAAGAAGACGAAACCAGCGGGGGTAAGATCTCCTCGGCCGAGTGGATGACCGAGCGCTTCAGGATGCCGAGGCGGTGGCGGAGTGCGAATATCTCGACGGCGAGCTGTCGCCGCGTCCTGACGAATGGGAGACCGACCAGAAGCAAGGAGCGCAGTAGGTTCAGCATCGCCGACGACGAGTCCCCGGCCGCGGCCGGACCAATCATTTCGCGGCGGACGAGGTTTTTGGGAGCCACAGGGTTTCGACGGAGCACGAGCCCCCCGGTGGGGTCTGCCTGCAGTCAGGAGCAGAGCAGGTTCCGGAGGAACGTCGTAGCGGACATCCTCACCTAGCTTCGACGCGGTCGCCGCCGGCGCGAGAGGAGCAACCCGAGGAGCGCGGCTCCGACCAACGAGAGCGGTGACGTCCGTCGCTCGGCGACTCGGCAACCGCAGCCCCCTTCGTCACCCGAGCCGTCGGAGTCGCTCTCGGTTCCGTAGGGCGGCTCGGACGCACCCCCGCCACCGAGGGATCCGTCGGCGTTCGCGCCTCCGGTGGCCGCGAAACCTCCGCCGGTGCCGCCGCTGCCGACCATGCCTCCGCTCATCGTCGTGCCTCCCGCTTCACTCACCCCTCCGCTACCGACCATGCCTCCGATCGTTGTCGCGCCTCCCGTTTCGTTCATCCCTCCGCTACCGACCGTGCCACCGCTGGTCGTGCTTCCCCCTGTGTTCTCGCTCCCCCCGGCCCCACTCGTGCCACCAGTGCCAAACGCTCCACCGGTGTCCGTCGTGCCGCCAGTGCCACTGGTTCCCCCTTCGCCGGTCGTGCCACCGCTTTCGGTCGTCCCACCCCTGCCACTTCCCCCACTTCCCGTCGCTCCCCCACCGCCGCTGCCGATGGCTCCACCCACGCCCACCGAGCCCGCGCTTCCGCTGGAGCCCGCCGTTCCGCCGTTTTCGCCCGTTCCACCGACGCCACCCGCTCCGCCGGTGCCGGTGTCGTAGGGCGTGAGACTGATGCGGTAACCATCTTCGTCGTTGGTATTGGGTACCGTGACTTCGACTTGGCCGTTTGTGATCGACACGTCGGTGGTCGAAACGGTGTTCGCTTGGTTGACGATGGTCGAGTGGTTGCCCCACGGCGTATGTTCCACCACCACGCTCACCTGGGAACCGAAGAATGCAGCGGCGTCGAACCCCCTGATGAGGACGCGAACGGTCCCATCGTTGTGTCCGGCGAACAGCACACTGGCGACCCGGCTGCTCGCATCCAGATTGGCAAAACCGTCCAGCGTGGTCACGTCGTTCGGCGAGGCAGGAATCGTGGCGACCATGTTGCCACTCATGTCCCCGTACCACTGGTAGAACCACCAACCGCCATTCCGGTCGGTGTCGGTAGCCAACAGGCTACCGAGCCGTCCGGGGTGCGCAACGTCCCAGTACGAAAGGCAAGCGGTGTCGACGCCGAAACGTTCGAGCTTGGCGATGATCGGTGCTGAAGCGCCTGGCTGGCCTTCGTCGTCGCCGCCGTACTCATTGATACTGATGGGTAGCGGCCCAATGCCGAGTTGCTGCTCGAGGGCCCGATAGCTCTCGAGGTTACTCGCGAGGTCCGCGCCGCCGAGCTCGTGCCAAGCGATGATGTCGGGGACGCAGCCGTTGTCCCGCGCGAACGTCAAGAAATCCCGAAGCCAATCGCCGGAGTACCACGCTAGGGAGGGGCCAATGATGTCAGCGCCCGGATCCAGCACCCGAAGCTCGTCGTAGGTCTGCTTCCAGAAGTCGTTGAAGGGTATGGAGCTGGTCCAAGTCAAGGTCGGCTCGTTCCAGATCTCGTAGCCGTAGTAGTTGTCGACGCCCGACGCCTGCTTG
>CAZSVU010000640.1:0-2641 GCA_964610275.1 uncultured Polyangiaceae bacterium | reverse complement strand
ACCGAGTCCGGTCAGCAGGTGCGTGCGCTGCTGCGTTCCCGCTGCGAGTAGCTGTGCTAGGGTCGTCGTCCGCCGCAGGATCCTTCAAGATTTCTGATTCCACAAGCTTGTGCCGTCTGCGGCGCTTCCTCGCTGCGCTCGGGCCGTGGCCCCTCCTGGTCTCCGTCCACTCGGGTTCATCATCCGCGACCGGGACGACAAGTACGGCGCCGAGTTCGATCGCGTGGCGAAGGGGGCCGGTATTCGGGTCATTCGCACCGCGGTCAGGGGCCCTCTCAAGAACTCAGTGTGCGAGCGCTTTCTTGGCAGCGTGCGCCGCGAAGCCCTTGATCACGCCATCATCTTGGGTGAGCGGCACATGAAGTCAGTGCTCGACGAGGACAGCTTCCGATACCACAACTGCTCGCGACCGCATCAGGGGCTGGCCCAGCGCATTTCGGTTGCGAAATCGCGACAGATCTGCCGCGATGCGAGCAGGGTTGTTGCCATCCCCGTGCTCGGCGGGCTCCATCATGACTACTGCGCGGCAGCGTGATGCGGGGGTGCGGGCGGACGTCACGGGTAGCCAGAACCACGAGTACAGCCGCTCTCGCCGACATCGCAATCACTCCGCCGCGGCTCGCCAGCCATCGGTGCCGCCGTCATCGGAGGTAGACACTGCTCCGGCAGCGGCGCGACGCGTGGCCGACCAGGCGGTCCCCAGAACGCGCACCTGGATGCAATGACGGAAATCGTGTGCCCTTGCGTTGGAAGACCGGGAGATCCAACGCCCGAAACCGCGGGTTGCGCGCGTCTCTGCTCCGAAGTGAACGGATCGGACTATACTGGGTCCGCCGCCCGTGCTCATCCTGCAGCCAGCACAGACTCCACCCATCGTAGGCCGGCCCCACGAAATGGCGAAGTCACGTCCCGCCAGAAGGCACAGTCTTTCAGAACTCTCGGCACAAGTTCTCAACGCCGACGTGGTCCGCGCCGTGCGTCACGCCTCGCGCGGGCTCTCGGAGCAAGGCGTCCGGCACCTGGTCGTGGGAGCAGTGGCCGTTGGAATCCATGGGTGGCCACGCGCCACGAGAGATGTCGATCTTCTGGTGGCGCCCGAAGCCTGGGACCAGAGTGCCGAGGGCGAACTGACCGCCCGCGTGAAGCTCCCCCTGGAGATCCAGGGCGTCAGCATCGACTACCTCCCCATCGACGTGGCCGGCGCCTTCCTCTTGGAAGCGTTCGAGCGGGGCATCGATAGCGAGGGCGTGCCCATCGCTCCGGTCGAGGTGGTCATCCTGACCAAGCTGTTGCGCATGGCCATGCGCGATCAGGCCGACATCGTGGAGCTGGTCAAGTCTGGTCTGTTCGACACTGGCCAGGTCACGAGCTACCTCGAGATCCACACGCCGATGCTGGTCTCGCGGTTCCAGGCATTGTTCGAGCAAGCCCAGCAAGAGCTCGCGCGCGAGCGCTGAGGCGACACTTCGCTCGGCTCCCCTGAATTCGGTCCAGGGCGGCGTCCATCCCCCCAAGAAACTTCCGTGCGGGTATTTGCAAGTCGGCGGTGAGCTCGGGGTGGCTGGTCCGCCACGAAGGGACCGGTCTACCCGGCACGCTGGAAGGAGGCCCCATGCTGTCCACCACCCGTCGCTCGCTGTTCGTTGCAGCCTTGTGCCTGCTGGTCGCCGGAGTCTCGGCCGCGTGAGGAAGCATGCGGCTGGCTGATCGACATGGTTGGCGACGCCTGCCAATGGGTCGACTTCAGCTGCATCGGAGGTAGGGGTGCAGTCGTTCAGAATAGTCCGCAGGTGACGCTCGCCGAGGGGGATCACTCGGTGGAGCGCCCCGCAGAACTCAGTCCGAAACCACCTGGATTGGTCTCGAACGAGTCTTGGGACGGGACGCCGTCGTTTCCGTGATTCACATCAAACGGAACATCGGCTCTTCCCCTACGCCTAGAGTAGTGCGGCTTCGGGGGGCGATCATTCTCCCCCCGCACGGGGGACGAGGGAGCGGTACCATTTTGTTGCTGCCCCGCCGTCGGCTCGGCGATGAGAAAGACGAGGATCCGGAGTCGTTGCCGGGGAAGTCCAGCCAGGAGGTCGCTGTGCACAAGAAGCTCGCGCAAATGCTCGTTCTTGGTGTCGCGTTCGGAATCTGGAGCTGTGGGAGTGAAGACACTACCCCGACGGGAAGTGATGGAGTGGCTGGGAGTGACGGTCTGGCGAGTGGCATCGGCGGCTCGGCGAGTGGCATCGGCGGTTCGGGGGTCGCCGGCTATCAAGGTTCCGGCGGCTCGGGCGGCGGCGGCGATCAAGGCTCGGGCGGCGTAGGCGTAGGTGGCTCGGGTGTTGGTGGCGATCAAGGTTCGGGCGGTGCAGGCGTAGGTGGCTCGGGCGGTGCAGGCGTAGGTGGCTCGGGCGTTGGTGGCGTCAGTCTAGGCTCAGGCGGCTCGGGCGTGGGTGGTACGGGTACGGGCGGTGACGGCACGGGGGGCGACGGCTTGGGCGGCGACGGCATCGGTGGTTCTGGCGTTGGCGGCGGCGGCACGGGCGGCGACGCGGGCGGTGACGCGGGCGGTGACGGCTCAGGCGGCGACGGCACGGGCGGTGACGGCTCGGGCGGTGACGGCTCGGGCGGTGACGGCTCGGGCGGTGAC
>CAZSVU010000639.1:0-2646 GCA_964610275.1 uncultured Polyangiaceae bacterium | reverse complement strand
AATCAGAGGGGACTGAAATGAGGTCCCTGGATCAGGTCCCTGACCATCCGGGAGCGGGCGCGACAAGGCGTGGGGGTGAGGTGGATTCGGGTTGGTGACCCGGGGCCAACCACGACCGGCCTTCACCTTCTCTGATACCATCTACCCGTCGGAGGCCGATGACGTTGAGGCGGTCCTGGTACATCGTGAGAGGGTGTTTGGCCATCGCACTGACGGCGTCGGCCTGCGGTAGCGACAGTGATACGGGCTCGGTCGCGCTCGGCTCCGGAGGCATAGCATCCAGTAGCGGTGGTTCCGGCGGCAATGAACAGGGTGGAGGCGGCGCGTCGGCGACCGGCGGCTCGACGGCATGCCGGGTCATGTGCGCCAAAGCCGCGGAAGTCGAATGTCCTGTACCAATTGCCCAAGACCAATGTGTGGAATCCTGCGAGTGGTACACAACGATGGTTACCGCCTGCGCTTCAGAGTGGGAAGCGGTCGTGCAGTGCACTGGAAGTCGGCCCGTCACTGACTTCGAATGCACCGACAATGGTTCGGCAGAACTACGACCCGGGGTGTGCGAGACCGAAGACGACGCATTCCTGGACTGCTACATGGCCGGGGCCGGCCCTGGCGAGACCACAGCCGCCTGCGAGACGCTGTGTACCAAGAACGAGGAGGCAAACTGCCCGCTCTTCCCCGGCGTCGACCAATGTGTCTCCACCTGCGAGGCGTCCACGAGCCTCTCTGATGCGTGCACCGACCAGTGGATCATCACGGCGACGTGCATCGCGAATCTCCCGGTGTCAGAGGTGGAGTGCGACGATGTGACGGGCCGGATTGTTCCGCGGTCCGGTGCTTGTGATGCGGAGTTAGACGCCTATGCGGACTGCGCTTCTGTGCCGGGAGGACCGTAGCTCGAGGCGGGCCGCAATCCGCCATTGTCCGACCAGCAACGCGAACGCGAGCCACGACAGTCGCTTCACCCCCATTGGGGCCTCCGACGTGTTCCGCACCCCGAGCGCACCAGCCACGGTGCAGATCGCCGGGCGGCCGTAGTTCCGATGACAGTAGGGGGGGGTCGGGCCCAACCTCGTGCCACGACGTTGGCGCCTCCGTGGCGTTTGGTTCCCGCCACCAGGAACTCGCCCATGTTGCGCAGACTCGACATGACGCCAGCCACCGTCGTGCGCGTGTGGAACGTGCTTCGGACCTGGACGTACTGGACGATTCGATCGGCATCTACCTGCTCGAGTTGCACCCGGGGACGGCGTGCTTTCAGCCACACGCCAAAGCGAATCAGCTCCCTTCTCCGAAAGTCGATCGTCGTCTCGGCCAGACCCCGACTTCGAAGCTCTGCGACGTACCCGTCGACCAGCCCATCCCACCTGCGCATCACCCACCTCCTCGAAGGACTCCCGTCCTCTGCCTGGCCGTGCCTGGCTCCGGCACGACGCTCACCAGTTGCCGGGGGTGCGCGTTTCGGCCGGGCGCGTCGAGGCCCGGGCGCCAAGTGCACATTTCGCACCAATATGACGCCCAGTATGACCCCCTCCCCCACGCCCGGAGCCCGTGAATTGAACTAGATTCTCGACTGGTTCTTTCCGCTTCTGCTGGCTGAGAGCTTGTGTGATCGCCGGGGGAAGCTAGGTCTCTTCCGGCTCCGCGCGCCCTAGCGCCTCATCGGTCGCTAGCTCGAGCTCCGTCAATTCAGTAGCGGTCAGCGGTCGGATCCGGGTTTCGAGCGCGGACTTGGGAATCGCTCGCATCTGAAAAGCAAGCGCGACGGATTCCTCTGGCGGTCCATCTGGCAGCGCAGCGATGACGGCTGTGCCAGCAAGTCTGGCACGATCAGTGTTGGTGGTCAGTGGAATGACGAGAACGGACTGAAGTGCCCGAGTGAGCGCCTCGCTCTGCCAGAGGACCACTGGGCGCCGTCCAGTCTGCTCCCTGGGCCTGTGCGCTCCCAGGTTGGCCCACCAGATCTCGCCACGCCTCAAGCGTCATCCTCACGGTCGAGAGCGTCCGCCCAGGCACCAATGCCCGTCTCAGAGAGCACCGTATCCTCTTCGGAGTTGCCGGCCAGGGCCGCCATATTCCACCGGGTCGGATCACCCTTGCGCAGCACAATGAGCCTCACGCGCTCGCCGGCACGAAGGTCGAGGGCCTGGTCTGGCTTCAGCAGCCCGTCTCGATACTCAGCTCCAATGTGACGCATCGAGACTAGTCTAGCACGGCGGCTACCGACACGAACGGCACCCACTCAGGCACCTCCCTGACTTTTCGGTACGAGAAGCGACGTAGAGCGACGTAGAGCGACAAGGCCCGATCTGGACGACGCCAGAAACGGCATGATTCCCGCTACTTGTGTATCACCGAAGCGGGGTTAGATGGGATGAGGCGGGCGCGGAGCCGGCGGACGCCATGCCGATCTCAGGCGCCCCTCGCTGCAGCAGACGAGGAAAGACCTCGGCGCCCGTCACGCCGCCCGCAGCCTCGGGATCTCGGGGGCCAAAGAGCGAGCGCCGCGCCGGGCGCCGGTCGGGGCAAAAAGTGGCCGACCTCTCGCCAGCGGGTTTCCCTGCCGACACCCCCACGCGCTCATCAGGCGCAATCAAGACCGGGGCCAAAGAGAGGTCAGCCATGAGGAACGTAGCATTGGATCTG
>CAZSVU010000638.1:0-2671 GCA_964610275.1 uncultured Polyangiaceae bacterium | reverse complement strand
TAGAAAGGAAGGGACTGGTGTCCCATCTGGCCTTCAAAGCCAGCAGCGGGCGGGTAATGCCGTCCGTGGCAGGTTCGATTCCTGCCCTTTCTGCAACATGGATTCCAAGTCACCGTCAGCGAAGTCCGAAGCGAAGCCCCGACTAACCGATCTCGTCGCAGCGAGCGGCTGCGCTGCCAAGCTAGGGCCCCGGGAGTTGCGCGTCCTGCTCGGCCAGCTAGTCGCGTGCGACGACGAGCGGTTACTTGTCGGGGCCGAGACCATCGATGACGCGGCCGTGATCCGCCTGGGTGACGACACCGCGATCTGTTTCACCACGGACTTCGCAGGGCCGCAAGCGTGAACCATGTCGCTCGTGGGTAACCCGCCGCAGGTTGGCAGCAAGCGGCTCATCATGTGCACGGCAGGACATGTGGATCATGGCAAGACCGCCCTGATCGATGCCCTCACCGGCATCAATTGTGACACCCACCCCGAGGAACGGCGACGGGGAATAACCATCAACCCGGGATTTGCCTATCTCGATCTGCCAGCCGAGGAACGAACGGCAGGGACGCAGGTTCAAGACACAATCCGGCTAGGCATCGTCGATGTTCCAGGCCATCACCGGTTCATCGCCAACATGCTGGCCGGTGCCTGCGGCGTAGACCTCAGTCTGCTGGTGGTGGCTGCCGACGACGGTGTGATGCCCCAGACGCGCGAGCACCTGGCCATCCTGCGACTGCTCGGGATGCAGCACGGGATCGTCGCGCTCAGCAAGATCGACCTGGTGGATCCCGAGATGCAGGCACTCGCGACAGCGGACATCCGTGAAGCCGTCGCCGGATCGTTCCTCGCGGACGCAGAAATCGTTCCGGTCAGTGCTGCCAAGGGTTTGGGCTTGGACGCCTTGCGGGCAGGGATCCGCCGATTGGCGACTCAAACGGTCGCCCGGTCCACCGCCGGTCCATTCCGGATGTACATCGACCGGATCTTTTCCGTTGCTGGCTTCGGTACCGTCGTCACCGGATCGGTCTTGGGCGGCAGCGCTGCGCTCGACGACGTGCTCACCGTGCTCCCCGGGGAGATTCCGGTGAAGGTCCGACGGATCGAGCGGCACGGCGAGCCCGTCAGCCACGTAGATGCAGGCGAACGAGCGTCGCTCAACCTCACCCGCTTCGAACCAGCCCAGTTCGTACGGGGCATGCTGGTCGCGAGCTGCCCGTTTCCCATGAGCCAGCGCCTCGACGTCGAGCTGACAGTGACCAGCCCGCATGCAGAAATGGGGCGCCACACGCAGGCGATGTTTCACGCCGGTACCCACGCGTGTTCCTGTCGCGTGGACCTCTTGGATGGCGATCGCGCCCGGACGGGAGATCGGGTGCTGGCCCAGATTAAACTCGCGCGCCCCACCGTGGTGTTGGAGGGAGATCGTTTCATCCTACGCAACGCGAGTGCCGACCTCACGTTGGGGGGAGGCCGGTGCGTGGACGCGACGCCCTTGCGCCACCGACGTCGGCAACTCCACGTGATCGACTCGATCCGCCGTCGGGCCGCGGGCGGATTGGCGGAGGCGCTGGTCGCGGAGGCCGAGAAAGGCGCCACCTTCGTGCAGGCAACCAAGATAGCAAACCGGCTCGGCCGCGAGGTCACAGAGGTGAAGGAAGCAGCCGCTAGGTTGTCCCACACCGGCGCGCTTTCCGCCTTCCCAATTGGGCAAGAGCTCTTCCTGCTATCCTTGTCGGCAGCAACGAGGATGCGCGAAAAGACGCGCGAGGCCCTGGCGCAGCATCATCGGGATTGCCCGCTGGGCACGGAGGGGCTGAAACGGACACAGATCGCTTCGAAGCTGGGGCTCTCTGCCCAGGACGATGCCAAGCTGGTGGGGTGCGTGCTCGACGTCATGGTCCAGGAGGGCCTGGTAGCGAAATCAACGAGCGAGAGCTACGTTCTGACCGGCATCGTGCCGCACCCTTCGTCGGTCATCATGCAAGCCAAGGATCATCTGCTTGCTCATCTCCGAGGCATTGCTGCCAACGCAGTGGCCCTGGCGGATCTGGAACGAGAGCTGGGGGCACACTTCACCCTGGGCCCCAAGGATCTCAAGGCCATCCTGAAGCACCTTGTGCAGGTGGGAGAGGTCGTGGCGGTCGACGAGGCCTATTTGTGCAAGAGAACCGCGGACGACTTCACGGCACGGTTCCTGCGCCACCTTGCCAGCCATCCCGAGGGAGTCGACCTGCCGCAGCTTCGCGATCTGGTAGGCTGCTCGCGCAAGACGTGCTTGCTGCTGCTGAGCCTTTGCGACCGCGAGGGACTCACTCGCCGGGACGGGGATCTGCGATTTCTCACCCCCAGAGGGCTTGCCCGGATCTCGGCTGAAACGACGTGACAAGCCGTCAAGGCTCGACTGTCGTCGGCGGATAAGCATCGTACGGGTGTGGCGTTCGGAATTCGGACTGGCGCGGCTTCGAGCCGAGCAGTGAGCGAACCCCATCAGGCCAATGGTGCATGAGTGCTCGACGCGTGGAGCGAGTTCCGAAGCGCTCAGAAGCCGCTCAGCGGCCCTTGGCCCGCAGGTCAGCAGCAAGATCGTACTTCGGAGATGGTCAACTCCCGCTCCACGTGATTCTCGAGGAACGAACGCCAGGTCTGCGATGGAGGCTTTCTTCGCCGCGGCAGGTATTTCGAG
>CAZSVU010000637.1:0-2706 GCA_964610275.1 uncultured Polyangiaceae bacterium | reverse complement strand
TGAGGTAGTCCAGCCGCACCAGCACGTGGCAAACGGGATCCGAGCAACCGTCGTCTAGGGGAGTCACCGCGGACTGCTCTGGACGCTGCCGCGAGCGCAATCACCAGCAGCACCCCGCCGAGGCCGATGCGCGGTCGCGCGACGGCGCGCAGTTTCCGCCAGTGGTCGGTCTGCACGAAGATAGCGTACCATGCGCAGGGGCAACTCTTCAAAGTCGCCGGTCAGGCTGCGCTTGGCCGCCGGCCATGCCTGTTGCCGCGGCCCCACGACGCTAGGCGACCTCAGCTTGGTCGGTCAGAGTTCGTATCGATACCGAGTCGCCGGCGGGTCGTTGCGCGGGAACCGCTTCAGTTCTCGCCGGGCGGTGGGAAGCAGCGAAACGAGAGCCCTGCCACGTCGGTGTCGGGGTCGAGCAGGGTGAGCTCCACGGTATTCTCCTCGACCGTCAAGGTTGGGTTTTCGGCCGGCTCCGTCAGCGACGCCGGGAACAGGGCCTCTGCCTCGGAGCCATCGAGCTCAAAGGTGATCCAGGTCGTGCCCCCGTCCAGGGCGCGCAGCACGTTGGATACCGCTCGCTCGGTCAGGGTCGTGCCCTCGCCGTAGAAGAGGCGGAAGTCCTCGTAGCTCCAGTCGTCGCGCGGGCGAGTCACGACCAGTTGGTCGCCATCCTCGGTGCGAGCCATGTACTCGACCTCGATCTCACCTGGCAGGTTTCGCACCTCCAGGCCACTGAGCGCTGACTCGTCGCGCACCGTGAGCTCGTTGCCAGCGGCGAGGACCTCCTCGAACGAGCGGCCCTCGAAGTCTCCCTCGGTGACGACGGCCATGCGGGTTTCGCCATCCCGGATTTCAATCGCCAGCGTCCAACTCCCTCCACCGGGCGCCTCGAACGTGAACATGTATTCTTCAACCCCAGACGAACCAGACCCGCCGCTTCCCAGAACGCGGACACGTCCAAGCTCGTTGCCGTTCGAGACGAACACGCGAGGTTCAGGTTCATCGGCATTGTCGACCACGAACAGCGTGCCGTCCTCGGTCTCTCCCACGGCCAGAATATCACTCAACGTGATGGGCTGCTCTTGGGCCGAAAGCGGATCGCACGGCACACGCTCCGCACTGTTCGTGCCCGAACCGTCCGAGCTATCGACTGCTTCGCCCGAGCACCCCGCGGCCAGTACCCCCACCAGCAGGAGCGCCGTGATTCCCCACCCGTATCGCATGACCGAAAGGATACTCTGGCCGGGCTGTCACGCCAACAGGAAGGCGGCGTGCAATCCGGAGGCTGGTGCAACTGCGCAGGTCACCGAAGCAGTTCCACGAGGGCCTGGTGCACAAGCCCGTTCGAGGCGATGGCTCCGCCGCCATAGATCGCCGCCTCGCCGGCCCCGATGACCTCGTCGATGAGCAGGTCGAGTCCTCGGTGTCCGCCGAGCAGTCCAAGGTCGAACGGTGAGGCCGCCATTGACGCACAGCCTTCCCGATCTCGGACTCGCCCGCAAGGTCGGGGGCCGAGACAGGTTTTCGGACCAGGGGCGTCGTCTGGGTTTCGCCCGCCGTCGCTCCCGTGTAGACTGTCTTCGTCGCCCCGAATAGGGCGACGGGGAGTGGCGGCATGAAGATGCTGAGGGTAGGTCGTGACCTGGTTGCGGTCTTTGGGGTCTGCCTGCTCGCGGGCGCCTGTTCGAGCAAAGAGAGTGGATCGACGGAGGGCCTGGACTGCCTGGGGGTCGATGGGACCTACTACTTCGCGTACATCCCGACCGGCGAATGCGCCGATCAGGGAGTGACCCTAGAGGACCAGGGCGCGACGGTGCAGAACCACGCCGTGGTCTCCGGCAGCATTCCGAGCTGCAGCGAGACCGTCACGTACGAGGGCTGCACCGTGCGGGTCGACGCGACCTGTTCACTCGGTGTCACCGTGACCTTGACGCAGACCTTTCAGCCCGGGCAGCCCAGCCAGGTCACGGGGACCCAGGTCCAGACCATGCCGGACGGCCAGAGCTGCACCTACGAGATCTTCGGTTCGACCGATCAGGCGCTCGTCCACGAGCACGCCGGCGTGTCCGATGTGACCGACATCTCGGCGCTCACCACTCCGGGTACCCCGACGCCTGCGAACTTGTCGGCCGCGACTGCGGATTGCAGCGCCAACACTGCCGCCGAACAGGACGCGTGCCCCGACGGCAACGACCCCGCGCAGACTACCGCCATCTGCGCGGACGCCTGGCAGCTCTACGATGCTCAGGGATGCGGTGATGCATGGCGTGCCTACGTCACGTGCCGCACCGAGCACGTCGCGTCGATGGATTGCGCCACCGGAGAGATTGCCGACTGCAGCGTGTACACCAACGCATACTTCCAGTGCCAGTCGGCCTTCGCGACAAGCACCAACTGCTCCGTGGCCGGGGCCCCGGCCACCCTTTGTGCTGGCGGACTGGGGACCTACAGCTACGGGTGCCTCGGCGGGGTGGCCCCATTTCCCGACTGCGTGCCGGCCTCCTCGAGCAGCAGCGTGCCGATGTACTGCTGCAACTGAACGCTTCCAGGCTTGGATCCGCCCCCAACGCTCGGTGCACCGCCACGACGCAGTCGCCCAGAGACTCGCTTCTCGGTCCTGTCGTGAGGTCGAGGAGCGACCAGCGACCAGTTGAGGAAGTATGATCGGGTGATCGGGCTCATCGGTGGACTGCACGGCATGTACTCCGC
>CAZSVU010000636.1:0-2712 GCA_964610275.1 uncultured Polyangiaceae bacterium | reverse complement strand
CGCGCCGCCATAGTGGCCCGAGCCCACCGAGCACACCATCCCAAGCCCGGCGCCGACCGTCTCGCGCCGGTTGCAGCGCTCGCCCCCACCGGAGTATGCACACGGGTCATGGCCAATCCCGACAGCGACCCCCTCGGCGTCATCTTCGGGCGCCGCAGCATTCGGCGGTATCAGGACCGCGCCATCGAGCCGGAGAAGGTCGAGGCGCTGCTCCGGGCAGCCATGGCGGCGCCGTCGGCCGTGGCCAAGGATCCCTGGCGCTTCGTGGTGCTCCGGGACAAGACCGTGCGAAAGCGTGTGTCCGAGGGGCTGCGCAACGGCCGCTTCCTGGCTGACGCCGCGTTGGGCCTCGTCGTCTGCGGTGACCTCTCGGCAGCGCACGATGGCCAAGAGAGCTACATGCTGCAGGATTGCTCCGCGGCCATCGAGAACATCCTGCTCGCCGCGCACGCGCTCGGCCTCGGTGCGTGCTGGTTGGGCGTGCATCCGCGCCCAGACCGCATCGCCTTCATGCGCGAGGCTCTCGGGATCCCCGAAGCCATCACGCCGATCTCCGCGATCTCCATCGGCTACCCTGCCGAAACCAAGGACGCGCGCTCCCGCTACGACGCCAGCCGGGTGCACTACGACAAGTGGTAGCGGGGGCCCTGCCTGCGAGCGAGTACGTCGGGGTATCCGGTTTTCGGTATTCCGTGCCGGTGAGTGACGGCCGGCGGAGTGGCACTCGCGTTCACCATCGCCGCATCGCGAGCAATCCCGCACGCGGCGAGAGTGTCTTGGCTTCTGTGTCAGCTCGACCCTTCCGTCGAGAAGGCACGCGCGATCTTCCGACGGTGTGCGCGGACATCCATCACACTACCGCTGTCGCACGGCCCTGTTCGGTCACCAGGTTTGCACTGAGGGCAACGAATTGCTGCGACTCACGACCCAACATCGAGGCGGGGTTACGTCGCGTCTTCCCGGACACCATGGACCTGGCCAGGAAGCCGGAGGTGAGCGTGGGGTCACTGATCAACGAGACGATGCACCCGGAGGCACCCCCGCTGCTGGAGCCAACCCGGGAGCGGCTCGGGCCCTACCGCCTCTGCTTGAAGATTGCCTCGGGCGGCATGGCGACCGTCTACCTGGCGCGGGCCGACGCGAACATCGGACACAACCGGTTCGTTGCGCTCAAGGTGATCCACCCGCACCTGGCCAATGATCGCGACTTCGTTCAGATGTTCATGGACGAAGCCGAGATCGCTGCGCGCATCCACCACGCCAACGTGTGCACCGTCTACGACTATGACGTCGAGCGCGGCAGCTACTACATCGCCATGGAGTACCTGGCCGGCAGATCCATGATATCCATCTGGCGGCGGACCCTGCGTCGCCCGCCAGCGAACGTTCGACGGCATGCCAAGCTGGTCGCCCGAGCGCTGGCGGACGCATGCGAAGGGTTGCACGCCGCGCATGAGCTCACGGACGCCGAGGGCGAGCCCCTCGACGTGGTCCACCGTGACGTCTCGCCGGAAAACGTCTTTGTCACCTACGACGGGATCACCAAGGTCGTCGACTTCGGCATCGCCTCCGCAGCCCGCAAGCGGCATCGCACCCGCACCGGTATCGTCAAGGGCAAGTTTGCCTACGTGGCGCCCGAGTTTCTGGATAGTCAAGCCCGCCCGGACCGTCGCGCCGACATCTGGGGCATGGGAGTGATTGCCTGGGAGCTCTTGACCGGTCAGCGCCTGTTCCATCGCGAGAGCGATCTCGAGACCCTGCGTGCGGTGCAGGAGGGCAAGGTGACCCCGCCTTCCGAAGTCCGAGGGGAGCTGCCCCAGGAGCTCGACGAGATTGTGATGCGCGCGCTCTGCCCGGATCCAGATGAGCGATACGAGACGGCGCGGGAGTTTGGCAAGGCGCTGGCGCGCTTCGCCGGGACAGGTGACGAGGCGGTGGGCTCTGCAGAGCTCGCCGAATGGATGGAAGAGCTCTTCCCGGGCGGGGCGGAGCACAGCACGCGGTTGCTCGACGTAGCCGGTCAGCTCGAACCCACCGGCAGCACCACCCGGAGCAGCTTGCCGGACTGCGCCTGCGCAGCGGGTCAGAGAAGCAGTGTCGCCACCATCACGCCACCCCCGCCAGCGCCTTCGTATCCCCCCGGGCCGGGCGAGCCCAGCCATGAATGGATGATGCCCACGACGCTATGGCCACCGCGCAGCACTCCCCCGGCCGCCCCCGCTCCGTCGCGGGTGAGCTGGTGGACCGCCGCTGCGCTCCTGGCCGGATTGTTCGTCGGAGCGACGACGGTAGCCCTGGTCATGCACGACTCGACTGAGGCCCACGCCGCGACCATCGAGGCCGGACCCGAGTCGACCAGCCCAGATCGCCCGGGTGGCGCACCAGTGAGCGTGCCGCGCATCGTGAATCGAAGCGGCGCCGCCACCCGGCTCGCGGGCGATGGGTACGTCGTCGAAATCGACCAAGGCCAGGACGGCGAGGTGGTGCTGAAGGTGCGGGCCTCGGAGCCAGAGGTCAACGAGCTTCCGGGTCGACCCGCCGAGGAGGAGCCGCAGCGCAAGCGGTCGAAGTCGACGCGGACCAGACCCCGTGCACCGCTCCAAGCCGCCGAGGCAGCGGGCCCTGGGGAAACGGGGATCGAGTTTCAGCCTGACGGCATCTAGTGCCCTGTCTCGGAAGTAACAATCCATGAACGCGCCGTACCGCATGATT
>CAZSVU010000635.1:0-2724 GCA_964610275.1 uncultured Polyangiaceae bacterium | reverse complement strand
CACCCGTGTACCCGCAGATCCCGTGGTCCTTGATGAGCGGCAGGTTGATGACCGCCGTGGCTTCCGTCATCGCCTTGCAGTAGCGCGTCTTGATCCCCTGGTAGATGAGCAAGTCCGGCGTGCCCATCTTGTTGTTGTCGTGAGTTTCGGAGCGAACGCCCTCGGGAAGCTTCCATTTGCCAGCGTTGATGCGGCACCCCTGAAGGTAGGTGGGATACTGCTCGAACACGTTGATCTTCGCCGGCGGCACTCCGACCTTGATCACCACCTCCACCACCGCCAACACGAGCTCATAGTTGGTGCCGAAAGTAGCACCGTTCTTGGCGGCGATCCCGTTCGGCTTGATCGCCACGGTGTCCGACGGATGAATGAATCGCTTCATCGCCTCCACCACGTTGGGCGCGCCCGTGAACGTGGTCATGGCCTTCTCCAGCAACCGACGGGCAGTCTCGAGCTTCGGCCAGAGCTGATTGGGCTGCATGGTCGCCTTGAGGTCGCCCTTGGCCGTCACCCGGGTGACCTTGCCGGGCACATACCAGGGCACGAAGCCGGCTGGCGGCGCGGCCACCAGGCTGCCTGCCGACTCGGCTCGCGCGTCCAGCACCGGCAGTGCGGTGCCCACTATTCCCAGTCCAGCAGCCGCAGCGGCTCCCTGGACCACCTGTCGACGCGTCATGCTTCGAGACTCGGGCTCCTTCATCGGCGACGCCTCCTTACTCGAACTCATGGGGCGGACGTATCACGGTGGCAACTGTCGGGCAAACGAGGCCGCACACCCCTGCCCCACACCGCTCTGGGCTGGCAGCCGCCACCGGCGAACACCCACTTCGCCAGGCATGCCCGATCGGCATTGCCAGCGATTCCGCCAATTTGCCGGGTGGCACGCTCGTCGCATCGACCGCTCGGTGCCCGCCCTCGGTTGGCGCGTACGCACACCGACCATCGCGGGACGAGATTGGGAAAGGTGAGCAATGGAATCCAGCAAGATGAAGATCGTTTACGTGATCACGCAACGTGGCGGGAAGAGCTACTGGAATCGGATCGGAGTCGCCTTCGTGAACGGCGACGGGTCCATCAACGTGCGTTTGGAGGCAGTCCCCGTTTCCGGGGAGATGCAAATCCGAGACTACGTTCCGCGCGAAGACTTCGCGGGCACGAACGGGCACACCATTTCCGGCAACGGTCGTGGCGGTGAAACCAGCGACACCTTCGCTGACATCACCTGATCGGAGGTAGAGCCATCGTGGCCACCCATCTTGCGGTGTCGAGTTGGGTCGAGCGAGCACGTACGGCGCTCAGGTGCAGCGTCTGGATGCCGGTGGGGCTTCGCGTCACCGGCATCGCTGCCCTGATGCTCGGGCTCGCGGCGGTGGGTGCGAGCTCGGTGGTGAGCGCCACACGAGGCGCGCACGTGCCCGGCACGCCCCCCGCCGACGTCCAGCCTGTCCTCAGCTCGACGGCCAGCCCGTCGCCCAGCGGAACACGTTCGGTGCAGGCCCAGGCTTCGCCCCAAGAGGGCCAGTCGGGGAACGATCCTTCCGCGGGAGACGCCCACCAGTCGCGGTCGACAGGGGTGACGCCCGACGGCAGGGTGATCCTGAATCGCGCGAGCCGTAGCGAGCTCACTCGCCTGCCCGGCGTCGGCGTGAAGCGAGCAGAAGCCATCGTGAGGCTCAGGGAGCGCCTGAAGCGATTTCGTCGCGTCACCGACTTGCTGCGCGTGCGAGGCATCGGGCCCAAGACACTCCGCAGAATGCGCCCACATCTGGTGCTGGATGCGCCCGAGCCGCAGACGCCGCCCGCGCCGTCTGCGCGAGCGGGGACACAGCAGCCTTGAGCACAGCCGCCCAATGGCCTACGCATGAGCCGTGCGTCGGAGTCGAAGTTGCCACCGATTCTTCCGCCCGAGGCCAATCCTAGCACTGCTCGGGGGGCCGTTGCTGGGATGTGCCAGCCCCCCGGCCACCGAAGGCCGGGCGCCGCTGCCGGCAGCAACCGCGCCAGCGGACCTGCCGGCCCCGCCGCCCGCCGCCAGCACGCCGGCGGCCGCAGACGCAAGCGATGTAGGTGCGACCGCAGCCGAGGGGCCTCCGCCGGAATGCCCCGACGACATGCTCCACGTCCAGCACGACTACTGCCCCGAGATGCAGCGCCGTTGCCGCAAGAGTGAGTACGACAAGGCCAACCACATCACCATTTGCCATCAGTTCAAGGAAGGTGACCAGAAGTGCCTCGCACCACGCGTGTCCTTGGACTACTGCATCGATCGCTTCGAGTACCCCAACCAGAAAGGCGCACATCCACCGGTCATGGTGGACTGGTACACGGCCATGGGGGAGTGTGCTGCACTGGGCAAACGGCTCTGCTACGAGAGTGAGTGGGTGGCGGCCTGCGAAGGGCCCGACGAGACTCCGTTTCCGTATGGGTGGGAGCGGTCCAGTGAGAAGTGCAACATCGACAACCCCTGGATCAGCCCGAGCCTCGAGAAAATCTACTCGAAGGACGAACGCATCAGTCAGCCCGAGTTGGATCGCCTCGACCAAAGCGTGCCGAGCGGCGCCAAGGCAGGTTGCGTGAGCGGCTACGGGGTGCACGATCTGACCGGCAACTTCGACGAGTGGGCACTCGCGGACCGTGATCGCCCGGAGGAGCGCGCAGTATTCGCCGCGCTCAAGGGCGGCGCCTGGGGGCACGTCCGCAACGCGTGCCGTCCGGTGACCACCA
>CAZSVU010000634.1:0-2762 GCA_964610275.1 uncultured Polyangiaceae bacterium | reverse complement strand
TGTACGGCACGTGACATGCGCGGGGACTGCGGGAAAGCTGCCGGAACGTTTCGATGTACGGGTGCGGGTGGTGCTCGGTGAAGTAGGGGCTCCATTCCCGCAACGGCGAGCTCTTCTCCTGCAGAAAGCACGTGAGCTCGATGCCCTGCAGCTCCTCGCGACTGCGCGCGTCCGGATTGCTGGAGTTGACGTACTTCAAGAACGCCCAGGCCTCTTTCGGATGCTTCGCGCCGCGCGGGACGAGCAGCATATCGCCTTCGATCATCGTGAACGGAGCCTGCTCATCGGCGTGCACCTTGGGCCAAGCCGCGACGCCGTAGTCCAGATTCGGCGAGTACTGCCGCATGTAGTTGTTGAACCACACGCCCTGGAAGACGATGGCGGTACGACCGGCAAAGAACGGGTACTGGGGCGAACCGAATCCGCCGAAGCTGGTCGCAAACAGCTTCAGGTCGTCTGGCCCGTAGAGACGGGTGTAGCTCTCGGCCCAGCGCATCGATTCGACGTTCTGGGGTAGCTGGTCGTAGACGATGTTGCCGTCGTCATCCACCAAGGCCCCGCCGAAGTAGCCGGGGAAGGTCCAGGCCCACCACCCCGGATCTTGCGGCAAAAATCCCACCTGCTGGAGGGCGCCGGTCTCGGGATCCCGTTTGGTGAGTCGCTTGGAGAACTCCCGGAGCTCTGTGAGGTCGCGCGGGGGGCGTTCGGGGTCCAACCCCGCCTCACGGAACAGGCTCTTGTTCCAGTGCAGCGCCGCGGAAGACGGTGTGGCGTAGAGCGCGTAGACGTGCCCTCTGTACTGGGTCATCTCGGCGTACGGAGGATCGTACCGTGACAGGAACTCCTCCACGCTCATTCCGTCCGCGCGGATGAAATCGTCCAGGGGCTGAATTGCTTCGAGGTCGGCCCACGACGCGATCTGTTGCACCCAGCCTCCCGCAATATCCGGGGGGTCCCCGCCCGCAGTGGCCAGAATCGTCTTGCGGTCGATCCCGGCAACGCTCAGAAACTCGACGAAGATGCGGTCCTGCGATGCATTGAACGCGTTCACCGTCGCCTGCATGGCCACGGCTTCTGCTCCGGACCACTTCTCCCAGTAGACGATGTGCACCCTGCCGTCCGCCGGGCGGTCCGTACAAGCTGACAGCCCGACCCACGCACAGCACCCGATCGCCCACTGCCCGAGCGAACGGATCCAGCGCCTCCCGTGGGTGTTCGGCATGGTTGGGCCACCTCTAACACGAGGTGGCCCAGGTGGGGACGGCTCAGTTCACGACGGCAACGAACCGGTCCAGGCTCAAGCCCACCGCGTCGCTGCCGGTCCAGATCTCGAACCCACCGAAAACGTCGGTGAGGTACCAGCTCTGACTGATGCCGTGCTGCTCTGCATCGTCGATGAAGGTCATCAGGTCGAACGACATCGACTGCTGCGTCGACTGTGCCACGTACGACACCACCGGCGCGTTGCTGTTCGACCCGCTCCCGCCACGCGGCCCCACCCACACGTCGAAGGTGATCCCGCCGATGGTGACCTGGCGTTGGATACTGCCAATCGGCTGCCGGCTCCCAGGCTTGTAGAGCCAAACCATGACGAATCCGGAGATGGCATCATCGTACGAGCCAGGCGTGGGCGGAGAGGCCGCGAACCAGACGTCGTAGGACACGTTGTAGTCGCCGCCGCCACCGCCGCTCCAGGTGAGCTCGGTCGGGATGCTGCTGATGCCGCTCACCTGGGCCGGCAGCCCAGAATTGGTGGTCAGGCCATCATTCACGTTGCCGTTGAGGCCAATGTAGACCGACGGGAACGAGGCGGGAACGCCCTCGCCCGTAGCCCACCCGGTGGACGAGGCAATGGTGAAGCTGTTGCCTTCGTAGTGAATGGTCTGCTCGCTCTGGTCGGCCACGCCCCAGTTGTTGTTCTGGATGATGTACTCGTTGCCGTCGTCGCCGATGATCTTGACTCGCGCGTAGTCGGGGTCGGTGGTATTACCGGGGTCGGTGCCACCGATGGATCCGGTCATGAGCGGGGCCTCCATGCCGCTCGGAGGCGCATCCGCCGCGCTATTGCCATCGGCGAATCCATCGACGCAGAACTCGTACGGTTCTTGCGCAGTGCTGCCCGGCACCAGGAACACGACGGCCGATATCGGCTGACCACTCCAGTTGGTCCCATTCCCACCTTCCCAACACTCGGTGTTGAACTCGGTGTAGGGAGCGAAGGCGGGCCCCTGGAGATCCTCGATGTTATAGCACCAGCGATCGTTGGCGTCTCGGTGTCCGTTTGGCCCTTGGATCTGAATCCGGAAGATCCGCGCCGTGGTCTTGGCGAAGTTGAACGCCACGCCGGTGCCGGTCGGTACGATGCCGGGCGGGCCCTCGGAGTTCAGGTCCACGTCTTGGGCCGTGCAGTCAGCGCTCTCGGGCGGCTCTTGGACGTTGAACCCGAGCAGAGCCACCGACTCGTAATCCGGGTGCGGGCCCACAATTCCGCTCACGCAGAATGGGTCGCCGGAAGCCCGATCCGTGAAGTCGGCCGGAGCTATCGTGGTGCCCACGTTCGTGTCGTCGATCCCGGTCCAGGAGCAGCCGAACCAGTTATTGTAGCGGACGAATCCTGGCGGATCGCCCACCGGCGCGCCGCCGACACCGGGAGATCCGCCCAGCGCACCGCCGCCGACGCCCACCGCGCCGCCAACGCCCTGCGTGTCGCCGCCGACGCCCACCGCGCCGCCGCCGACGCCCACCGCGCCGCCGCCGACGCC
>CAZSVU010000633.1:0-2783 GCA_964610275.1 uncultured Polyangiaceae bacterium | reverse complement strand
CGGGGCAAGAGATGTACGTAACCAAGTTCGTCGTCGACGCGGACCACAGCAACCCGTACGGCGTCTGGCAGAGTCAGGGCAGCCCCACCAACCCGAGCGAGACGCAGTGGCAACAAATGCGCGCGGCGCAGCACCTGGCGTTGCTCGAGCCGGTGAGCACGACGACGGCCAGTAACTCGTACTCCACGACGTTCGACTTGCCCCGTCAGGGGGCGGCACTCATCATCCTCAGCTTGGATCGCCCCTTGACCGGTCGCGACGCTCTGACGGAGATGGAAGGTGAGGACTACGACGGTCAGTCCGGTGCGAGCAAGGAAGACAGCAACGACGACAGCATGGGGCAGTCGATCGCTGGCAGCAGTGGCGGCTACATATTCTACGACAACGTGGACTTCAGCGATGCCGGCGTGGACAGCGTGCAGCTTCGGGTCAACGCGCAGAGTGCCACGACCCTGGAGCTTCGTGCGGATTCGCAGACCGGAACGCTGCTGGGCACGTGCCAGATAGCATCGACCGGCGGGAGCTGGGACACGCAGACGTGTGCGGTGACCCCGACCACAGGCGTTCACACGCTCTACGCTTCGTTCGGGGGGTCGATGCGCCTCAACTGGATGCAGTTCGAGCAGGCCGGCACCGTCGTGGGCACGGGCGGGGCGGGCGGCGCAGGTTCCGGGGGCAGTGCTGGCAGTCAAGGCTTGGGCGGCGACGCACCCGGCATCGGCGGCATGGATGCGGCCGGTGGATCCTCCGGCGCGACGGGCGTGGGCGGCGACACGGCGCTGGGCGGCGCGACGGGCGTGGGCGGCGCGACGGGCCTGGGCGGCGCGTTGACGACCCTGGGCGGCGCAACGGGCGTGGGCGGCGCAACGGGCCTGGGCGGTGCGGTGTCGACTGGTGGCGCCGTGGGCACGGGTGGTTTGTCGAATCCCTCCGGCGGCGCGACCGCCGCGGGTGGAGCCGCCACCGGCGTTGGAGGCGACAGCTCGACGCAACCCTGTCAGGCTCCGTTGCAGCAGTGCGGCGCCGTTTGCGTGGACGTTTCCAGCGACGTGAACAACTGTGGCCAATGCGCGCTCGTCTGCCAGGGCGGGCAGGTGTGCTCCGGTGGTCTCTGCCTCACGAGCTGCGCACCCGGGCTCATGCAGTGCGGACAGAACTGCGTGGACCTGAACACCAGCCTCGTCTCGTGCGGAAGCTGCGACGTCGTCTGTCAGCCCGGCCAGGGCTGTGTGAATGGCGTGTGCGAGGGTGAAGTCACTGGGGAGTCCGAATCGGAATCGACCAAGGACGACGGTGGCTGTGGGTGTCGCGTGGGAACCCAGCGGGACGCCTCGCGAGGGCTGTGGGTCGGCTTGCTAGCACTCGGTCTGTATGCGGGACGCCGGCGGCGCCGGCGTCCCGGTCGGAACGACGCGAGCTGACGCCGCTTCGTCTGAGTCGGAACCGGGCCCGTGGCGGGCGTACTTCGTGGAGCTTGAGGATGGGCCAACGAGCATCGAAACTGTGGTCTCTGGTGGTGCTGACCGGCTTCGTGTCGATGGCCGAAGCTTGCACCGGAGACGACGCGGGCGGCACGCCAGCGGACGGCGCCGGCGGCGCCGCCGGGGCACCGACGGCTGGCGCGGCCGGGACCACTCTGGCGCTGCCCGTGGTGGTGACCTCGACCGAAGGTGCCTACTGGGTCACGAGCGGGACGTTGACGCAGGTGGCGAGTGCAACCGCCACCGTGACGGTCGACGACGGCTCGGTCGCTCAAACGTGGGAAGGCTTCTGCGGAGCCTTCAACGAGATGGGCTGGAACTACCTCACGATGCTCAGCCAGGCCGACCGGGACCACGCCCTACAGCTCCTCTTTGGAACGGACGGCTGCCGGTTCGCCCTGGGGCGGATCCCGATTGGGGCGACCGACTATGCGATGGACCGCTACACGCTCGACGAGGTCCCGAGCGGATCGACCGACCCCACGATGGAAAGCTTCTCGATCGCCCGCGACCGGGAGAAACTCATCCCGTTCGTGCAGGCAGCGCAGGCGGTGAAGAGCGACCTCCGCCTCTGGGCCAGCCCGTGGACGCCGCCGACCTGGATGAAGGAGGGCCCCTTCAACGACGAATCGCCCTTTGACGGCGGATCGATGAAGGGGGACGCCACGACGTTGAGCGCCTACGCTCAGTACTTCGTCGAGTTCGTGCAAGCGTACGCGCAGCTCGGAATCGACATCGAGTTGGTTTCCGCGCAAAACGAGCCGGGGTACAGCGGAACCTACCCGACCTGCGCGTGGGAGCCAGAGACCTACCGCGATTTCATCGGCCAGTATCTCGGCCCCGCACTCGCCGGCGCCGGCCTGAACACGGGGATCATGCTCGGCACGTTCAACGGCGGACCGGGCGACACCTCGATCGTCAGCACGACCATGGGCGACGCCACCGCGCGGAGCTACGTCGACGTCCTCGGATACCAGTGGGGCATGCTGAACAACATCGCCGACGCCGCACAGTACGGGGTGCCGGTGTGGCAGACGGAACACCAATGTGGCAACTACCCCTGGCTAGACGGGTTCGTCGCGAGCAGCGCACCCAACGACCATGCGTATGCCGTCGAGAGCTGGAGCCGCATCCGGAACTGGATCAAGGCGGGCGTCACCGCGTACAGCACGTGGAACATGGTGCTGGACACGGTGGGAAACGGCATCGACTCGGCGCGCATCTGGCCGCAGAATGCCCTGCTGACAGTGGATACGTCGGCGAATACGCTGAACATCACGCCGACCTACTACGTCTTCCGCC
>CAZSVU010000632.1:0-2784 GCA_964610275.1 uncultured Polyangiaceae bacterium | reverse complement strand
GGGGCTCCGGGAGCTCGGCGTCGCTGCGGGGCAGGTGACCCTATCCAACAAGCTGGGCTGGTACCGTATCCCTCTGGCGGGCGACGAACCCACCTTCGAGCCCGGCGTGTGGAAAGGACTTCGCTTCGACGCCGAGCAACGCATCAGTGCTGAGGGCATCATCGCCTGTCACAAGCAGGGCTGCGAGCTACTGGGCGCGCCCTACCGCCCGGCGTTGTTGTCCGTGCACGACCCGGACGAGTATCTGGCCGCGGCCCAGAACGAGACCGACCGCGACCGGCGCTGGAAGGACGTACTTGGCGCCTATGGAGCGCTCATCCAGTTGCGCCGCCAGGGGGAGATTCGCGGGGTTGGCGTGGGGGCCAAAGACTGGCTGACCATCCGAGCTTTGGCTGATGCCGTGGATCTCGATTGGGTGATGCTGGCCTGCAGCTTCACGGCGTTCACTCATCCGCCCGAGCTCATTGCCTTCATGGCCGAGCTCGGTAGCCGCGGTGTCGGCATCATCAACTCCGCCATCTTCCACGGTGGCTTCCTCACCGGGCACGGCGAGTACTTCGACTACCGCCGAATCACTCCGACGACGGGGCGTGACCGCGCGCTGCTTGCCTGGCGGGACCGGTTTGTCGAGGTCTGCAATCACCACGACGTTTCTCCAGCCGCCGCCTCGGTTGCCTTTGGCCTCTCGGCACCAGAAGTCGCCTGCATCGCCGTCGCCTCCTCCAAACCCAGCCGTATCGCCGACAACCTCGCTCTGGCCCACGCCGAGGTCGTGCCCGCCCTGTGGGCGGAGCTCAAGCGCGAGCGGTTGATTGACCCGGACTATCCGTATCTCGGGTGAGGCCAGTCCCACGTTCGGCCCGGCAGTGGACATCGATTGCGACTTGTCGGACAGGGCACTAGCCGAGGCTGGGAAGTAGCTTGAGCGCGTGTCCGCCTCGGTCGCGAAAGATGGAGAAGTGGCGCCGGTCCAGGGTCAGCACGGCTCGTGCTTTGAGCCGCTCGGCGACTGCCATCAGAGCTGAATCGGTCAGGCCCAGCTCGTGCTCGCTGAAGCGCGCTGCGATCTCCGCTGCCCGTCGCAGGTCCGCGTCCTGTACGGGTTCGCGCAGAAACACTCCGTCGAGTACCTGGCCGACGAACGCCTGTTCGGCTTGGACACCGAGGCGCGTCAGCAGCAGGTAGTCGACTTCTGCCAGCACGAAGTCGATGGTCACGAGGGGGCGCGTATCCTTGGCGAGAAAGCGCGTGATGGATCGGTGATCCGGCTCGCCCGAGTCCACCGCGGCCAGGATGCCCGAGGAGTCAGCCGGTATCGGTGGAAGCTATGGCGCCGGCACGGACGTCAATTGTGCCGCGGCCGCCGGCGGGACGGGTTGGCACAGGCTGGCACGATGGGCCTGGCATGCCGGAGTCACTGCATTTCCGGCCCCATGCGGACTGTGGCTCTGAGGTGGCGGCCGCTCAGGTCATGGAACGCGGATTGCCGTAGGCTGAGCTGGTGTCAGCCGAGACGCACGGCATCCGCTCGGGGGGCATGGTGCGGCGTTGCTCGCACGACTGCCTCCACGGCTGACGGCGTGAGGGAAAGACGTTGGAGAGCACGATGAGGGCGGGAATTCCAGCAGCCGTGACGTTCACGTGCTTGGCGCAGCTGCTCGCCGCCTGCGGGGAGGATCGGCCGGCGGCCCCTGAAGGCCAGAACACCGGCGGTTCGGGCGGAACCGGACTTGACGGCACGGGAAGCGTGCGCCCGGCAGCGTCCTACTCTCCCACACGAGGCGCCCGAACGCTCCTCAGCCATTGGGTTTGGGCGCCGCCCAGAAACGAGCGCGCCGTCCGGCAGCGCGCGGAGCAAGTGCCACGATCTGCGATGCCTCCCGTCGCCCGACCGCGCCCGCGCCACAGGGAGACGCCCCCGCGGTCCGTCGGGAACGTAGGCTGGGCAGACTTGCACGAAACCTGTTCGCGCAGACGCATTCAGCGGTGAGAACCCTGCGCGGAACGACGTCTGCTGCTGGGTGGCTTCTGCTTGGAGCTCGAGGATCGCGACTTCGCGGTGGCTCGCCGCTTGCCCTTGCTCGAGGTTCGCCGGGGTTTGCGTGAGCGCTCAGTTCGCGCCACCAACGGGTAACGCTCCGGGTGGTCGATCCGGTCCACATCGAGGTCCACATCGAGCTCGGACCACCGCAGGATGTGGCCTCGCTCGACCTCAATCACGGACAGCTCACGGATTGAGGCGTCCGCGAACCACGGGAACTCTCGAAATGGCAAAAACAGTTCCCGGTTCTGAGCGTCGAGAAACACCCAGAATCCGTGACTGGAGACGTGCATGACCTCAGCGCCCAAAGTGGTGCCTCCACGCTCGCAGGATTTCGTTCTGGCGCTCCTCCACTATGGTCTGGAGTCGCCGCAGCTGTTTCGGGGTCAGTCCCTCGTACGTAGCGAGGGAGATCGTTGGCTCAATCCAGAACTTCGCTTCGCCGTCCGGCGACACGGCGTGCACGTGTACTCGCGGCTCTTCCCGCGAGAAGAAGAAGAACCGGTATCGCCCCTCGCGAAATACCGTCGGGCTCACAGCCGGCAGCATACCGCAGTCAGTCCAGTAGGGAGCACTGGCGCCCGCGACAAAATAGGAACGGGGTCCCAGTCTTTCGACGGGGACCCCGTTATTAGCCCGGCAGCGTCCTACTCTCCCACACAGTTACCCGTGCAGTACCATCGGCTCTGGAGAGCTTGACTTCCGAGTTCGGGATGGGATCGGGTATGGCCTCTCCGATATCG
>CAZSVU010000631.1:0-2788 GCA_964610275.1 uncultured Polyangiaceae bacterium | reverse complement strand
TAGCGGTGCTTGCCCCTGCGCGCACCTGCGCCGGCGCGAGCCGGAGCAGCGGCTCGAATGCGTTCAACCCAGTAGCGGATGCGTCTCCGTCGAGCGATCCGACGCCGCTCATGCGAGTCATGCGAGATTTTCCGGTGCGGCCGCGGTCACTGGCGGGACATCCCCAGCAGAATAATTTACCCCCCGACTGGAATCGTTTCCAGGTCGAGAACCGCCCGCAGGATAGCCCGTGCCCGCCGTCGCCGGCAGCGAGGCTGTGGATGGTGCAATTCGCGAGACAAGGCCCTGGACAAGCCGCAGTTGGTCACGTACATGACGCGTGGGTGACGGCCCTGGGCGGCGAGAGAGTCTCTGAACGGCCGAATCCCGCATCCCCAATGCTGGACAAGCTGGTGAGGCAGAGCAGATCGGTTGGGCGGGAGGTACTATGTTTCGAACTAGAATGATTGGCACTTCAGGGCTCGTGGCGGCGGCGTTGGTGGGCTTGGTTGGATTCGCCGCCTGTGGTGGCGACAAGAGCGATCCGATCGACTCCGGGACGGGCGGGGCGTCCAGCAGCGGCGGGTCCACGGGCGACACCGGCGGCAGCGCCGGTTCCTCCACAACGGGTAGCGGCGGATCCCAGTCCGGCGGCGGTGCCAGCGCTGGATACGAGTGCACCTACACCGCGGTGCCGAGCGAGGCCATCACCGACTTCTCGGTCTGGGACGGCGGCAACTGGGGCGATTCCACGTGCTGCCTCACCGGCGGATCATTTACCTATCAGACGGAGGGCGCGGATCCCTTCACCCTGGCGGTGGAGTCCGAGGTCCTCAACGTGACGGGGTCGATCGCAGCCGGTGACTACGCCGGGTTCGGATTCTGGTTCGGGCCGTGCACGGATGCATCCGCCTACTCCGGGGTCACGTTCAACATTGGCGGGGACAACGGGGCGACCCAGATCATCTTCCAGGCGCAGACCAGTCGGAACTACCCGATTGACGACGCCAACAGCAAGGGCGAGTGCGTGGGCAGCTGGGGAGACCCCTGCGCGAGCAACGAGGTCGAGATCACGGTTCCCGATGGCGGCGGCGTGGTCCAGATCGCCTGGGCCGAGTTGACGGGCGGAGTCCCACAGGCGATGGATGCGGCCGAGTTGCTCGGCATTCAGTGGCAGTTCAACTGCGGGGACGACCCCTGCGACGTTGCCATCACCCTCGACGACGTGGCGTTCTACTGATCCCACGCGGACCGGACGAGCGTCCGGGCCTGTCACCAAAGGGGCTCCTCAACCGGGGCCCCTTGGTGTTTTGTCCCCATGACACGCACCCCGGGGAGCGAAGCATGACGGCTGGCTTGTTCGAGAACGATTTTTTGCTCGAAACCAAAACCGCACGCGAGCTCTATCACGAGCACGCCGAGCCCCAGCCGATCATCGACTATCACTGCCACCTCCCGCCCGAGCAGGTCGCCGAGGATAGGCGCTTCCAGAACCTCACCGAGATCTGGCTGCACGGCGACCACTACAAGTGGCGGGCCATGCGAGCCAACGGCGAGCCCGAGAAGTACTGCACCGGGTCGGCGTCGGATGGGGAGAAGTTCGAAGCCTGGGCGAGAACCGTGCCCCGCACGCTGCGCAACCCGCTGCACCACTGGAGCCATCTGGAGCTGGTGCGGGCCTTTGGCATCCGACGCTGGCTCGACCCGGAATCGGCTCGAGACGTCTACCAACAGGCGAACGCGGCGCTGGCCGGGGACGGGTACACCACCCAGGGCCTGCTGCGGAAGTTTCGAGTGCTCGTGGTCTGCACGACCGATGATCCCGTCGACAGCTTGGAGCACCACGCTCGGCACGCGGGCTCACCGGGCGCGCGTCACACTCGGATGGTCCCGACGTGGCGCCCGGATCGGGCCCTCGGCGTCGACGTTCCCGAGAGCTTCAACGCCTGGGTCGACCAGCTCGCGCAGGCCGCCGGAATGGATGTCGCTTCCTATGACGATTTGTTGACCGCGCTGGAGCGCCGTCACGAGTCCTTTCACCAGCAGGGCTGCCGTCTCTCGGATCACGGCCTCGAGGTCCCCTATGCCGACGGCTACACGCTCTCGGAGGTACGGGCGACGTTCGAGCGAGCGCGTGCTCGGCAGCAGGTGGAGGCTGCGGCAGCGGATCGCTTCCGCTCGGCCGTGCTGTACGAGCTCGCTCTGCTCAACCACCGGCGCGGCTGGGCCCAGCAGTTTCATCTGGGCGCGCTGCGGAACAACAACAGCCGCAGGTTTCAGACGCTCGGTCCGGATACCGGCTTCGACTCCATTGGAGACCGAGAGCTTGCGCGGCCGCTGTCCAGGCTTTTGGATCGACTCGACACCACGGATCAGCTGGCGCCCACCATCTTGTACAACCTCAACCCGCGTGACAACGAGATGATCGCTGCCATGGCTGGCAACTTCCAGGATGGCTCCAAGCCCGGAAAGATGCAGTACGGCGCTGCCTGGTGGTTCCTGGATCACCTCGACGGCATGCGGAAGCAGCTCGACACGCTGAGCAACCTGGGTCTGCTCGCCCGGTTCGTGGGCATGCTCACCGACTCGCGCAGCTTCCTGTCCTACCCTCGCCACGAGTACTTTCGCCGGCTACTCTGCAACGTCTTGGGGAGCGACGTGGAGCGCGGCCTCCTGCCGAACGATCGGGACCTGCTCGGCAACCTCGTCGAAGACGTCTGCTTCCGCAACGCGCGGGACTATTTCGGATTGCCGTTGCCGGAAGCGTACCTGGAAGAAGCGACGGAGCAGTGATGCGTCCGGTGGGCCC
>CAZSVU010000630.1:0-2817 GCA_964610275.1 uncultured Polyangiaceae bacterium | reverse complement strand
CGCGACGTTCACGGCTCGTGCTGCACCGACTCCAACGTAATGATGGCCCAGCCTTGGGGGTCGTCGTACACCACCGTGAACAGCACCACTGCTGCGTCCCCAACGAAATTCGAAACGTTGCTGACAGGCCTGAGGGCCGACACTTCACAACTTATTCGTTTGGTGGCGTCGGGGCCACCTCTGTCCCGATCGAAGCCAGCCGTGCCTCTGCGCCCGCCGAAATCACGCAACCGTTGACGCGCCTGGGCCGACAGGCAGAGGCGATGTACACTGAACCATCGATGTCGGCGAAGGCCGCAAAACTGCTCAGCGAAGCCCTGACTCTGCCAGACGCAGAGCGCGCAGCTCTTGCGGCCGACCTCCTGGCAAGCGTCGACCCGCCCGCCAAGCTCAGCGATGAGGAGTGGCTGACAGAGGTCGAGCGTCGCGCCAGATCCGCGCGAGAGGGCTCCTTGGGGATTCCCTGGACCGAGGCCCGCCGCCGCATCGAAGAGTCCCTCCGGTCAAAATGAGCCCGGTGGAGCTCGCCCCCGAGGCACTCGCAGAAGTCGACGAGGCCGCGCGCTGGTACGACCTCCAGCGACCGGGGCTGGGCTACGATCTACTCGACGAACTGGAGGCGGTTCTCTTGCGGGTCGCCGACGCGCCAACATCCTTTCCTAGATTGCGGGACGTTCCGGACGAACTCGATGTCCGTCGCTGTCTGATGTCCCGGTTTCCCTACGGCGTTGTCTTCACGATCCTCACGCACTGCGTTCGCGTCGTTGCCTTCGCTCACCTGAAGCGCGAACCCGGCTACTGGCTCGATCGCGTCCGCTAACCCACACCGCCGAGGGCCAGGCGAGTCACCGTGCCCTCACTGTTCAGCGAAAACATGTCATCGCGCGTCCCCAACGGGATTCGCAATCGTCCAGACGATTGCGCCAAGAAGTAGAAGTCGGAATTCAAAGAGGAAAGGGGGCGTCCCCAACGGGACACGCTCTCTTATGAACATTCCGCAACTACCCGAGATTGCACGAGTCCGGATCTGTCTCGACCTGGTTGCGTAGCTTCACCGACCCCGGAATGTGGATCATCCAAATCACCTGAGGCACCTGCACCCTGCCTCAGCATGCTGGACGGACGCCGCCGCCGCTCCGCCCAGCTGTTGGCACGCCAAGCGTAGACGAAATCCGACGCGAACTCGTCGCCGCTCGGCCAAGTCGCGTTGACCAACAGCCCGGCTACTGGCAAGGGCAGCGCGTTGAGACGCCCGTCAATACGGGCCAACGATCGCGCACCCAAAACTCACGCTGATCTCGACGGCCGGGCTCGCGTGTACCGTCTGGCACGTGGTTGGACAAAGCTCGATGTGGCTGGGCGCGGGTTGGAGGTCTGGATCGAGGTAAAGGTACTGCCAACCCGAATCCGCCTCACACCCCGCGCTCTCACTGAGCAAGGTGGAGGAACCGTCCATCGTCAACACCACGCTGACATCGCCATAGTCGAGCGGGAGGTTGGGCATTGGCCCGGGAAGTGCGATGTTGCAGGTCAGATGGTAGCTGCGGATGGACTCCAGCTCTTGGCGGATCTGCTCCGTCGTGGCTGCGGGGTCGCCGGGGACGACAATCGTGGCACTTTCGGTTCCACCCGCCAGGGCGATCTGGTGCAGAGCCTGGAGTCCTTCGGTGTCGCCAATGCCGATCACGTAGGTGGGGATCCCGTCCTCGAGCCCTTGCCCGGCGATGGTGGCGACGTTCTCGACGGTATTCTCCAGCGGGTCGGTGCAGCCAGGCCCCATTTCGGCGGTTTCTTGAATCCAGAATCCCGGTTCGCCATCCGTTGCCAGGATCACGACCGTGACGGCGCCCGGATCTTCTGCCATGACTTCTCGCGCGTAGTTCAGCGAGCCGAGCAGCGCTGGCAGGGTCGGCGTTCCGCCACCAGGCGTCGTGGCGTTGATGGCCATCGCGAACGGGGATGTTTCCGGTGTCAGCGTATGCAGTGGCACCAGCGGCACCGTGGGGATTTCGTATGCCGGCACGTTGCACGCAGCTGTCAGATCGCCGTTGGCCGGGAAAAATTCCAACGACGCGTACACTTGCCCGACCCATGGGTCGCCCAGAAAAGCCAACAGCCCGTCACGCATGGGGTTCCATCGGGTCTCGGTGTTGTCCCAGCCATCCCCCACTCCCATGCTGCCTGACTTGTCGTAGATCAGAATCAGGTTCACCGGCGTCAGTTCGCTCTGCACGGTGAGGCTGGCGCAGCCGCCGCCAATTCCGAGACTTTGGCCACCGCCGCTGCTGATTTCAGCCGTTGTGGTGTCGTCCACCGCCCCGGAGCCACCACGTACAACTGATTCTAAGCCGCCGGTGCCCGAGCTCCTGCCGGTCCCCGCGCCTCCAGTTGCGTCCGGGGCGTCGCGTTGGGTATCCGCGACGACACGGCCGCCACAAGCGCCCGCCACCGTTAGCAGACAGGCTGAACATCCCCATCTAGGCCGCATGGAACAATCCTTAGCCAAGCTACGCCTTCTCACGCCGGGATCAAGTTCATCAGCCGCGTGCGTCCCGGGGATGCCGCCGAGCACGTTTCCGAGGGTTGGATGTTGGTTCTTGGGACGCGCGGTCGCCAGCGTATCGACCGGCGCCGCGTTGAAACACAGACCAGGAACTCGCCTCGGATGAAGCTGTGGGTCCCAGAAACTCCGTCCACCGCGAGATCATTCAGATTGGACTCTGGCGGGAGGAGGCTCCCCAGCCGTGCTGAACCTCATCCGGTCCTTGCTCTCTGCAGCACTCGCGTTCGTCAGAACGCGCCGCCAGCTTGCCGTCG
>CAZSVU010000629.1:0-2831 GCA_964610275.1 uncultured Polyangiaceae bacterium | reverse complement strand
GCGTGCTGCAGGACGGCACGGTCGTGCCAGCGGGCAGCGAAGCGTGCGACGACGGCAACCACCAGAGCGGTGACGGCTGCTCGGCCACCTGCCAGATCGAGCCCAACTACGCCTGTCCCAACCCGGGGCAACTCTGCCAGGAATGTGGCAACGGCGTGTTGGAAAGCTCGGAAGTCTGCGATGACGGCAACACCAACGACAACGACGGCTGCCTGGGTGACTGCTCAGACACGGAAGGCCCCGAGTGGAACTGCCCCTATCCGGGCCAGGCCTGCGAGGAGTGCGGCGACGGCACCATCGATCCCAACGAAGTGTGTGACGAGGGCGCCGAAGCCGACGGTGTCGGCTGTGCCAACAACTGCCAGACCATCGAGCCCCTGTGGGACTGCTCCGCCGCGGGCGTGGCCTGCGTCTACACGGTGGTCTGTGGTGATTCCATCGTCAACGGCAGCGAGCAGTGCGACGACGGTGACGCGGATGCGGGCGACGGCTGCTCGGCTACGTGCCAGCTCGAGAGTGGCTACTACTGCCCGATCGTCGGCGACGACTGCGTCCTGATCCCGGTGTGCGGCGACGGCAACATCGGCCCGGGCGAAGCCTGCGACGATGGCAACACCGACGGTACCGGCGCGGTAGCGCCAGCCGATCCCACAACCGATGGCTGCGCGGCCAACTGCTCGGCCATCGACTCCGGCTGGAACTGCCCCACGCCGGGCGACCCCTGCGTCGAGGTGATCGTCGTCTGCGGCGATGGCATCCGCGCCCCCGGTGAGCAGTGCGACGACGGCAACACCGATGGCGGCACGCTCGAGTGCGTGGGGGGAGACAACGACGGTGGCGCATGCGCTGACGATACAGACTGCCCCGCCGGCGCCGACGTGCCGGTGAGCATCAACCACGTCGACACCACGTCATTCGCCACCAACAGCGCTACCAACAGCCAAGGCATCACCCTTTCCAGCACGCGCTCCGACCGCATGCTGGCGGTGGCCATCGCGGTCGAGGCGAACAATGGTCAAGGCAACGTCGATGTCCTGACGTTCGACGGGGTCGACATGACTCCCGCCGTCTCCAGTCACAACGTCGCTGGAAATACCAACGGGGTCTCGGCCTATCTCTTCACGCTGGCGGATGCGGACCTCCCGCTGGCGGGTGGGCCGTACACCCTGGATCTCGACTTCGATGCGCTACGGGGCGCAGCGGTGCACGTCGTCGAACTGGAGGGTGTGGGCAGTGCGACGCCAGAGGCCCTGGCCGTTGGAGACGACGGCAACAACGACTGGACTTCCATCACCACCAATATCACCACTCTGACCGACGGCGCCTGGCTGCTCGACGTGATCGGTTCCGGGCGGGACAGCACGACCCTCGTGCCGAACGCCGGCCAGACCGAGCAGGGGGATGTCGACGACGGCGGAGACATGAGTGGTGCAGTCTCCACCAAGCCGGTCGCCACGGCCGGAGACACGAGCATGGGCTGGAGCGCCGCCGGGTCGAATCGGCTGGTACACGTCGTCGCAGCCTTCGCCCCAGCACCGCCCGAACCGGGCCCGTCCGGCACCTGCCAATCCGTCGGCGCGGACGGCTGCAGCGCGACCTGCACCATCGATCCAGGCTGGACCTGCCTGGCTCCGGGGCTGCCCTGTCTGGCCGAAGCCTGCGGGGACGACATCCGGGCTGGAGCCGAACAATGCGAAGCGGCGAGCACCAACCCGCCGGCGGCGTGCCTAAGCAATTGCACGATCGACCGCGACTACGCCTGCCAACAGGTCGGCGCGACGCTCGACTGCATCCTCATCAGCGCCGCCTGCAACAATGACGGGACTCCGGATTTCGGCGAACGCTGCGACGACGGCAACAACGACATGGGCGACGGCTGCACGCCCTTCTGCCAAATCGAGCCGACCTGTCGAGTCGGAGGCGTCACCCAGGCCTGCACCTCCAATTGCGGCGATGGTTTCAAGCTGACCACCGACGTCACGGAGCAGTGCGACGATGGCAACACGACGAACGGCGATGGGTGCGATTCGAGCTGCCAGATCGAAAGCGGCTGGATCTGCCAGGCTGTCGCCACGACTCCTCCCTCCACCCTCGATCTGCCCATCGTCTACCGCGACTTCATCCGAGGCGATCAAAGCCTGCCCAATGGCCACGCCGACTTCAACTTCGCCATTGCGACGGAGACCGGCATCGTGGAGGCGAATCTGGATACCAATGGGAAACCGGTCTACGGAGGCGGCGCCGGCACTGCCACGACCAACGGACCCGGCTGGTTTGCCAGCTGGTACAACGACGACGCGCTCAACCAGACGGTCTTGCAGACCCTGACGCTCGGCGAGATCAACGGGGCCGGGTCTGGAGAGTACCAGTTCTCCGACACCACCTTCTTCCCGCTCGACGCAGCCGGCTGGGTGGACCTCGGGGTCGAGAGCCTGGAGGCGGGGTCCGGGGGCGATCACAACTTCTTCTTCACCAGCGAGGTCCGGTACTGGTTCGAGTATCAGGCCGACGAGGTTTTCACGTTCACCGGAGACGACGACGTCTGGGTCTTCATCAACGGTGTCCTGGTCGAAGACATCGGCGGCGTCCATGGGGCCATCACGCGCACCTTCGACGTGAGTGCCCGCGCGGCGTTGGCGGGCCTCGCCACGGGCAACGTCTACGAAATCGTCGTGTTCCAGGCTGAACGGCATTTGACGGAATCGAACTACACGCTCACGCTGGCAGGCTTCGGCAGCACGAGTTGGCAGTGCAACCCCGACTGCGGCGATGGAATCGTCACCGGCGGCGAGCAGTGCGACGACGGCGTCAACGACGGTGGCTATGGCGAG
>CAZSVU010000628.1:0-2840 GCA_964610275.1 uncultured Polyangiaceae bacterium | reverse complement strand
AGACGGAGTCTACAACCCGGCAAACTTCAACGACAGATTGCTGTTGGGGTTGAAGAAGGTTCAGACACAATGCACCTTGTCCATCGGTTGAGGCTCATGCTTGCGCCGTGGGCCACCATAGCCAAGGGCGCTGCGTTCAGCGCGCAGGGCGCGCAATCGTTTGACATCGGCCGGCTCCAGATGGAACCACAGCGGTCGGCCGGGTCCTCCTTCGACCGGACGGAGATGGCCCTGCCGCACCCAGGCCCACACTCGCGGTACCGGCATTTGGAGGAGCTTGGCGACTCCCAGGGTCGAGTACAGGTTGCCTTTGCGTTTGAGGGGCACCCGCTTTCGCTTAAAGCTGCGGAGCTTGGGCATGTTGTGTTGGCTGCGGACCCAGTGCACGCTGGCGACGGTCCATGCTCGACGCCAGCCCGAAGGGAGTTTGCGGCGATTCATTTCGGCGGCGATGGCGGCGTCGGTGTGGCCCTGCAGGTACAGCTCGCGAATCGCCGCGACCGATTCGTCGGGAGTGCGCATCGCGCTACCCGGACCGGGGCGCGCTATCTGGATGTCGCTGACGGCACCGGTCACCCAGAGGATCTGCGCGCGTGTTGCGCGTTGTGGGATGTCGATCGGGGAGATGGTGACTTCGCGAATCAGCATCCGCATCAGGTTCTTGCGCTCGGCCATGGTCGTCGTGGGTGCATTCCAGACCTTCGGCAGGTCGCGCGCGAGAGCGAGCACGTGCTGTCGATCCTCGTCGGTGAGGACGACCTTCTCACGCTGGCGCACGGCTTCGTATTCGCGTTCGAGCCGGGCGAGCTCTTCGAGCTTGTCGTTCCACTCGCGCTCAAGCGTACGCGCCACTGGCCTGTAGTCTGGATCGACTGCCTTGTAACGCCGCTCCGCCATCTGCGCTGCATACCGTGCATGTTCGAGCTGCAGTTGCCATTGGCGCTCAATCTCGCCGGCCTGTCGTTCTGCATCTCGCGTCACTGCCAGCGACAAGTCGAGCTCCTCGGGCTGGATGACGTCGAGGAAGAGTTTGCCGACCGCCTCATCGATCGACTTCGCCGACACGATCCAGCACTCGCCCAACGCGCCCCCCTCCTTGTACTTGGCGCCACGGCAGACGTAGTGGCTGTGCTGCTTGGCTCCGAAGTAGCGGGTGTACATCCGCTGACCGCAACGCCCGCAAAGCACCAGCCCCTGCAGCAGCGCCTTGCCCTCGCGCGCAGCCCCGCGCCGGTCGGGCTGCTTGGGGCGTCCTCGACTCCAGTTGTCTCCGAGCTTCTTCTGGTTCGCCATGAACTCGTCCCAACTCACGTAGGCTGGATGGTGATCGCGCAGGCAGATCTGCCAGGATTCCATGGGCAGTTCGGTGGTCCTTTTCCGGCGCACTTCGCCGTCGACCAAAGCCGTGCGAGTCTGGCGCCGTCCGTAAACGTACGCTCCAGCGTACAGCGGGTTGCGCAGAACCTGCAGCACCCGATGGTAGCGGACCGGCTTCCAACGGAGCTCACCGCTGACCCTGTCGCGAAGAGGCAGGCGCACGCCGTGCCGGTCGAGATAGCGCACCACCGCGGCGGCGCTGCCGTCCAGCCGAAAGCGCTCGAAGATGAGCTGGTGCACACGCTGCACTTGCTCGTCGGGATCGAAACGAAGCCGATGCTCATCGCCCCATACATATCCCGTTGGCGCTGCGAATACGACCTCGCCCCGGCGCGCCTTGCTCATCTTGCCTCCGTGAAGGCGAAGCCGCATCCAGTACAGCTCCGCGTCGGCGAACTGTCCCTTGAGCCCCAGGACCAATCGGTCGTTGAAATCGCCCGGGTCGTAGACGAAGTCCTCGTCGACGATCACGGCGCCGGCGAGTCCCGCCAGATCCAAGAGCCGGTACCAGTCGGCCGACGAACGCGCCAAGCGCGAGACCTCGAGAGCGAACAGAGCGCCGACTCGTCCCTGCGCCACCTCCTCAGCGACGTACTGGAAACCCGACCTCGACTCCAGGCTGGAATGGCCCAAGTCCTCGTCGATGACCTCTATCACCTCAGCGCTCCAGCCGAGTGTAGCAGCGCGCTCCCGCAATGCGTACTGGCGATGCGTGGACTCACGATGCTCGCGTACCTGTTGGGGCGACGACTGGCGCAGGTACACGATCGCCTTGCGCTCGAGATGCGAGCTGCGGATCTTGTCGCTCATGGTTTTCCTCCGCGACGCCGCTGGTGGCATCGCTTCGAAGCGTTCTTCGCACCAGTGACGCCAGCGCGCCGAGCACTTGTTGGCGAACTTCCGGAGCGACGTCTACCCAGTCGGGTTGAGCCCGAGGTCTTGCGGCTCGCGCTGGGTCGACGTCCGCTCTGGTCAAAGCTGCCGTCCGGTGCTTGCTCCTCGGCCACCGTCACATTCGAGGCCGCTTTGTCAAGTTTTTGGCGAACGCACGTTGCCAGCCGGGCGAGCCCTCGAAGATCCAGCCGCACCGGCCGGCCCTCAAACTCGGGAACGACGGCTGGGCGGCCTCTCTCGGTCCATTCCTGGGGCACCCGGATCGTCCAGCCTCGGGGATGCAGGAGCTCCACGTATGGCTCGCCGCGTACGCGGAGCCATCGGACCACCGGCAGCGGCTGTCCCACGAAAGGATGCACCGCCAGCGTGATGGTCACGCATTCAGCGTGAGGAGGAGGTGAAGTACATGCTGCAGTCTCTCGTAGCTTCCAAGGGGACGATGTCGGAAGCAGAGCTGCATGTGATTCGAGCGCGACTACGCGGGGGTATGTTGAACAAGGCTAGACGCGGAGAACTTAGGCGCTCGCGAGAATTGACCCGTCCCTGCTCACCAGAATCGACCCACCTGC
>CAZSVU010000627.1:0-2844 GCA_964610275.1 uncultured Polyangiaceae bacterium | reverse complement strand
CCCCCTGGTTGAAGCCGTCGTCACAGACTTCCGGACCGTTCACCGCTCCGTCACCGCAGAACTCGCCCAGCGTGCAGTCCGTTTGGCAGGCACCGTAGACGTCGGCGTTGTCCGGCGGGTCGCCGTCCGGGTCGTTGATGGCGTCGCCGTCGTCGCATTGCTCGGTGCCCGCCACGATGCCGTCTCCGCACAGCGGCATGCACTCGGAGGTCGACTTGACGAATCCACCTAGCGTCAACTGGAAGTTGGAAGCGTTAGTGTGCCGCTCGGCGTGGAAGAGAGAAATCTCGTAGATGTTGCCCACCTGGAGGTGGAATGCGGCCTCTTCCGTTGCGCCCAGCGTCACCGCTCCTGCGGTCTGCGGGTGCAGGCCTCCGACATCCACAGCGAGATAGCCATTGATGAAGACCCAGAGGTCGTCATCGCCATAGAAATCGAGTGCCTCGCCGCCGCCGTACTCGAACCAGTACCTGGCCTCGCTGGTGAAGCCGAAGTTGTGGTTGTCCGAGGTGTCCTCGTCCCCGGAGGCTGTCCAGCCCAGCCCGTCGAAGGGGAAGAGACTGGTGCTGCTGTACTGGTAGGTGTTGCCCGCGAGTTGGTTGAACGTCAGCTGCGTGGCCATCGAGATGTTGACCGCGACCGTGTCGCGGTACCACTGGTCGAAATCGGCCTGTGACGTGCTCTGCTCGTCATACGGGCACAAGTGGCACACGCCTGGATCCGCGCAGTCGCCGTCGTCGTCGCACGGGTCGTCATCGTCCGTGCCTCCCACGCACCGTCCTCCACAGTAGCCTGGTACCCCACAATCTGCATGCGTGCTGCACGCGGTCAGGTGATCCGGGCCACCCCAACAACGTCCTTGCCAGGCGCCGGACTCGCAAATCCCCGTGTACACGGGCTTGCCATCCCCACCGATCTCGTACTCGACCATTCCGGGTGTCTCGGCGCTTCCGCTGTAGGCCTCGAAGTCAGGGTGTCGGACGTTGGTTCCGAGGGGCAGTGCGATCATGTCACGGAAGGTGACGGGCACGTTGATGCTGGTCGGTGCGGGACCACCGGCGACTGCGCACGTCCAACCGGGCTCCACCGCACACGTCGAGCTGCAACCATCGCCGTCCACGGTGTTACCATCGTCGCATTCCTCGTTGGCATCACTCGCCAGGATCATGCCGTCACCACAATTAGACGTGCACCCAGCAAGCGTCTTGATGCCCGAGCAATCCGGCTCGATTTCGCAGAACGGAGTACAGCCGTCGCCGGTGTCGTTGTTGCCGTCATCGCATCGCTCGCCGAGATCCACGGTAGCGTCGTTGTTGCAGGCGGTGGCGATGAGCACGCAGTCCAGCACGGCGCCGTTCTGCGCGCAGGCATAGGCGGGGTCGATGGTGCAGTCACTTTGGCACGCCGCCGGCGGGTTGGTGCTCGCCGCTTCGCACTGCTCGGCTCCCGCCCGGATGTCATCGCCACAGGCTTCGGCCAGGCAGGGCACGCCCGGAGCCAAACAGGTCCAGCCCGGATCGACGGTGCAGGTCGCGCTGCAGCCGTCCGCGCCGACGGACTGGCAGGTGCCAGACGGGCCCGGTTCGGGCGGTGCTGGGGCGAAGGCAGCGACGACGTGTACCAGCCGATTCGATCCAGCGGCGCTCCAGCCCATGCTCGTGTCGCCGGCCGTGGCGACCAGCTTGGTGGAGACCGCACCACTCATGTCCCCACCGTCGTCTACATCCCCCTGCTCGGTCTGACCGGCGTTCGGCACGAGGGTCGTGCTGTCCCGCCCGGAACCGATCACGTCGAGCAGCCAGGCGCCGTCGGTCAGAGTGGTGATATTGGTGGTGATGGAAGTCCAGTCGTTGTTGCCGTCGTCTCCAACGGCCAGGGCCTCTGGCGTCGCACTGCCCACACCCTCCAGTTCGACGACGTGCACCGCTGCGCCCCGTAGCGCATCGAAGTCGAGATCCAGGGTGTACGGCCCACCCGCCAGCGGGAGGTCCGCATCCGCCAGCGTGAAGAGATAGGCCGAGACCCCGTTGGTATTTCCAGCGACGTTGTGACTGGAGACGGCGGGAGTCATGTCGACCCCGTCGAACGTCAGGACATCGACGTTGCCTTGACCATTGTTCGCCTCGACCGCGATGGCCACCGCCAGCATGCGGTCGGAGCGCGTGCTGGAAAGGGTGATGCCTTGGCTGTTGGTAGCGCTGTTGGTGGCGAATGACGTGGTGTCGACGTGGTTGATGCTCACCGGCACGTCGGCGCCGGCGGGGCAGTCTGTATCGTCAGCGCATGCGCCACCGTCGTTGTCTCCCCCCACGCACTGCAGCGTGCCGCCATCGGTGTTGCCGTCGTCGCACTGCTCGCCGGGGGCGCGGATGCCATCGCCGCAGATGACGACCACCTCGACGCAGGGGTCGCCCGGTTCGGGGCAGTTCCAGCCGGAATCGATGGCGGAGCAATTGGCCGCGCAGCCGTCGGTCGTGGGATCGGCTGGCGCCACGGCGCCAGTGCCGTCGGTATTGCCGTCATCGCACGCTTCCCCAGGGCCGATGTTGCCGTCGCCGCAGACTGGGATCAGCAGGCAAGGATTGCCCACGGACGGGCAGTAGTAGCCACTCTCGAGCTGGCACGTAGCCGAGCAGCCGTCGCCCGCATCCGCGTCACCGTCGTCACACTGCTCGCCGCCGTTGATGATGGAATCGCCACAGACCACCGTGTAGGTGCAGGCTTGGCCGGCAAGCGAGCAGTCGTACAGCGGTTCGATGGTCTGGCAGTTGTTGGCACAGCCGACGCCATCGGCAAAGGTGCCCTCGTCGCACACCTCGTTCGGATCGATCGTGCCGTCGCCGC
>CAZSVU010000626.1:0-2861 GCA_964610275.1 uncultured Polyangiaceae bacterium | reverse complement strand
GAGCCCTCACCCCGCTGGGGGCACGCAAGACCGATCGAGGATCGCGCTCGCTGATTTAGCGCCGCTCCCAGCAGTTTCTGGTCTGCACGGCGGGCCGACGCCAAGCCGTCGGCGCCGAACTCGGCAGCGACTGAGTTCCCCGCGGCGCGCCGAAGGGGTACGCTCCGGGCAGATGTCGTTTCCCATCTCGTGCGATAGCTGTGGAGCCTCGTTCCGACTCCCAGAGAGCCTCTACGAGAAGAGGGTCAAGGGACGAGTTGCCACCATCCGATGCAAGCAGTGTGCCGCCAAGATCAACGTCGACGGCACAGAGTTTGGTCCGCCCGTCTCGGACGTCGCAGACGACGCGGATGACTACTGGGCGGTCAGTTTCACCGACGACGATGACCGAGCTCTCACCACGAGTGAGCTCGCAGACGCCCTGAAGCGGGGCGACATCGACGGCGCCACCATCGTGTGGCGGGACGAGCTGGAGGCGTGGACTCGGATTGCCGAGGTTGCTGCCCTACGAGACCTAGTGCCGAACGGGCAAGAGCCAGCCGAACCGGAGCAGGCGGGGGACGATCTTCAGATCGACGTCGACACCAGTGATGACCTCACCGCCAAGGAGGAGCCCGCAACAGCCGAGACCGCCGATGACGACGAAGCGGGAGCGGGTCGCCAGGTCGAGGCACCAGGCCTCCCCGCCGCGAAGAAGACCGCTCCATCGGACGGTGTGTTCGACGCGCCGCCGGAGTCAGTTCTCGTGGACGTGGACGTGGACGTGGAGGAAGAGAAGCCCCAACGGAAGGGGCTGGTGTTCGGGCGCAAACCGCCACCGCCACCGCGCAAGGAGCAACCCTCCGTAGCGGATGATGATGGTAATGCCGACATCGACTTTCTCTCCTTGAGCGCACCTCTCGACGCACAGGCTTCGTCGTCTGGCGATCGACCTTCGCCCACCAACTCTTTCTCACTCGACGAGCCGGCGAGTGTTGGCAAATGGGTGCTGCGGCCACCGAGCATGGATCTCATGGCTGCGGCGTCGCCGCCTTCGGCCGCAGTCCCAGCACGGCCGAGGGACACCAGCGAGGTGGCGTCCGCCATCGCCGCCCCGGGTGCGGCCGGAGCCCGGCCGACGCGAAACTGGCTGGCGGCAGGGTTGATACTGGTCGGCGCCGCAGGGTTGATGCTCGCCGTCTCGCAGCTCAGCAAGTCGAGTGGTTCGGACCAGCCCGATGCCGTGCAGCCGGCGGCGGTGGCCGGCGACGCCGCGGCCGCCGGCCCCACCACGGCGCCCAGCCCGACTCGATCCGCTTCGCCCACGGCAGAGGACCCCAAGAAGAAGACGCCTGCATCCGCAACCGACACCGAGAAGGACAAGGCGAAGGCTGCACCAGCCGCTCCGGCACAGCCTGCCGGCGGTGCTCTGGCGGGAACGTCCAACGAGAAGTCCGAAACCTCGACGGGCGCACCGCCGGCGGGAGGCACGGCGCCTGCCAAGACGACGGCGGCAACCACCCCGGTGGCGAAGACGGAGAAGCCAGCCGGTGCCGGCGCCGCACCGTTCGACCGTGGCGCCGCCGTCGCAGCGTTGCGAACCGCGGCTGGGGCAGCGTCATCTTGCCGCCGCGGCAGTGACCCGTCCGGGACCGCCACGGTCACGGTGACATTCGCGAACTCGGGACGAGCGATCAACGCGAACGTGAGTGGCCCACCTTTTGCTGGGACTGCGACGGGCGGATGCATCGCTGCAGCGATGCGACGAGCCAGGGTGCCCCCGTTTTCCGGCGATCGGGTCACGGTCAGCAAACGAGTGGTCATTCACTGATCGGCTGGAGCGGCTGGCGCTCCGTCCCAGAAGTCGCAGTCGTTGTCCTCGGCCGGGCCGGACGTGAGGGTAGCGGCCCGGCCGAGGACAGCTCCACTGCGATCTGGCCAGAGCACCCTGTCTTTCATGCGGCACCTTCGGTGCCGCTGTGCCCTGTCCCGATGACCACCTTGACGCCCCTCGAAAACTCGGCGAGCCGCCTTCACGGATGGTTACTTCCGGGACAGGGCACTGGCGCGAGCCGGAATCGGACTTAGGTTGACGGGGTCGGCGTCTGGCCGCGAGGGAACCGTCGAGTGTCACCACCATCCCAGCCCCATCCCCGCTCGCAGGGCGAAACGGTGCTCCACCCAGCGCCCCGCCCCGTTCCCAACCGCGGCAGACGCCGACAAGTTGGCTCCCTGTTTGACGTCGTCGCGTCCGCGTGGAAGTTCTTTTCCGACCCCGATGCGTCGATCGCGCTCAAACTGCTGTTTCTACTGTCCGCCCTGTATGTGGTGACTCCAGCGGATTTGGTGCCAGACGTGCTTCCCGTCATCGGGTGGCTCGACGACTTGGGCGTCGCCGCACTGGCTGCCACGTTCCTGGGGCGCGCCATCCGGCCGTATCGGGCCGGCGCGGCAGCTCCGACGGGATCGCGCGATCCCGTGGTCGAGACCACGGGGGCGAACGTCCGGTAGCGGCGGTAGAGTTCGGGATCCCGTGACCGGAACCGGCTGTTCGGCCGTTCCAGGGCCCATTTCGGAACGCTTCCCCCTCGCTTCGTACGCATCGAGGTCCGTCGGCAGCCGAGCCGACGGCTCTGTAGCAACCCAGCTCGGGACACTGAAGCGGGTGGTCGAGCCTGACCCGGCGCCTCGCCTCGCGTGCGAAGTTGGGCCGGAATGAGCCTCGCCGAGTGTATCGGGTCGTCGCGGGACTCGAAGCGCTTGTCGTCCTCCCCTTGCCGGAGCGGGTCCAGACAACGGGCAAGCGCCGGGATGGTGGCTCCGCGACTCGGGCTCATCGGGGCAGAGACGGCCGTGCTCGACGGTATCGCCCGGGGGGGCGG
>CAZSVU010000625.1:0-2874 GCA_964610275.1 uncultured Polyangiaceae bacterium | reverse complement strand
CTGTGGAGCCCCAGCCTGCTGTGTGCCTCTACAAGTCGACGAGGAGCGTTCACAAGTCTACTTGGTGGGCAGCCGGATTCACTACAACATCTTCGTGCAAGTCATCGAGCCGGATCTCACGGCGAGCGACTGGGGTTTCGATGTGGAGTTGGAGTCCGACGCGACCAGCAGCGTGAGCTGCCCCTTCGACTACACGGCGCCCAACACGGTGACCTCGTATTACAATGCGTGCGCTAGCGTGGCTCTCACTTTTCCCGCCTGTGGTGAGCCGCTTCCGATTCGCGTGCGCCTTCGGTCGCACACCTTGAACGATGGCGCCCCGGAGTGCACGGGGGTCGGGACCGGGCCGGGGGTCACCATCTTCCCCACGCTGCAGTGCGCAGAATGCCCGTCCTATTCGAGCCCCTTCATCGGCAGCCCCTGCAACCATCCGCGCGAAGCGAACTGCTCCTTCGGCGTCAGCACCCCGGAGGGTGGGGGGGCCGCGCGGTGCAGCTGTGGCCTGCCCGACTACGGCTACCAGGACCCGCGCAATTGGTCCTGTGAGATGCCGTAGTAGTGCTCTGTCCTAGACGTTGCAGTCGTTGTTCTCCGCCTTGCTCCGGATCAGGACCTCCCCCGGGCCTACGAATGCTGCTGTCTCACCCTTCGCGGTGCGCACGACCAGGCGAATCGCCCCCCACTGGGCAGAGGCCGGAGTGTTTCTGGCGCCGGACCCGGTAGCGGTGTTCAAGGCCGAGTCCATTCTGCGAGAGCCGGGCAAGTTGACCTGCTACACCTGCGCGAGTGCCGATCCAGCAAACCTGGCCGACGAGAATGGGCACTACGCGCGGATACGCGGCGCGGTAACCAGGTACGCATCACAGTTCCTCTCGTCGTCGACAACCGCTCCCCCACGCCCGACAAGGCCGATGTTGCCTTCCGGTTGGAGGAGGGCCCCGTTGGACATACACGACTGCTCCTGGAAACGCCTGCAGCCCCCAACGGATCCGGGACATGCTGACGTTGCCGAGTGCGCCCGATGGAGGGAATGGGACGCACAGAACCTCGATCGGGAAATCCTCGATGAGGACGAGTCGCTGCGGAGCGCACGACGGGTCACGCTGGATCTTGGAGATCGTGTCTTGGCGATGCGTATCAAGTCCGGGCACGGCGATTGCGTGCGCGGCTACGCTGTTATTCGCGCCCGCGTCCCGGCCATACGGGCACCATCCATACACGTAAGACTGTCGGGTCTCGGGAAGACGGCTGCGCGCGAGTTGCTCCGGGCAGTGCTGCGGTGAGACTTCGCTCCCTCCAGCCCAGAACGGTCGCGATTTCCCGGTGGATTGGGTTTTCACGGACTACGGTCGAGTCTGGATACGGGGTGACACGGTGTTCGTCGAGGTGGTCTGGAGCTGACGACCGAAGAATCCAACGCCGGACGCTAGCGACGTGCTAGCCTCGTCCCCACTGAGCGAAGTGGGAGAGGGTCGTGGGACACACTGGAGACACGCCTGAGCGCGAGGCCCGCACGCTCGCGCTCTTGCACGGGTTCGTGCTGATACTGCTCTTGGTTCTGACGTGCGGGAGCGCGGCGAACGTCTGGTACACCCTTTCGACCCAAAACGCGCTCCCAACCAACAACGATCCGTCGACCGCCGCCGCGTCAGCCGAGACTTGGGATCCCAAGTACGACTCACTGGAGCCGCACAAGGCGCTTCCGACCTGGCTGTCGCACCTTGCGGCGTTCGGCCTCGGCTTGGCAGTGCCCGTCCTTTGGATCCTGGCGCTTTCCGTCTCCTACCTCCGGTGGAAGTCCTCGGCGATCAGGACGTCGAGTATCAAGGGCCGCGCGCGCAAGTGGTCCGACAAGCTCGGCAAACAGACGCTCCAAGGCGAGGTGATCGCTATTGACGGCGATCCCGATGAGGCCCTCCGCATCGAAATCGATCAGAAGTACGACGGGAACGACTCTCAGGCGGGCACTTGGCGGGAGACATCGCGCCGGCAGGTGCTGCGCCCCTTCACGATAGCGCTGCCTCGAGGCCAACACGTCCGAGTCGAGCCGGACGACAGGGCTCAGCTGGCGATTCCGCTCGGCGAGACCATCGAGCTCGAGAAATGGGTGAGACGGCGGCGAACTCGTTTGACCCTGGGCGAGAGCGTCTGCGTGGTAGGCCGGGTCGAGCGCTGGGTGGACACCTCGTCCGGTTATGGCGGGGCGGCCGAAGGGCGCGTCATGCGTGCGCCGCGGCGGGGTCGGATGCTGGTGGCGACGGGTGCGCTCCAGCGCTCGTTCACCAGGCGCGCGCGGGCCGCTCGAAGTTGGCTCCTCGTGTGGTCGATTTGCTTCTTCTTGCCCTGCTGGTTCGGATCCTTTCCTTTCTGGGTGAACGTCCTGTACGGAAACCCGGGAGTCGCCACCGTCGTCGGGAAGTCCACGATAACGGTGAAGCAACGTAAGAAGGCCGACTACCAGACGGACGTGGTGAGACTCCGGATCGACGCGACGAACCAGGAGTTCTCCGATTGGCTGCGGCCATCGACGGGATGGCCACCGGTCGGAGCGCGCGTTCCGGTCTTCTACGCTCCGAGTTGGCTGATCTATGCCCGGGTGGGGAAGACGCCGACCGTGGACCTGAAGAAGGGAGAAGACGGGCGCCCAGTTGCCAGCGTGGCGTTCCCCATCCTGCTCATGATCGCGTATGGCATCGGTCGCTACTTCCGACATCGCCCGTGGTGGGAACGAAAACGGGTCGACGAAGACCTGGTGGACTCGACGAAGGGGGAGTAGTTGGGAGCGCCGAGCCCTGTGCTGGCTGCCGGTCTCCTCCGCCTGTGGGTCCCAGAAACTCCGTCCACCGCGAGATCATTGAGATTGGACCCTGGCGG
>CAZSVU010000624.1:0-2920 GCA_964610275.1 uncultured Polyangiaceae bacterium | reverse complement strand
CTCGCGGCGGCAGCGCTGCCGGAGCATCATCGCGATCCGTTTGACCGAATGCTGGTCGCGCAGGCCCAGATCGACGGACTCGTCCTGCTCACGGCCGACAAACTCGTGATGGCCTACGGAGGCGATGTGATCTGGGCTGGCGCCTGAGGTGTAGAGGATCAGGCGCCGCGTTTCGATCGCGATATGCGTGATCTCTTTGCGCCGCTGGAGTTCGTGATGCAACGTTGCTGCGCACTGGGTGGGGTCGTACTGCTGTTCGGCTGTGCTGCGGGCCCGGCTCCCGGCGCGGCCGAGGCGACCGAACCGCGGCAGGCTCCGACGACGCTTGCGATCCCGCCGCCCTCGGCAGACACGGAACCGGACAACGACGAGCAAGCGTACACGCGCGACTCGGCCGGTCGCCAAGGGGACTTGGTAACCTGTGTGGCCGCACTCCGGGAGGGAGACGGGCTCGATCTCTCGGGCGAGACCCCTGACGCGCAAGCGCTCTACGACGACGCTTTGCGCCACGAGCGCGCCGGTCGCGTGATGGAGGCGCGCAATGCCTACTACGATCTCATTCGGAAGCATCCGAAGTCGCGCAACGTCCCGCTGGCCTATGTCGCCTTTGGCGAGTTGTTCTTCGACGAGGCAAAGGCCGACCCGAGCAGATACCCCTTGGCCACCGCCGCCTACCAAGAAGGATGCAGGTACCCCCCACCTGTGAACACCGTCTACCAGCTCGCGCGGCTGCGGCTCGGTGAGATCAACCTGGCCACCGGGTCCTACACCGAGGCGCTCGGCGAACAGAAGAAGGCGATCGAATACGCGAGGCGATACGCCGACGACCGGTGTGCCGCTCCGTTGGCCGAGGCTGCTCGCGCCGACCTGATCCGGACCTATGCGAAGGCGGGTCGTCCGGAGCGGGCCTACGGTTTCTTCAAGAGCCTGACGAACCCCGGCGACCTACCCCAGCTCAGCGCAATGATGGTGGATCTCGCCGAACAGTACCGCAAGAACGGCGACTATGAGGAGGCCGCCATCTGCTTGTTGGCCGCGCTGAATAACGGCCCTTCGCGCGCGACGTGCGATGCCGCAGCCGCAATGGTCGACCAAGGCTCGCAGTCCCCCGCCACTGGAAAGCTGCGCCGGCTCGAAGCCCTCTGGATGAAGCTCTGCGAACGCCCGTAGCCCTGCACGAGCACCTTCATCCGCCGCAGACCTGTTGACCAACCCACCTTGGCCGCACGCCGACGACCAGTCGACATCTCACGCTGGCCCGCAGACACCGCTACTGACCGCAGAAGACCATTCCGGTGGCCACCAGCGCCTCTTCAAAGGAGTCACCGGTGCAGGCCTCCATGTTACTCAGCTCGGTGATGCAGACCGCCGCCTGGCGGTATGAGTCGCATGTGCCGTAGCGCGCATCCTCCCGGCACTGATCATAGAGCATCAGAGACGCGCTGTCGGTGGCCGGACAGTTGTCAAAGCACGCTTCCATCTCACACACGCTCCGGGCTTGCAGGTGAACGGAACAGTCTTCCTCACCCAGGAGCTCGATGCACCCGGCCAGGTTGGTCTCTCGGATTATCCCGGAGAGGACGATTGGACCGTATTGAGCTTCCCCAATCGGGGTCGGGGTCATGCACTCGCCACACGCCGCGTGCTCGCCGCCAGGCAGGAACGCCGCGCAGTCCATGCCGCTCATGCAATCCGTGAAGTACTGCCGAATCGTCGCTTCGGTGCAGACCTGGACCGCTGCGCGCGCTGGCACGTACGGCGGTGGCTCCCAGGTGCTCATGTCGGCAGGCGCACAGTCGAGAATGGCACCGCCCGTCCCTCCGACCAGCGAAAGACCGCCACTGCCGCCCGTTCCACCGCCCGCTACCGCCAATCCTCCAGTTCCGGATTGCGCCGCACCGCCCGTTCCACCGCCCGTTGCCGTCGAACCTCCGATCCCGGACTGCGCCGCACCGCCCGTTCCACCGCCCGTTGCCGTCGAACCTCCGATCCCGGACTGCGCCGCACCGCCCGTTCCGGCTCCACCGGTCCCGCACTGACAGGCCCCGTAGCCATCCCCATCGTCATTGCAGATCTGATAGCCGTCGCACCCATCCGATCCGGTGCACGAAACGGACTGCCCCGCCACACAATCGGGCGCGTCGCCGGAGTCATCCGATCCGCACCCGACAGCGAACCCGACTGCCAGTAGAAGCACGGCAACTTCCCCGATGCGCATGAGCGCAGGGTAGCGCATCGACCAGCGCTCAGCAATCGTGGGCACCCTCGTCCCGAGTCGCGCAGCACCCAGCACTCCCAACCCAGCGTCGTCTGTTGCTGAACGCGCTTCTGCACACACCCCGCGTCAGCCCGCGCTTTCCAGGATCGAACTTCCGAAGTAGCGTCGCACGCATCCCACTGGACCTCCAACGGACCGCGCTTTCGTTGACATACCTATCGAGGCTGCATTCCCACGCCGTAGCAGAGAGACTGAGCTGGGAGACATGACGTGTCGTCAGCGACCCTCCCGGTGTCCTGGTCCAGCATTCTTGCAGGGATCGTTCTGGCCGGAACCCGCAGAGATTCTGCCACACGCGAGCCCCGATGCGCCGTCATTCGTCGAGAGTCTTTCCCGGCCCTTGGAGCCCTTGCTGCCCGGCCCAGCCTGCGCGATCACTGTCCGAATGGACCCGAGTTTGTCCTCCGTCCCGCTTCCACCCAGCTGGCCCGATCACGTGAAGTCCGCGTTCCTGCACGCCCTGGGGATGGCCCACTTGGGGATGGCGTACGTCCGCGGTTGGTGCGCCAACAGTCCCGTCACGCAGGTCGGGCTCAAGGCGGACAATGAAAGGCTCAGGTCCGAGGTCGAACTGCTGCGTGAGGAGCTGCGCATCAAGGACGCTCGGATGGGTCGTATCCCCGCGCGGCATCGGCCCCGTTA
>CAZSVU010000623.1:0-2950 GCA_964610275.1 uncultured Polyangiaceae bacterium | reverse complement strand
GGGTGGCGAGAGCGCGCGATGCGGCGCGCAGGGCGGGTGCTGAATGAGGCGCAATTCGAACGGCCCTTCCGAAGACCCTCCCGGCTGGAGTCAGGCAGGGACCGTGCCCGTGACTGCACGAGCGTATTCGTTCCATGTGGAAGCAACGTTGCGTGACTTAGTCTGTCACACCTCCAGGGAATTCTGCTGGACGGGCGCGCGTTCGATGTTAGATTGAAACTAGCCATGCTCTTGACTTCGGACACGTTGGACTCAGCGGTGACGAACCGAGCTCAGAAGCGAGAAGGTGAAGCGGGCAGCGGGCAGTAGATCGGCCGAACGCCAACGCGGGAGGGTGAACCGAGCGTCCGGCTCGAAAAGGGCCGAGCGCAAGCGCGCGCGGGTGCGCCGGCCGTCCTACTCGGAGCTCCTGCGCATCGACGCGGAGCTCGCTCGGCTGGGGCGCGGCGTGGGGGCACTGGGGCTCGAGATCGGGTTCGCGCTCGAGCGGCTCAAGCGCAAGCTCTGGCACCGGGAGCTCGGCTACTCGACGCTGCAGAGCTACGCGGTGGAGCGCTGCTCGCGTACCGGGCGGTGGGCTACGGAGAGTGCGGCGCTGGCGCGGCGGCTCGAGAGCCTGCCGGCACTGATGGCGGCGCTGGTCGAGGGGCGGATCAATACCAGCATGGCGACGTTGGTGTCGCAGCATGCCGAGCCTCGCACTGACGATTTTCTCGCTGCCAAGGCAGAGCGCTGCACGGTACGGCAGATGCGCGAGTACCTGCGCGGTCTGGCGGCGCGGAATGAATCGATGGGCGGAGGCGAAGCGGATGAGGCCGATGGCGGGGCCGAACCGGGTGCCGTCCCCTGGTGGGAGCAGCCGGTGGGAGTGGCGGGCGGCGGCTCCAGCAGAGCAGAAAAGGAGCGGGCAGTGGCCGGCAGCGGCGGCGACGCGACCGAGATGTCTGGGGGTGGGGGGTGCGGAGGAGCCAGCGAAACGGCGGTTGGCGGTGAGCGCGACGGTGCGGCGAACGACGACTTCGTGGGTGAGCACTACTACTGCCTCAGTGACCCGCCCGGGACGAGTCCCGAGGCGCACGCAGCCTGGGCCGAACAGATGGAGTCGGAGGCTCCGTTTGCGCCCCCTCCAGACGAGCCGCGTCGCACGTTGCGAGTGAGCGTGGGCTGCTCGGACCTGTTGCTGTTCGAGCGGTCGATGGCGCTGCTCCGGCAGCTGGAAGGGCACGCGGACGAGGACACGTTGATCTCCGCGGCGTTGGCCGAGGCCGACGTCACGTTGGTGCACGCGCTGAGCAAGGCAGACTACGGCCGCGACGACGGGTGGGAGCAGAAGGAAGCGGAGCAGCGGGAGTGGGAAACCAAGAAGGCCGAAATGCGCGCGGCGAGCGAGAAGCGCTGCGAGGCGAAGTTTCGCGGCCGGCTCGGTGGGGCGGAGGGCGGCGTTGGAGCGGAAGCGGCGAAGCTCCTCCAGGCCGAGTTCGAGCGGGCGCGCAAAGAGATCGAGGCCGCCAAGACGCCGCGGGAGCTCGACCGGTGGATTTGGGCCCGGAGCCACGAGCTCAGCCGGCGGGATCTCGAGGTGGGGCGGCTCTGGGAGCGGATGCAGCGTGCCGACGGTTGGCGGGTACTCGGGTATGCCTCGCCGGCGCAGTACGCGCGGGAGCGGGTGGGCATGTGCTTGGATGCGCTCGCTTCTCGAAAGTACCTGGCGCGGCGAGTCGAGGAGTTGCCTGCTCTCGGCGAAGCGCTCAGAGAGGGGCGGATTGGATTCGAGGCAGCGCGCAAGATCGCCCGGGTGGCCACCGGCGCAACGGTGCAAGCGTGGATCGAGCAAGCGACGGAGCGCACGGTCAAGCACCTGAGGGAAGAGGTCGACGTGGCGGAGAGGCTACGGCGCGTGGCGGGCAAGCCCGGGTGCAAGCCGCCCACCGAAGAGCACATGCGAAAGCTCGCCGAGGTCGAGCAAGACCTGCTCACCGGTGAGGTGGAGCTCGAGACGGGGTGGCCGACCTACTCGCGGGAGCGGGAGTGGACGCGCGCGAGTGAGGCGGGGGCGTCGGAGTGCGAGGGGCAAGTTGGCGCGTGCGAGGGTGGGGCGCGGTGCGCGCGAGGCGGCGACGCGACCGAGATGTCTGGGGGTGGGGGGTGCTCGGACGGCGGCGAGCGGGAATGCAGGGGCAGCGTTCGCAGGGACCGAGGTCTCCGCTGCTCGGTCAACAGCCCTCCGGCCACGGAATGGGGCTTCGTGATCAACGCGGACGGTGAAGTGGAGCAACGGAGCTCACTGCCCTGGCTTCTCGGGCTGGTGGACGACTACGGAAGGCCCACGGCGGCTCACGAGGAAGGCGGTTCGGGGGGCGAGCGCCGGGCGACGCTGGAGCAGACGCTGCTCGGGATCGCCGCGGAGCTCTGCTTGGGCGAGCGGTCTCACCGGATGCTGCAAGCAGCCCAGCGGATGCTGACGTTCCGGTTGCGAGCGGACACGTACCGCTACTGGAAGCGCGTGGAGCGGCTGGCGCGGCGGTGGTTGCCGCGGGGTGTGAGCTTCCTCAGGTTCATCAGTCTTTGCATCTGGAATGCTCACCGGTACGAGGTACAGAGCTCGGTGGCGTACGCGCACATCTACGCGCGTGACGGCTACCGCTGCACGAGCCCGGTGTGCTGCCAGCGCACGGTGCAGTCCCACCACCTGCGGAAGCGATCGCAGGGTGGCGGGGACGAAGACGAGAACCTCACGGCCTTGTGCTGCGACTGCCACCTGGAAGGAGTGCACCAGGGCAGGATTGCGGTGGAGCCGCCGGCGTCCCGCATGCTCTGGAGCATTGGACGAGACGGCGGATTGGTGGTGTTGGGGAGGAAGAAGATCAGGGACGTGCCCGATGAAGCGACGCCTGAGGAAGCGGTTCGGGAGGGCCAGAAGGGAGGTGACGAGGCGGCGGCGTAGCTACTT
>CAZSVU010000622.1:0-2951 GCA_964610275.1 uncultured Polyangiaceae bacterium | reverse complement strand
CGAAACCCATCCCTTGTTTCGGCGCCCGCTGGCGGCCGGCGGAACATGGATCAAGGATGCGCCCCCGCCCTTGCTACTCTCCGAGGCTTCCCCCATACTCCCCACTCGGGCAGTGTCGACCTCGTCGGGGGCAAGTGCAGCGTCTTGGGTAGCGCGCGGGCCGAAGTGGTCAGCGGGCGTCGCGGCGCTGTCACTGGCGAGTTCCTGTGCCATCTACGGCCCTGCTTCGCACGAGGCTTCGGATGAGCCCGACTGCGAGCTCTTCCTGGTGTGCGAGGATCTGGACGGGGATGGTGTGGGCGCTTTCGAGGGCGAAGCGGTCGTGGCCGTGTGCGGCGAGTGGCAATCCGGTTCCGTGCCCGAGGAGTGCTCCGACTGCGATGACACCGATCCGACTCGCTTCCAGTGGGGCAGGCCGGACCTCGACGGCGACGGTTGGGGAGCCGGCGAGTTGGAATGCTTGGGGTCGAACGCAGGGACACAGTGGCAGCTCGACGAGATCGAGGAGGACTGCGACGACGACGATCCCGAAGTACAGGTTTTCGGCTATCTCGACGCCGACGGAGACGGACACGTGGTGGGCCAGTCGGGTGAGTGTGTGGCGTACCCGCTCCCGTCGGGCTACACGACCACGGTTCAGTACTACGCCGATTGCGATGATTCCGATCCCGAGCTGCAGTCGCGGCGCTACTGGGACGGCGACGGAGATGGCTCCTCATCCCCCGAGGCGGAGGCCGCGTGTGTCCCGAGCGGGGCGGAGGATCCGCACTACACCCGCAACCTGGGGCAAGACTGCGACGACGACGACCCGCTCATCGCCCCGTTCATGCCGGAGCAAAGCGGGGACGACATTGACTCGAACTGCGATGGCGCGGTCGATCCGATTGGATGCGCCGGAGGAGACGACACCGAGGAAGGGTGTAGCTGCAGCGCCAGACCGGTGGACGAGCAACTGGCACCGCAGGACGCGTGCGCCGGGCAGCCCGATCTCTATGTGGTGCGCATCCGGGAGTGCATCCGGGAGTGCGTCGGTACGGTCGGCACCATGCTGGTGGTGGGAAATCGCGGGGACACCGCCTACGTCGGGCAGGGAACAGTGGGTGTACGCGGGAGCGGCTACCAACCGCTCTGGGAGCAGCCGGTCGCGTTGAGCGTGCAGCCCGGCGAAACGCAGCACATCGGAGCCCCCTTCGGATTTGGCGTGATCGTCCAGCTCGACGCGCCCGGCGACTGCGACGGCGGCACAGTGGCGATCGAAGTCCCCCAGACGTTCATCGATTGCCTGCTCTGAAGGCGACGCGCTCAGCTTCTACCCCGACACCATCTCGCAGTCCCAGCGCTCGCTCGTGCACGTGCAGCGGTACGCCAGCGAGCTTGCGGTGGCGAAGAAGCACTCGAGCGAACCCGCGCACGACGACCCGGGTGTGGGCTGGGCGTAGGGGCAGTCAGTGTCCTCGTTGGCGCACTCCCAGACCGGGTCTCCGAACCGACTCATGCACCAGCAGCGCTCGTGTGCTGGCGTGTCGTAGGCACACACCTGGGAGACCAGGGTGCAACTCTCGGGGTAGTCCGGTCGGGTCTCGGGACAGATCTCGCGCTCGATGCACAGGATCCCAGTGTAGCTGTCGCTCAGCTCGCAGACGCAGCCACCGCTCGGCGGGTTGGCACAGACACCCGTGACGCCCGGCTCACACGGGTCCTCGGCCAACACCAGGCACATACCGTCACACTCAGCGCCGTCAGTGCAGGGGCAACCAGGAGGCATCGGAGAGACCAGCTGACACAGGTCCAACCCTGGCGCTCCTCCACCACCGGCCGCCCCCGGTTCGCCAGCCGCCCCCGCTTCACCAGCCGCACCCGCCCGGCCTGGGGCCCCAGCCTCGCCAGCTGCACCACCCGGCAGCGCCGCACCGCCTTGCCCTGCCGTGCCGCCAGCGCCTGCCGGAGTCGCGCCCCCGGAGCCCGGGCTGCCCCCAGCCCCGCCGGCCGACGCACCGCCGGTGCTGACGGTGCCCCCGCTGTTCTCCGCCCCGCCACCAATGCCCGTTCCCCCGGCGCTATCGGCTCCGCCGGTACCGCTACCTCCGCTGGCCTCAGCACCCCCCGACGCGTCTCCGCCAGCAGCGATCTCGCCGCCGCTCCCAGCCAGACTCGGGGCGGCAGCACCACCGGTGCCATCGCCTCCCCCGCCCGCAGTGTTGCCGAGGTGCGAGCTCGGGTCTCCCGAGTCACGATCGGTGTGACCTCCGCACGCCGAAAGAATGGCGGCGAGAACCCATCCCGCTGTCACCGCTCGAGCCCTCACACTCATGGCTCACTCCCTGTGCGGCCACGGACGTCCGTGGCACTACATGTCGAGCATAGCCCGCGTGCCCGACTCGGGCTAACCTTACCGTGCGAACGGCGCTCGCCCTTCGCCGGGAGGCTGAGTTCAAATCGAGTGGGCCCGAACACCGGCTGCTGACCCAGCAGGGGCAAACCTGCGCGTCGTCGTGACGATCTGGCCCGAGCCCACGGCTTGAAGAGAGTGGACGGAGTAGAATCAATGATCCACACATGGCTTTGCATAGTGAGTGTACTGACCTTCACCGTAGTGACCGGGTGCGGCGGCGATTCGGCGGGCGGGTCCGGCGAGGCGGGTTCGGGAGGCACGGCGACCGGCGGCAGCGCGGGCAGCGATGACGGCACGGGCGGCGTCAACGCCGGGGGCGACAACGGGACAGGTGGGACCGGCACTGGCGGCGACCCCGGGACGGGCGGGGCTGGCGGAATCATCGAGGAATTCGGTTTCGAGCTACGAAGGCCAGCAATACACACCATCGAGTGCACCGGTGAGGGGCCCGGCGCCGGGCCGCAGGAGCTGCCGGACGCGGACACCCTCTGCACCTTCGAGGACGACTCCGTCTCGGGGTACGTCTACTTTCAGGCCACGCCGGTCAGCTGCACGGTGC
>CAZSVU010000621.1:0-2966 GCA_964610275.1 uncultured Polyangiaceae bacterium | reverse complement strand
AGCTCGAAAGCACGGCCTTCGTGCAGGCTCGAAACGGCTACACCTTCCTCGGCAACAGCTTCCTGCTCGAGCCCGGAAGCACCGGCTATGGGGTTCAGGCTACGGGCGGGTTCGCCTCGCCGGACATCATCGCCACCGACAACTACTGGGGTCCAGATGCCTTGGCGGAAATGGAAGCTGGCCCCAACCCCCAGAACACCAGCGGCATCTGGGACTACTACGACGACGTCAACCGACAGGAGGTGGTCTACACCCCCTGGGCCACGGGCGCGTTCCCGATGGCGCGGGTGACGTCGCCGCGGTACTGGTACGAGGTAGACGCCAGCGACACCGTGACCTTCACCGGCTACGGCTACGATCCCGAGGACAGCACGGCCGCGGGCTGTCCCGCCTGGGTGAGCCTCGAATCCGGCCAGACCTGCACGGACGCCGATCACGACTACTGGTACTGCAAGCGCTGCCCGCTGGACGGGCCCGAGCACTGCCCGAGCGCGTGCTACGTGGGAGCAAGCGACCTCAGCTGGTGCCGCACCGAGAACGACTGCACCGGCAGCAATCTGATTGGCGGCGGCACCGAGGTCGACGTGCTCGGGAGCGATCTCGGCACCGGTACCGTGCGCATCTGGCTCTGGGCCTACGATTCGAACGGGCAGATCGGGAAGGTGCCGACGGAAGTCATCGTGCGGTAGCTCGGCTTCCGACGCCTCGCCCGCGAGAGATCGCCCGCGAGCGCAGCTCGCGGGTTCCCTCAACCCCGTCCGTTCCCGCGGCTGCTCGACCCCGACCAGCGTCCCAGCGGGATTCAGTGGCGCTCCGTCGCTACATGGCTGGGTGGGCCCCACCGAACCCCACCGTGCCGCCGGTCGTTGGCCTGCAACCACTGCGGACGTCCCTGGGTGAGGAGGCCCGGGAGCTGAGCTCCCGGGCCGTACCGCTTGAACCAGCGTTAGCTCTGGCTTATGCGTGTCGGCCAACTCGGGGATCTGCGTCGGGGTTGTAGGTGATGAAGTCAATCGGTTCGAAGGGATGCGCATGGGTGCGCTGTGGGTTGGTGTTGCTCTCGGTGCTCGTGCTCTGGGGCTGTGGCGGCGGAAGCGATGGGGGCAAGGAAACCCGAGCCGAGACCCGGGCCACTATCTCCGGCCAGGTGGTGCTGGCGAGCCTCGGCGGGCTCGACGACATGAGTCGGGTCCGGGTCGACATCGGCGCGGGCGAGGGCGGGATCACGCCGGATGAAGACGGCAAGTTCCTGTTCAGCGACATCGAGCCGGACGTCTATCGCCTCCGGGTTACGTATCAGGGTGGACTGTCGAGCGAATCGAGCGACAGCGCCTACCGGCCGTATGAGGTGACCGTGGCCGTGCCCGAAGGGGGCTCGTCCAACCTCGGTCGTATCCTGCTGGAGCTCGGCACGGGCAGCGTCAGCGGCACGGTGTCCCTGTCGAATGGCGCCAGCTCGGACGGCGCGGTGGTTGAGCTGCACGGCAGCGACACCGTGCGCGAGGCCCGGGTCGCCGATGGCGAGTATTCGTTCGCGGATGTGCCGGTGGGGCACTACACAGTCCAGGTCGAGCGCACGGGCTACAAGCGAGATGCCACCAGCCAGACGGACTGCGCGGCTGACGTCGTCACGGTGGACTTCGACGACGACGAGGCCGAGGCGCCGAGCATCAGCCTGGTCCCGGCGGTCGCCGCCCTCAACCCGGGGGACGGGCAGGCGCACGAGGTGGCGGGGTCGGTCTGGTACCTGACTGGAGACGAGGTCACGATCCATATCACTGCGGACTTCGCGGCTCAGGGGCGCGTCTGGCTCGACGGGGAAGACGTGCCCGAGTACCGCGACCTCGACACGGCCACGTTCGGGTTCACCGGGCTTCCGGAAGGCGAGACGCTTGCCTTGGTCCAGCTGAGCGATCCGTGTGGGGACGAGCTCGCGCCCGAGCAGCTGACCCTGACGCGCGACGAAACCGCACCGGTGGTGGAGCTGTTGCAGCTGAACAACGGTCAGGCGGTGACGCGAAGCCGGACCGTGGCCATGACCCTGTTTGTCCACGACGAGCTGGTGGACGCGGATGCGCTGGAGATGCGGTACGTGGTGTGCGACGTCGACGCGAGCGGCGGTTTCTCGTGTGACACCGACCTGCAGAATGCGATCTGGCACCCGTACACGGTAAGCACCAGCGTGACCTTCTCGGACCAGCTGGGGACCAAGGGGGTGCAGGTGCAGGTGCGGGATCCGAGCGGCAACGTCACGGATGCCGAGGCCGCGATCGCGTACGTGGATCTGGACAACGAGCCGCCGCAGAACATGACGCTTTCGGTCCAAGACCCCAGCACGGGTGAGGTCAACGGAGTCATTCACACCAACACGCCGTTCATCACCATCGGAGGCGAGGGCGCAACGGAGATGAAGCTCGGGCCGGAGTCGGGCCTGGCCACGGTGGGCTGGCAGGGCTTCGAAGCGCACCCGGCGTATGTCTTCCCCGGGCCGGACGGGGAAAAGGACCTGTTTGCGCGGTTCCGCGACGACGCGGGCAATGAGACCGAGGAGCTTCACGTGACCGTGGTGCTGCAGACCACGGCGACGGTGACGGGCACGATCCAGCTGGCTGGCGCTGCGGACCACAGCGGGATCGAGGTAGCGATTCTGGGCACGAGCCTGAGCACCACCACCGATGCGGACGGGCTGTTCGTGTTGAGCGGAATTCCAGCTGACACGTACAACTTGTCGGCCACCAGCGCGGGCTACATTGCGCATCGTCAGACGATCACGCTGTCGGTCAATGATGTGGTGACGCTGGACGCGATCACCCTGCTGGAGCAGGACACGACACCGCCCGAGAACATGGCGGTGGTGATCGGCGACGGCAGTGGCGTCATCACCGACCCGAGCCCGCTAGTGACGGTCACCGGGGAGGGGGCCACCTGGATGAAGGTGGGCACGACGTCCGGGCTGGCCAACGCCA
>CAZSVU010000620.1:0-2992 GCA_964610275.1 uncultured Polyangiaceae bacterium | reverse complement strand
AGCGACGTTGCTCCATCTTCTTCACACTGCCCGGCCCGAACTCCGAGCCAGGGTGTCCGGTCAGGCCAAGCAACGGCGCGTCACGGGCCGACGAACTCCCAGTCAGCCCCGAATTCCTCGTTCTTGGGGGTGGGTAGGGCTTCACCGTTCGGGCCGTCTCGCCTCACGACCCGGGTGTAGCGGGTCGCCGTGTCCTCGTTCTCGCGCGCCACCACCGTGATGACGTTGATGCCGGGCTCCAGCTCCACCTCGGTGGAAAACTCCAGCCGCTTCGAATCGGACGTATCCTTGCCGTTGGACTGGTAGAACACCTTGCGACTGCCGACGAAGATGTACGTGTCCAGGACCCGATCGCCATCCGTGGCCGCGCCCTCCAATTTGACGCGCTTGCCGCGGGTCGCGAGCTTGCCAGTCTTCACCTCGAGTAGCGGTGGCGAGCGAACGAGCAGGGGGCGCAATCCCAGCTTGAGCCCACGCTGCACTTCCGCGAGTTGGTCGGTCTGGACGAAGCCGAACCGGTCACCGTCGAGCTGGACCTTGGTGAACTCGGCAAACGTCCCCAGCCGCTTCAGCACCGACCCGCGGTCGATCTTGGACACTGGTCGCACCGAGGCGACCGGTTGCCCCCGCACCAGAACTTCGCTCGCGCTCGCCATGACGCGTCCCGCGGCGGGGGTGACGTGCAATCCGCTCCGGGTGATGGGGACGGTTATCTTCTCGTTCGACACCACCTGCAGGTCTCGATCGGCAACGCTGATTTCGACCTTGATGAAGTTCTCCTTGAGATCCTTCAGCACGTCGAAGGTGAACGCCACCCGCCGCACGTCGCCGGGCTTCATGTTCGAGATGTCGAATCGTCCAGCGTGCAACAGGAGCCCATCGCCCGTCAGGTTACGCAGATTGGCCTGAGTCTCGTACGACTGCCCCTTTCCGACATTCTGGACGGTGAGGTACATGGTCGCCCCCTCGGTGCGCGCCAGCTGTCCATCACCATTGCCGGGTCGGTTGTCCACCACTTGAAAGGTGTAAGCAAACACGGGCTGCGGGAGTGCGATGACCGTGGGGCGAAGCTCCACGTCTTGCGGAGGCTCGCCCCCCTCGGCGTAGAACTGCACCTTGACCACATCCTGTCGCATTGCTGCGCTCTTCGGCAACGTGCACGCCCGCTTGGCGTCGGCCGGCACCGGTTTGGTCGACCCGGGCCTACGGCCCTCCACTTCACACCAGCCAAGCGGCGCTTGAGCGGTCTTGGACTTTCCGGGCTCGATCTTCCCAAACGCCAGCTCGCGCTCGTCGAAGTATCCCCCGTCACTCTTGGTCCGGGCCCGCAGCTGGTAGATCGGCGCCTCGCCGGTGTTCGTCACGGTGACGCGCAGGTTCATCGGCTGGCCCGCCTCGACCCTGTTGCCGGGCCGATCCGTGTCCACGGTCACGGTATAGTCCTTGGCCTTGGCCCCGTTCTTCGCGTCCTTGGGCGGGGCGCTCCAGTCGATTCCGAGCTTGGACAAGTCTGCGCTGACGGCAACGATTTGTCTTTCCTGCTCCTGCTCGAGGAAGTCCTTCGTGCGTCGCAGGAGCTCGGGTCGCTTGCCCGTCGGTAGCTTGGCCACCAGCTCGCCCGTGAAGCGGACCGAGTAGTCCTGCTGGAACTCGTCTTCGATGTCGCCACCTCGCTCACGGATCTCCGCTCGCTCGCGCTCCGGCAGGTTGTAGCGCAGCTTGAAGAACGGCCGATCACGGCTGCGCCGGGCAGCGCTGGTCAGGCTCTTGGATAGATCGCGCTCGCGCAAGAAACCCTCGGATCGGAAGAGGTCCATCTCGAGCGTGTCGGCGGTCATCGGGTCGAGCTCGATGTCGGGAGCGACGCCGACGCCCTGAATCGAAACGTCCCCCGGGGTGAGGTACTCGGCGATGGTGAGCTTCAGAGCAGCGCCGTCCGGGGTGATGCGCGGGAACACCAACTGTACGGTCCCTTTGCCGAAAGTGGATTCACCCACGACGATCGCCCGATCGTGCGCTTTGAGTGCTCCGGCCACAATCTCGCTCGCACTGGCCGACGAGGCGTTGGTCAGGACGACCAGCGGGTAGTCGGGCTCGGTTCCGCGACTGGAAGCGTGCTTCTGCTCGCGCCCCTCGCTGCTTCCTACCGTGGCCACGATGACCCCACTCTGCAGAAACCGATCGGCGACCTTGGCGGCCTGGTCGAGCAACCCACCCGGGTTGTCGCGAAGGTCGAGCACGATGCCGTGCAAGCGTCCCTTCTTGCGCAGCTCGTCGAGGGCTTTTTCGAGCTCCCGTGAGGTACTGCTCTGGAACTGCTTGATACGGACGTATCCAACGCCTCCCGCGAGCAACCTCGACTGTACCGACTCGATGCGTATCTCTTCCCGCGTCAGCTCGAACGGTCGAGAGCCTTTCCACCCGTCGGGACCGTCGCGATGAATCCACACTGTCACCTTGGTGCCGGGCTGGCCGCGCAGCCGACCCACGGCATCATCGAGCGGCATGTTCAGCGTAGATTCTTTGTTGATCTTGGTGATGCGATCGTAGCGCTTCACGCCGGCGCGGCCAGCCGGGGTTCCCGGCATGGGCCGAATCACGGTGAGCATCTGGTCGCGAATGGAGATCACGATTCCCAGTCCTCCGAAATGGCCGGAGGTGGAAAGGTTCATCTCCTGGTACGCGTCCGGGCTCAAAAAGACGCTGTGGGGATCGAGCGTGCGGAGCATGCCATTGCAGGCCGCGTACTCGATGTCTCGCAGCTCGACCTCGGTTCCCTTCAGCTTCGCCTGCATGAAGACGAACACTTCACGCAGGCGGGCCGCCACGTCCCAGGGCCCTTGCACGTTGTCGACGCGGAACTCACGTTCTTCGTCGAACACCCGCACCTTCACCCGCGGCGACTTCGAATCATGCAGGATGATGACCTGCGCCACCTCCTTCTGGATCTGGTTCAGGGCGCTGAGGAACATCTGCCGCGGCTTGATCCGGG
>CAZSVU010000619.1:0-2993 GCA_964610275.1 uncultured Polyangiaceae bacterium | reverse complement strand
GGCGAGGGTGGTGACGGCAATGGCGGTGGAGCCGATGAGGTCGGCAGTGTCGACATCGTCGTCGTAGACGTCGAGGAGCAAGCCGGCTGCGAGATCGGCTCCGCTGAACACGATCGGGCTGTTCGACGAATCACGGATCACGCCATCAGCACCGTCGTAGGTACAGGTGGTGGTATCGGAGCAGGCGCTCGTGCAACCACTGTTGCCTGATGGTCCTCCACAGACAAACGGATCTGGCAGACCGCCAAGGACGTCCCAGTTCTCGTTCGTGGCATCGCGCTCCGCAACGGCAACAGAAAGCACTGCGACGTAGAACATGGCGTCGGGAGCGAGATCCAGCGTGCATGCTCCGGTAGAACACAGGACGCCGTAGCTGCAAGTTTCGCAGGTGTCGCCACCAGTGCCGCACGCCGACCAGTCCTGGGCGGACGCCTGCACGCAGGCCGTTCCTGAGCAGCAGCCCGATGGGCAGCTGGCCGGTGAACACGTGCCGGTGTCGACCACGCACACTCCGCCCGCACACGCGAAACCGTCGCCACAGTCCCTGCACTCTTCACCCCGGCGTCCGCAAGATCCGACAGCTTGCTCTGCGAGTGACACGCACGTTGCCCCAAGGCAGCAGCCGTCGCACTCCCCACACGGGTTGCCCGTGGCAGTGGCGTCTGGCTCGACGCCGCCATCACCGTCGTCGGCGCACCCCTCGCAGGATCCGAACCCAGATCCGTCCGGCAGGCAGGCCCGCACTCCTTCTCCTCCTCCCGGACACTCGCAGGGGACTTCGTCCCCGACCGTGCAGGACTGCGCTTCGCTCCCGCCGTCTTCCTCACCGCAGCCGGCCACAAGCACAACAAGCGCCGCAAGCCGGATCCCGTCACAGATGGTCAACCGCATTCTGCCCTCCTTGGCCCGCGTTCCGATGCTAGGGGCCACCGCTGCACCGAATCCTAAGGGTACCTTATACGTTGGTTTTTGCAAGAGGCTGGCCGGCGCCAACTCGGCTCGTGGCCAAGGAAGACGTCGACCAGCTACTCCGGCGCATCGGGCGACGCATCGCCGAACTGCGTGGGGAGCGTGAGCTGACCCAAGAGGAGTTCGCTGGGCGCCTGGACTTCAGCGTGAAGTACACGCAACGCGTGGAAGCGGGACGCCAGAACCTGAGCGTGGGCTCGCTGGTGAAGCTCGCCAACACGCTCGACGTCGCGGTGGCGGATCTGTTCAAGAAGCCGCGGACGCTCCGGGCGAACAAGGGTCGGCCTCCGAAACGGCGGTGACCGGCTGGGCGCGCCGTCCGTCGAAACATCCTTCGCCGGATCCCAGACGACGACCGACCCGAGCGGGGTCGAAATCGGCATCAAGCTCGCATCCGACGTGGGTGGAGGGTGGGCAGTTGGGCTGCTGCCCTTTTCCGTCGCGCCGGTAAGAGAGCAACACTGGGCGGATACGGGGTTGGAAGCGGGGCTCAGACCCTGTCGACGCGCCTCGGCATCGTCACGGGAAAGGACTTGGCACAACGCGGGAACCTACAAGCTGCTCATCCTGAGCCAGGTCATCCTCAGCCTGCAGCTGCCGTTTGCCATCGTCCCACTGGTGCACGTCACGAGCGACAGGCTGAAGATGGGGGCCTTTGCCAGCAGACTCTGGGTCCGGATTCTGGCGTGGGTCGTCTCGTTGTTCATCATCGCGCTGAACGGGGAGCTCGTGTACGACCAGATTGCGGAGTGGATCTCCGACGGGGCTCCTCTGCCGATCTCGATCATGATGATCGGCGTAGCAGCCGCAATCTCGGGCATCGATTGATGGGTGATCTACTGTGGGGTGAGACGGTGGATCCGGTGCGCCACCGGGCGGCGATTCCGGTGCTGGTAGTGAGATAGACGACGTTCCGGCCGTCGCGTCGACCGTCCAAGCAGTGCCCCGGTTGGGACCACGACCCATCCAGCAGCCTCATCCGCGAATTCACTTGACCGCCGAACGGCACCCGCGCAGTTTCACTTGCGTATCATTCGCAAGTAGGAATAGTGCGCAAACCAGACCGTGGCCACGTCGAGCAACGGCTCGAAACCATCATCCGCACCATCAAGGAAGCGGGCATCAAGCTGACTCCGCAACGGCTCGAGGTCTTTCGTGTGCTGGCGAGCAGCGAGGATCATCCCAGCGCAGAAAGCGTCTTGCGAGAGGTGCAAGGGCGCATGCCAACCGTGTCTCTCGACACGGTCTACCGAACGCTCTGGATGCTCCACGACCTCGGCCTGGTCACGACGCTCGGACCGTCCTCCAGCGGAGTGCGCTTCGATCCGAACTCCAGCAAACACCACCACTATGTCTGCGTGCAATGTGGCCTGGTGAGGGATTTCGAAAGCAAGAAGCTCGATGGTCTGGTCCTGCCCGACGTCGTCCGGCGGTTTGGCAGCATCAAGGATGCCCAGGTCGAGGTGCGCGGTCTCTGTGCGAAGTGCCAGCGCGACGCTCGAAAAGCATCAAGGCAGAACGCCAGCGAACTCAGAAAGAGGAGCACACGATGACTGACCAGAAGAACGCAAAAGGGGCACAGCCCGGCAAATGCCCGGTGATGCATGGTGGCAACACGACGGTTGGCACCTCGACGATGGACTGGTGGCCCAAGGCGCTGAACCTTGACATCCTGCACCAGCACGACCGCAAGACCAATCCCTTGGGTTCCGACTTCAACTACCGCGAAGAGTTGAAGAAGCTCGACGTCGCCGCGCTGAAGAAGGACCTGCACGCGCTGATGACGGACAGCCAGCCGTGGTGGCCCGCGGACTGGGGACACTACGGCGGTCTCATGGTCCGTATGTCCTGGCACGCCGCGGGTACCTACCGCGTCGCCGATGGCCGCGGTGGCGGCGGCACGGGCAACCAGCGCTTCGCCCCCATCAATGCCTGGCCGGACAACGTCAACCTCGACAAAGCCCGCCGGCTGCTCTGGCCGATCAAGAAGAAGTACGGAAACCGCATCAGCTGGGCCGATCTGC
>CAZSVU010000618.1:0-3033 GCA_964610275.1 uncultured Polyangiaceae bacterium | reverse complement strand
TTTCCTGACGTATTTCGCCTAGCTGCGTTTGAAAGCGGTCATCGGGGAGTCCGAATGTGGGCAATACGCCGGGACTGTAGGCCGAGATCTCGAGTCATGCACCACGTAGCTACGAGCGCCTGCTGCTGCTGCGGGCAGGGTGGGAGGCGGCAGTTGCCGCAAATGGACCACGAAGATCCGATCAATCGTGAGCACCCGTGCGTGCTCGGCGGGGCGTGATGAGGCAGCGCAACGGCGCGATCGAAGAGGCCGCCTCCGCGCGCCCGACCTCCCCCTGACCTGTGCTCGCACCCTATGGGTGCTCCGCGCAGGTGGAGGAGGTGCGTCTTGCCGGGAGGGGCGTGCTGGCGAGGCGGGTGGGGTGTGGGTGACCGGGGATGTCTGCACCGAGCTACTCGCTCGGCCAGCGGTGGTCTTGGCGGAGCGTCGTGAGAAGCCGCTCGAGACCTTCTGCCTGCAGCGAGTCAATCTCGGCCTGCCGCTGCGCATCGACTTCGATCCCCAGCAGCTCGCACGCGGTGAGCACGGCTTGGCGAAGGCCACTGGCTTCGCCTTCCTGTCGAGCCAGCGCCTCCTGGCGGCGGGTTTCCCAGAGTGCCAGCTGGCGCCGGCGCGCGAGGTCCTGGGCTTCGGGATCGGCAGAGAGCACCTCCAGTGCCTCTTTGGCCCGGTGGAATGTCGGATCGGTCATGGCCAGCTCCTCCAGTTCCTGCTCGGTCCGTGCTGCCAGAAACCGACCCCAGTCTACCACGCCTGGGTCCCGGCGCCCGGCCGACCGTGGGGGTAATTTGGGAAGCTCGAGCGTGTGTAGCTCGAACTCCGGAGAAAACAGTGCCTGATCGTGCACCTCCAGAACGCGGAAGGTGGAATGGTACCGCGTGCCGGGCAACTCTCGGTGCTTGGCAATGAGGATGCTGACGCAGGGCGACAGGTCGCTGAAATCGTCCCCCTTCTCGAGCTGCCCGCGGAACATGCCTGCCCAATAGTAGAGCACGCGCGGCAGCAGGCTGCGCTGCTCGCGGCTTTGCATCTCCACATCCACGCGACGGCCGTCTTGCAGACGGACCAACACGTCCACCACGGCCCCGCGCTCGCTGACCAGCTGCTTGGGCAGGTTGGGGTTGAGCACGGTCACGTCGCCGATGGGCACGCGCGGTTGCAACACGGCCGTCAGCAGGGGAACCAGGAGGTCGCGGTTGTTGCTGCTGCCGAAGAGCAGCGCGAACACGACGTCGAGGGTGGGATCGAGCAGGGGAGGCATGCGTGGGTGGGTGGCAGGCGGCGGTGCTGCAGAGCCCGTGCAGCAGGGAGCATGCCAAGTGCATTGCCGCCCGGTTTCGCGCAGATCCACGTCGTGTGGGAGTGGCGAACCAGGTGGCTGCCGGTGGCGAGCCGCCACCTGGAAGCGGCTGCGCGCTGGCGCTTCGTCTGGCCCCGCCTGGTGCGCGGGCCCGGCTGGGTCGAGGCCCGCAGCCCACTGACGAAAAAGGGCAGCCTCTGTGGGCTGCCCTTTCTCCTAGCGGGGCGGACGGGACTCGCCAGCGGTGGCTCACCACCTCGCCAACTTCCGGCAGTCCGCGCTGCAGCACGATCCAGGCCGAACCTGAGCTCCGAGTCCCGGCGCACAAAACGACGAACTCCGAGCCGATTGACTCGGAGTGTCGATCTGCGGGGCGGACGGGACTCGAACCCGCGGCCTCCGGCGTGACAGAGCGAATTCTCCGCCTGTGATTCCGGCACCTTGCGGAGGCTGTGGACCATCCGTGGACCCACAGGCCCTCCAGGCTGCCCGCGAGATCCTCCTCGCGGTCGCTGCCGGCGAGCCCCCTGCCCTCCCCGTGATCAGCACGCTCGTCCAGGCCGTCCTGGCCGACGATCTGGTTCAGCTCGCCCTCGCCGTTCAGCGGGGCGGCGAGCACGCCCTGTCGCGCGCCGTCCAGCTCGCCGCGGCCGTGTCCGTCCACGCCCAGCGCGCCGCCCGCAGCCCCCCCAGCGAGCCCCCTGCCGCCAACCCGACCAACACCCCGAAGGGCGAAACCAAATGAGCACCCGTCGTCCGAGGCCCCCCATCCCGGAGCTGCTGATGATCACGATCCCGCCGGACAAGATCTGGAGCCGAGCCATGAGCACCGGCCAGGCAGGCGCGTTCCTGGGAAAAACCGACAGCGCCCTCCGCTCCCTGATCCGCACCCACGCCGCCGGCGCCCGCGAGGTCGAGTTCGACGGCGTGTTCGCGAAGCAGGTGGGCAACCGCTGGCTCGTGAAGCTTCACCGCAAGTGGGTGGAGGGGCCACGGTAGGACCTGCCGAAGCTCTCCGTCCAGAAGGGCCACGTGGAAGCGCCCCCGACGAAACCCGGCGGTTCGATCTCCCGGCGTCCCCTTCGAAGTGGATAATTCCGACTTAGCGGAGCGAATTCCACTCGTGCCGGCACACCTCCAATGAGTCGGTGGCAACAGCGAAGTACTGACGGTTGGATTCCCCGCGCGGAACTCGTCGCGCTTGCAGCTTGGGTCGCGCCCCGAGGCCGAGGAGCCCCCGAGAAACCTGAGCCGAGGCGCTCGAGAGGATTCGACCTGAGGTCGTTCGGCCACTGACTTCTCTGTCCGCAAGCTGCGAGCAGCAGTACGAACAGAAGCCAGGTGGTCACGTGGATGAGGTGGCGACACCGGGTGCGTGACATATCCAGACTCCTCTGCTGGCAAACGCGACGGTCGAAGCCGCGTCTGCACTCACGTCGACACCTGCCGAACGTCACGGGGCAACTTTGTGCGTTCAGTCCTGGGAGTCCCGAGCCGTGGGCCGAGATCGGCGGCTGAAGCACCGCGAGCAGCCCCCGAGGCTCTTGGTGGCGCGGTCTACCTCAGCTTGGCGGCGGTTTGACTTGGCGCAGCCAGGTGTGGAAACCGCCGCTATTGCGTGCCGCGCTTGTCCCGAGGCGGCGCAGAAACTATCCTTGAAGCGCAATGGACCTCCACGACGCATCGGAACGAGCCCGCGAGAAGCAGGCGTCACGCGACGCCGACGCCCGTGC
>CAZSVU010000617.1:0-3066 GCA_964610275.1 uncultured Polyangiaceae bacterium | reverse complement strand
CACGAACACGGTGGTGATAAGCGGCCCGCGAACGAAGTTCGCGGGCGGGGGGGGGTTAGGTCCTTGGCAGTACCTCCGCTCCGGCAACGGCGAGGTGGTGGTCCGTGGACCATACCCGCTTGATCCTCAACGCCTGCATGAACGCCAGGCTCGAGGCATCCACGTAGGAAAGCTTGCATCCGTGGAAGCGGTCGAGGACGCGTACGACCTCTGCGTGGTGTGCGCGGGTGGCTTCCAGAAGCTTGAGGTCGGCGAGATTGCTGACGAGCAAGCCGAAGTTGCGCGCTGCCTCCTCTCCCATCCGGTGCAAGAACCACGAGTACGTTTCAGCCAGCACCAGCACGCTCGTGCACCAGCGTGGCCGCGGACCCCCGAACAGAGCGGTGGCCTGCGCATGCCAGCGATCGCGCTGGTTCATGAAGGCGATGAAGATGCCGGAGTCGAGGAAGACGGCGGGCTTCAAGGGGATTCTCGCCCGTAGACCACCGCGTCCACCGACTCGCTGTCGTCCGGCTCGCCGCGGAGGATCCCAGCGAACGCCATCCAGGGACGATCGTCAGGCTCTCGCGCCACCGCTTCGGCGAGGGCGCGACGACAGAGCTCCGCCAGCGATATGCCTCTGCGACGGGCCACTTCCTTGGCACGCCGGTAGAGATCCTCGTCGACCGAGATCTGGGTGCGGAGCATGTTATCAGTGTAGCGGATCATGATAACAGAGCAAGTCTGGGGAGCAGCGGCTGGGCAGAGGCGATGGCGTCGACGCTCGCGAAGCCACCGAGCCGCCCGAGTGCGCAGGCTGTGCAAGCAATGACCCGGCCGACCCGGGTGTGTTGCGCTCATCGGGCGCCGGGGAGGGGGAGTTGCGCGGATAAGCGGCCCGCGAACTTGGTTCGCGGGCGGTGGGGACGCAGAAGGAATACGGCGGTGGGCGGGGGGGAAGCAGGAGGAGTACGGCGTGGATAAGCGGCCCGCGAACTTCGTTCGCGGGCGGGCTGTGCCGCTATCCCTTGGAGCGCTCGAGCTCTGCTTGGAGGTCGCGGACTCGCTGTTCGGCGGCCTCGCGGGCGGCGCGTTCCTGATCCAGCGCGGCTTGGGTGCGTTCCAGTCGAGTGGGGAGGATGTCCTCGCCCACCGGGTCACGAGACAGGCGCAGCGAGGGGCCGTGCTCCGGATGCTCGACGACCACCCACCAGAGCCCCAGCACCTCGGACCACTCTGCCCGCTCGCCGGTCTCGCGCTCCAGCAGGTTCTGCTCGATCCGATCCCAGATCTGCAAACGCCTGGCCGGCGGGGCTTCTCGGCTGAAGCGCACCAGCTCGGGGACGCCGAGCTCGGCGTAGCGCTCCAGCTTGTGCTGCCACGGTCCCTCGGGGGTGTCGGAGGGACTGGAGATCTCCACGGCCACGTCGGGCACGCCGCCCTGCTCCCAGGTCTTCCAGGTGAGCAGATCGTCGACCGGACAGCCCAGGCACACGAACACGTCCGGGGACAGGCATCGCTTGGGGTTGCTCGCGTTCCAGTACACGAACTGATCCGAGCCCACCGTGGCGCGCTGGCCGAGCTCCAGGTCGAGCGAGTCGAAGAGTAGGATCCGGAGCTCGAGGTGCCGCCGACCCTCGCTCACCGTCTCCTCCACCGGGAAGACGAGCGGCACTGGCCGCTGCTTGTAGCGGTGGCGCTGGGTGAGGGAAGAACGACCGGTGCGAGCGGGCATGTGCATGGGAGTTTACCCTGGAGCGAGGGTTGGGTGCAGCCTTGGCGCATGAATTCCCCTCATCGGGCGCCGGCGAGGGGGAGTTGCGCGGATGGCGGGGTGCGCGGGTGGCGGGGTGCGCGGGTGGTTGGGGAGCAGGAGGGGTACGGCGGTGTACGGGAAGGGGATGCAGCACGAACACGGTGGTGATAAGCGGCCCGCGAACTTCGTTCGCGGGCGGTGGCGGGACGCTATCCCTTGGAGCGCTCGAGGTCTGCTTGGAGGTCGCGGACTCGCTGTTCGGCGGCCTCGCGGGCGGCGCGTTCCTGATCCAGCGCGGCTTGGGTGCGTTCCAGTCGAGTGGGGAGGATGTCCTCGCCCACCGGGTCACGAGACAGGCGCAGCGAGGGGCCGTGCTCCGGATGCTCGACGACCACCCACCAGAGCCCCAGCACCTCGGACCACTCTGCCCGCTCGCCGGTCTCGCGCTCCAGCAGGTTCTGCTCGATCCGATCCCAGATCTGCAAACGCCTGGCCGGCGGGGCTTCTCGGCTGAAGCGCACCAGCTCGGGGACGCCGAGCTCGGCGTAGCGCTCCAGCTTGTGCTGCCACGGTCCCTCGGGGGTGTCGGAGGGACTGGAGATCTCCACGGCCACGTCGGGCACGCCGCCCTGCTCCCAGGTCTTCCAGGTGAGCAGATCGTCGACCGGACAGCCCAGGCACACGAACACGTCCGGGGACAGGCATCGCTTGGGGTTGCTCGCGTTCCAGTACACGAACTGATCCGAGCCCACCGTGGCGCGCTGGCCGAGCTCCAGGTCGAGCGAGTCGAAGAGTAGGATCCGGAGCTCGAGGTGCCGCCGACCCTCGCTCACCGTCTCCTCCACCGGGAAGACGAGCGGCACTGGCCGCTGCTTGTAGCGGTGGCGCTGGGTGAGGGAAGAACGACCGGTGCGAGCGGGCATGTGCATGGGAGTTTACCCTGGAGCGAGGGTTGGGTGCAGCCTTGGCGCATGAATTCCCCTCATCGGGCGCCGGCGAGGGGGAGTTGCGCGGATGGCGGGGTGCGCGGGTGGCGGGGTGCGCGGGTGGTTGGGGAGCAGGAGGAATACGGCGGTGTACGGGGGGGGATGCAGCACGAACACGGCGGTGATAAGCGGCCCGCGAACTTCGTTCGCGGGCGGGCTGTGCTAGTCTTCGTTCGCCGTGACCGAGCCTCCCACTGCTGCTGAACGTGTCGATGCGTACGCCGAAGCCCGGCGCGAGCGGTGCATCTCGGTGACGGTGGCCGGGTCGCCCTATGGCTTGCCACTGGAGGACGTGCAGGAGGTGATCGGCATGCGGCCGCTCACGCGCGTGTTCCATGCACCCGC
>CAZSVU010000616.1:0-3075 GCA_964610275.1 uncultured Polyangiaceae bacterium | reverse complement strand
TCCACCCGGTCGCGGTCGCGGGCCCGGTCACGGACCCCGGACCCGGTCCCGAAACTATCCCATGTTTCGGCGCACGCTGGCGGCCGGCGAAACATGGATCAAGGATGCGATAGCGCTGGGCAACGGTCGAAGTCCGTGGTAGCTCCGCGCGCGTGTCGAGGCTCAGCCACCGCGGCTTCCATTCCCGTGCAGCACTCGCCACCGCTGCGTGTGCCGTCGGGATCTGCGGGCAGCCGGCAGTCGCTCGAGCTGACGTTTCGTCCTGGCTCTACACTGGGATGGGCCCAGTGGGAGTGTGGGATGAGCGCGGCTACCGGGAGACCCTGCCGACGCTCCAACTGGACACCGGGCTCGGCACCGATCCGTCCGGCGGCATCATCTTTGGCGGCCTCGTGCGGCTTCAGCCGCAGTTCGGGCGGACTACGGATCTGTCACTCTTGGTGCGCAGCGCGACGCACGGGTACGTCAACGGCGACTGGGGGCTCGCATTGGATCTGGGTGCGTATCACCGGCTGACCGAGCGCGAGATCGGACCCACCGGATCGCTGCTGCTGGGTGCCCCCTGGGGTATCACCTTCAATGCCACCGGAGGGATGGAGCCCGACCACGGATTCTTTGCCAGTGCAACCCTCGGGCTCGACTTCGCCCGGCTGACCGTGTACCGCACCTCGGGCTACAGCTGGTGGCGCAACACGTTCCCGGCGTACCGACCCGACGAGGAGTAGCGGCCGCTGCCGCAGGGTCGGTTCCAGCGGCGGCTGCACGGGAGGCAGGCGACTCCGCCTACTCGTCGTCGGATTCGAGGTGTTTTCGATAGGCGGCGGGGTCGAGCAGGCCCCGGAGCTCCGGATCCACCATCACGGGCTTGATGGCAATCATCCAGCCCTTGTCCCAGCAGTCCTCGTTGATGAGCTCGGGGCTGGTGTCCAGCTCCTCGTTGAGGCGGGTGACGGTGCCGCTCACCGGCGCGAACAGGTCGCTCAACGTCTTGACGCTTTCGATGGTGCCGAAGGCATTCTTGGCATCGACGCTGTCACCGGGACTGACGTCGAAATTGACCAACGTGATGTCGCCGAGTTGGTCGACGGCGTACGCCGTGATGCCCACCAGGAGCTCGTCGCCCTCCAATCGGGCCCACTCGTGGTCCTCGGTGTAGCTGCGATCGTCTCTGACCTCGTTGGCTCCGCCCATTTGGTACTGCTCCTCCAGAGTTCGTGATCAGCGGCCCGTAGTCCGAAGGTGTGGGGCCCCGCCGGGTGCGCGCCGGGCTTAACCCGATTGGGGGCGCCTGTAAAACGGCGTCTTCACCACGACCGCGTCCACTGGTTTTCCTCGGCAATCGACCGCCATTTCCGTGCCGACGGACGCCATGTCGGCGGGGACGTAGCCGAGCCCGATATTCTTCCCCAGCGTGGGGGAGGGGGCACCGGAGGTGCAGACGCCGATCCGGTGGCCATCGGACGACAGCAGCGCGTAGCCGTGACGACCAATGCCGCGTCCGACCATTTCGAAGCCCACCAGTTTGCGCTTTGGCCCCTCGCGCACGATCCGCTCCAGCGCCGCCTTGCCCACGAAGTCGGATTTCTCGAGCTTGACCGTCCAGCCCAGCCCGGCCTCGATGGGATTCGTCGTCTCGTCGATGTCGTTGCCGTAGAGCGAGAGTCGGGCTTCGAGGCGCAGGGTGTCCCGCGCGCCGAGGCCCACGGGACGCAGGCCCAGCGGCTCGCCAGCCTCGAAGAGGGCCCGGTACAGCGCAGGAGCGTCGCTGGCGGCGCAGAACAGCTCGACCCCGTCCTCTCCGGTGTAGCCGGTGCGCGCCACGGTGCACTCGACTCGAGCGACGCGGGTGTCGCGGAACCGAAAGCGTCCGAGCGCCGAGGCGGGATCGACCAGCTCGGTGCGGGCGCGTTCCAGGATCTCGAGGGCGAGCGGTCCCTGCAGGGCGAGGAGCCCGAGTTCGTCCGTGCGGTCCACGAAGTCGCAGCGGGATTGGGCGGCGGCGGAGAAGTGGGCCGCGATCTTGGCGTGATTCGACGCATTGCACACCACCAGCACACGGCTCGTGGAACGCAGATAGATGATGAGGTCGTCGAGGATGTTGCCGTCCTCGCGGCAGCAGCAGGTGTACATGGCCTGGCCGGGCCGTACCCGGCCCAGGTCGTTGGTGACGAGGCCATTCACCACGTCGGCTGCGGCGGGTCCGGTGAGCTCGAGCTCTCCCATGTGCGAGACGTCGAACAAGCCTGCGCGTTGCCGCACCGCATGGTGCTCGGCGGTGATGCCTTGGTACTGGAGTGGCATGAGGAAACCGGCGAACGGGACCATTCGGGCGCCCAGGCGCTCGTGTTCTCGGGCCAGCGGGGTGTCGGCGAGCGATGCAGTCACGCGCCACCCGCTACCTTGCCTGGGAGCGCGCGGCAACGTGCTCCCGGCAGAGGCGGCCGGGCGGGCAGATTCTGGGCCGTCGCCAGCGACGACGAGCGGCGGCGTTGCGCCGTCCGACACGCCGGGTTGCGCCCGGCTTTCCCCTCGAAACCTCGGACGAACATGGTAGCGTCATGGCAGTGGCGACTGGGCGTGTGCTGATCATCGAGTCGGATGAGTGGGTCTCGACCCTGCTCAAGAACTCGCTCAGCCAGGCGGGACACGAGGTCCACGTTGCGGTCGAGGCGCGGGAGGGACTGCAGCGGGCATGCGAGCTGGCCCCGGACTGCATCTTGTGTGACGTGGTGCTGCCGGACATCGACGGATTCTGGGTGGCACGTCGGTTGCGCGCCGAGGCTCCCGAGGTGGCCTCCGCGCCGTTCCTCTTCCTCACCGACATCGACGACCCGGACGCGCGGCTGCAGTGCCTGCTGGTGGGGGCCGACATCTTCATCAGCAAACCCGTCCGTCACGCCGAGGTCGTGGCGCAGGTGGGTGCGCTGATTGGCATGTTGCAGCGTTTGCGCAAGCAGGAGGGAGCTGCCGCTCCGTCACGGCCGGAAGCCCCGGCGGCGTTGACCGGCGACATCTCCATGCTCAGCGTTCCCACCATGCTCAGCATGCTCGAGATGGAGCGCCGCACCGGCACAC
>CAZSVU010000615.1:0-3096 GCA_964610275.1 uncultured Polyangiaceae bacterium | reverse complement strand
CCATCCCAGGTCGGATGGTCACGGCATGCAAGGAATGGACCGATCGAAGGTGCGTTCGTCCCCTACAGCCACTCGGCCACCTACGACATACTGCCAGCATCGAGCACCGGCACGTACTTCGCTGCCGGCGCCCTCATCGGCAGTACCCTGTTCTAGCTCGTTGGGGATCGCGCGCCGACACGATCGGCCGCAGTTCGGGACGCGCGCAAGCCCAGGAGTCGGGAAGCCCGCAGCAGCCCGTTCCCCGCTGTTGGCGTGGTCGCTGCGATTTGCAGAGACGCCGGGAGCGGAGTCGTGATCACATGCACCTACATGCGCGCGTCCGTGCGTCTGGACTGGATGGTTCCGGGCACGGCATATTGCGCACGATGAGATGGGCGACGCTTGCCGCGGCGGTCGTGCTGCTTTCGGGTGGGTGCGGACGCATTGGCGTCGAGACCCTCGCGGTGCTCGATGGCGACGGCCCGGGTGATTCAACTGACGGAAACGCCGGTCGTGGCGGCGTGGCGGCAGGTGGCGCTGCGGGCGATGCAATCCCCGCGGTTCCTGCCGGTGCCGCCGGTACAGTCGGCACCGCGGGTTCCAGTGGTAGCGGGGGAACCGCCGGCAGGGCGCCCACCGGAGGCACTTCGGGTGCAGCCGGAAGCGCAGCGGTGGGTGGCACTGCAGGCGCGACGAGTGCAGCGGGCGCAGGCGGGACCGCGGGTGCAGCGGGCGCGGCGGGTTCGGCTGGCGCCACCGGGGGGTACGGGCAAGGTGGCGCAGGCGGGACGGGCACTCCGTTGTGCCCAGGTGACGCGCCGGCGGCCACGAACGACCCATTGATCGATGACCTCGAAGATGGCGACGACTTGATCCGGGAGACCGAGGGCCGCAGCGGCTGGTGGGCAATGGTCAATGATGGCTCCCGGCGCGAGACTCAGAACCCGCGCGACAATGCTTCCCTTCCGACCGCTGACGGCGCGCAGGGCAGCAACTGGTCGGCACGGACCTGGGGCAGCGGCTTCACGAGCTGGGGTGCAGGTCTGCAGGTCTACCTGAACGAAGACAACCGGGTTGCCTGCCCGTACGATGGCTCGCTGTATCTCGGTATCAGCTTCTACGCCAAGGGAGTCGGGACCGTCAGGGTCTCAGTGGCGACTTCGCCCGCGGTGGAGATTGACGGCGGCGGAACCTGCGAGATCGATTGCTACGACTACTACTCCACGACGCTCGACCTCACGGACCTCTGGGTGTTGTACGAGATCCGGTGGAGCGACCTCGAGCAACTGGGTCTTGGCGAACCCTTCGCCTTCAGCCCGACCGAGATCCAGTACATCTCATTCGAGTTCGGAGCGGGCGTCGACTTCGATCTCTACGTGGACGACCTGAGTTTCTTCTGAGCCAAACGGTCGCGCACCCCGCGCACTGTGGGACGGCGCGACCGCAGACGACGAGAGCCCGCTCACGTGCTGGGCGGACTGCCCGGGGTGGCCGCGGCGGGCTAGCGCCCGGGCCCTGGGCTGGATGAGCTCGCCTGCTTCATCGAGTCGGAGGTGAAGACCGCCGCTCGCACGTTGTGGTAGCTGGCCTTCCACTCGCTGCCCTTCTGGTGGCCGTGGGGAGCAGAGCGACCCGCGCTTCGGCCAGCGCAGCCGATCTGAACTGCCAGCAGCGGACACGCGAGGCAGGCGTACGCCCGACTGGACTTGCGAATCGTGACTGGGCCTGGGTTTCGCATGAGAGGGTTCTGCCGGTGCGCCTGTTGGACCGCCGATCCCCGAATCCGCACCGATCATTCCCCTGCCGCGTGAGTCGAAGGCAACAGAAAACGACGGATCTCTCGTGCGTAGTCCGGGACTGGAGCGACGCTGGCGCGGGCGCGCGGCGCGTGACAAACTCCGAGCATGCGCGAGGGGTGGATGGAGCTTCTACGCTTGGCGAGGGCGGCCGCCGCGCCGTGAACGCCGCCCAAGTAGACCGCTGGGCTGGCTGGTGCGAGGCATCCAACTCGCAGGTGAGCAGGGGTGGCCTTGCCGTGATCGCGGGGCTCGTATTCACGTTCTCCTGTGCAGCAGCCGGCCCGCCCGAGCCGGAATCCGGTTCGCCGCTCACACCGATCGTTCTGCCACCACCGGAGGAAGACCCGGACGCCGCCATGGAAGATGGTGACGACGAGCTTCCGAAGCGCGCGCCGCCGTCCGATCCGTGCCGGCGGCACGACGACCCCAAACAGTTCGAGGACTGCCTCAAGTTGGTGTCCCCCGGGGACGGCTGGAGTGTAATCGCCAGGCCGCCCCCACCGTACGGCCATGTCTGCGCGATCTTCGGACATCGCGGCCCGAACTGCGAAGGCGCGCCCGTTCGGCTGGCCCAGAGATGGACCGACGGTGCCCGGGATTGCGGTCGGGTGCTGACTCTGCATTGGGCTCCCTCGGAAGGTGATGATCCACGCGGGCGCCCCATCCCCTTGGGCAGTGGTCGCCCCTCCGAAGAGCTGCGGCCCTACGCGTTTGACAGCGACGGAGTTCACTTTGCCTACCTGCGCGTCGACGACTACATCATCGAGGGAATGGTGCGCTGTCTGGACCATAGCCAGGTAACAGACGAAGCGTTGGTCGAGTGGGGTCGTAGGCTTCAGCCGCAGATCTACAACGATCAGGGCAAAGGGCGCCCCTGAGCCGGGGCCGCCGTTCCGCACATCGGTTTCAGCGTGGTGCCATCGCCTGCGGCGAGCGGGCTCGGCGCAACCGGTGGCGTGGGACTGCCGGATCCAGTACGATCCCATGAGTACGGGCGGGTTCGGATGCGCAAGAGGTTTCTGAAGCCTGGGACGGTGGGGTGCATCGCGGCTCTGGTCGCAGGCGCCTGCGGCGGGACCCGCGATCCGCGATTATCCGATCCGGCACGCTGAAGCCGGCTGCCAGTACGAGCGCTTCGGCACCCCGCCCCACGGCGGACGTCCAGTACCCCGCATCTCTGGGTAGGGAGGACCGTCAACCGGTGCTCCTTGGCTCTGCGAGCAGATCGCCTCGCCGACGGCGCCGCGCCGTCATCGTCAGCAACGAGACACTGGCCGGTGGCGAGGACTACGCCGCCAGGCGGTAGTCATGCTGC
>CAZSVU010000614.1:0-3116 GCA_964610275.1 uncultured Polyangiaceae bacterium | reverse complement strand
CCCCGCCCCCGCGCCCCCCGAAGCCCCCGTGCCCCCCGACGCCAACGGGCCCCCCGAACCCGCAATGCCACCTGCGGCTGGCATGCCGCCGACAGCGGTCACACCACCGGAGCCGCCCCCTGGCGTGCCACCGGCTGCGGAGGAACCTCCCGCTCCAAGCTGACCACCGGAACCAACCGCACCCCCAGTACCACCGCCTCCCGACGCGACATGACCACCACTGGCGATCGTTCCCCCCGCCCCCGGCTGACCGCCGGTAACAACGACCTGACCACCGGTGCCTGTGACCTGACCGCCAATGCCCGTGACCTGACCGCCGGTGCCTGGCGCGCCCGCGGTGTTGCCGGGACCGTCACGCTGCTGCGGTTCGTTCGAACACGCCGCAAGAACGCAGAGGAGAGCCGCGAGCGACATCCGGCGCCGAGCCAGGAGGGTCGTCGCGAAAGATCTCGTTGCGAGGAGGCATCTGTTCTGCATGCAGCTCTCCCGCCGAAGAGGCGGCCATTGCCACCGGGTAGAGCCCCTTCACCAGACACGCCCTGACACGAGGCCCAAAAATAGTTTGCTCCGCGTGGCCCCAACCAACCAGAGGAGCTGTTCGTCCCCTCCCAGCTGGATTTCTCCTTGACGAAATCCTCGAGTCAGGACGGCGTGGCTCCGCACTCCGTCGAGCAATTCGTATCTCGGCTCGTCGAAATACGTCTTCGAGTCGTCCGGTGCATGAGGCTACCGCCGCGGCGCCGCTGAACACTGCGCCCCGGCGTGAGATCCGAACGTCCACGGTAGTCACCCTGCGGGGGAAGCTCGGTACGAGCTTCGACCGACGCCTGGGAGCGCCGTCCGCTGAGCAGATGCCTTCGGCAGTGGTCTTGTGCCGCGAGCGCGACTTGGGCCGTTCGACATTGTCCCGCGGCGCGTTCGTGACTGCGTCGCGCACGCGTCGAGCCGAACAAGCTCACGCAACGGACACGACACCTCCCGACGGTCGAGCGAATCGAATGGACACGAACGCTTTCCGTCACTGTGAAAGTTTGGACGCAACAGGGGAGAAACCTAGCCTCTGCCGCTCGGCGTGCTCGCGAGACACACTGCTCAACCAGACCCCGTACTGTCATTGCCGCCGACGTGGTGCCGATTCGGTCGGGAAGACCGCCGCGTTCGAAGGAGTCGAGCATGCAGTGCCACCGCCATCTGCCACCACGACGATTCCCGCCGGCCACGCCGGCTCGACGCTGGGTCTCGCTTGCGGCCCTCGTGGCTGCGGTCCTCCCTGCCTGCGCGGGGGGATCCGAAGAGCAGGACGCGAACGCGTCGGCCGGGCAAGGCAATGACCTTGGCGCGGGTGGCGGCTCGACGAGCGGTGGCGCTCCTGGCAGCGGCGGGGAGGTTGTCGCCACCGGCGGTCTCGGAACCGGTGGTGCGAGTGTCGGCAGCGGCGGTACGGGCGTCGGTAGCGGCGGCACGGTCGTCGGCAGCGGCGGTCAGGTCGTTGGTATGGGCGGCCAGGTTGGCACCGGCGGACAGGTCGTCGGTAGTGGCGGACAGGTCGTCGGCAGTGGCGGACAGGTCGTCGGCACGGGGGGTCAGGGCGACGGAGGCAGCGGCACCGGCGGCGATCAGGCGACCGGAGGATCGGCGAGCGGCGAGAGCACGTGCTTGCCAGGCGTCGACACGGGAGACGCCTGCAATCCCGTGGTGGACACCGCGGTGTGTGAACGCAGCGACCGAACCTGCGTCTGTGGTCTCGACTCGCTCTGGACCTGCACGCCCATTGGCCAAGGTGGGACCGGCGGCACGGGCGGTAACGGAACCGGTGGCGACGAGGGAACCGGTGGCGACCCAGGCACCGGCGGCGAGCCGGGCACGGGGGGCAGCGCGGGTTCTGGTGGGGGAACCGTCCAGAAGTTCGTTGGCAATATCGATACCCGCAACGGTGGTCTCGACGTCGACGGCAGAACCTACTCGGACTACTGGGATCAGATCACTCCCGAGAACGCCGGCAAGTGGGGCAGCGTGCAGTCGACCGCGGGCTCGTCCTTCAACTGGCGCACGCTGGACGCCATTTATGCGTACACGCAGGAGCACAACATCGTCTTCAAGGAGCACACGTTCTTGTGGGGCCCGCAACAGCCGTCCGGCGCGATCACCGAGGCCGACGTACGCAACTGGATGCAGGAGTTCTGCGCGCGGTACCCGGACACGCGCGTAATCGACGTCGTCAACGAGCCCCCGCCGCACACCGAGCCGGCGTATTCGGGCGCCATCGGCGGGGGCACGAACGGCAACTGGCAGTGGATCGCCAATGCGTTCGAGTGGGCGGACGAAGCCTGCCCGAATGCCATTCTCATGCTCAACGACTACAACAATGTCGAGTGGCGCGACCAGACAGCGCACTTCATCGACATCGTGAACACCATCCAGGCAGCCGGGGCACCCATCGACGCCGTGGGAGCGCAGTCGCATGGATTGAGTGACATGGTATCGACCAGTACCATGATCGAATTGATGACCAGGCTACACGACGAGACGGGGTTGCCGGTCTACGTCACCGAGTACGACATCAACCTCAATGACGACGCGGCCCAGCTCGACAAGTACCAGCAACACTTCGGTTTCTTCCTCGATACCGAATGGATCCATGGCATCACGCTCTGGGGCTGGATCTACGGATCCACGTGGGTGCCCAACAGCGGTCTCATCCGAAACGGCACACCCCGGCCCGCGATGACCTGGCTCATGGAGCAACTCGACCGCCCGGCACCGTGAGGGAGCGACGGGGACTCGCTGCTTCACCTCTGTGTGGCCGCGTGCCAGCCATGCGCGCCGACGGCCGCCGAACAATGCCGAACTGCCGAAGTCGCGCTCGTGGTGTGGGACCACTGCCGAAGTCGTCTGATTTGCGAAAGGCGCTCCATGCTTCGGGCGACCGTGTGCTCTCGGAGGTGGGCAGGTGTACCCTTGACCTCTCCCGCTCCGGAAAGGTCGCAGGCGCAGGCCGGCGTTCACAGTGCTGCCTGAAGTTCGGAACCTAAGCATTCGGAATCGCCTTAGCTTCCCTTGATGCCCACCCTTGCTCGGAGTTCGGGCCGGCCGGGGTGAAGAAGATGGAGCAAGGT
>CAZSVU010000613.1:0-3119 GCA_964610275.1 uncultured Polyangiaceae bacterium | reverse complement strand
GTGGTCAGTCCAGGTGCTCGACCACGTGCCAGAGCACTGCCAGCCCGTCCATGAAATCTTGCAGACGGCCGTGCTCATCCGGAGCGTGCATGCACGGGCCGAGTCCGAAGCCGGTGATCTGAACGTCGAACCCATCGCGCTGTAGCTCGCGAACGAGCGGCAACGACGCGGTCATCGAGTACCGACCCGCGTTTGGGTCTCCTCGCACCGACGAGATGGCTCGCTCCAAAGCGGCGAGCCCGGGCGAATTCAGATCGCATGCCATCCCTTCGAGGTAGCCGCCGGCCACGTCGATCTCCACGCTGCCACGCCGGCCGTCAGCCACCCGAGTGCGGGGAAACCCGGCAGGCGGATCGCTGCGCTCCAACCGCCGATCCAGTTCCGCCACGAACTGCTCGAGCGCAGCCAGCGCGGGCTGCATCTCGTAGAAGGGCGTCAGCCGAACGTCGCCGGTCACCTGGGCTCGTCCAGGAATCATGGTGAACTTCCGATTCGGAACGTCGATGAGCGTGGGCTTCAGCGTCGAGGGCGATGGGAATCCATAGCGCCGCTCCTCGGGGTGAGGCGGGAAAGCCTCGACGAACCATTCCCCCAAGGCCCGGGTCGCCGCCATCGCGAGCTCTAGGGCGTTGACGCAGTTGTGCGCCATCCCGGAGTGTCCCGTGACCCCGCGAACGTGGAGATCCCAACGTGCCACTCCACCCGTGCCCACGGTCGGGCCGAAGTCGGTGCTGTCGAGCCAGTAGATTGGACCCTGCCGCAGAGGTGCCAGGGCGCCCGCTTGCACGACGTAATCCAGTCCCACACCGGGCACTCGCACCGACTCCTCGTTGGCGATGAGCACGACCGCGACCGTGCGTCGGGGTGGCTTCCCCCGCTCCGCGAGCAAGCGCAGGAGCTCGACGGCGACCGCCAGATTCCCCAGGGCGTCGCTGACCCCACGCCCGTACAGCACGCCGTCGCTGGTCCGGTAGAGCGAGAACGGGTCGTGGGTCCAGCCCTCGGCTTCGGCGTCGGCCGGAACGACGTCGAAGTGAGCACCCACGAAACCCACCGTTTCGGTGCTGGTGCCACGAACGGTGAGCACGAGACTCGGGCGGCGCTCGAAGCCCGGGCCAGCCAGGCGCTCTGCTCGAATCACGCCCCGCTCGAGATGGGGCGCAAGCCAATCGAGGACGACTTCAGCCGCCAGGTCCTCCTGCGGGACGAGCCCCCGGTCGGGTGCATTCTGCAGGTCTCTCCCGAGGGCCACCAGGCGTCCCAGCAACTCGACGAAGCGAGCTGGGCTCCAGCTGGGGGTGGCAGGTGGGGGTGACGACATGCGCTGGTGTGGGCTCTGGCGCCGCGCGGACCGGGGGTCAAGCCAGATGACGTCGCGGGCAAGACTTTCTATGCTGCCGCGCAACATGCGGGCCATCATCATCGGAGCTGGACGAGGGCGCCGCCTCCGTCACGAAACCAACGAAATCCCGAAGACTCTCGTCCCGGTGATGGGGCGCCCCATGCTCGAGTGGATCCTCGAGGCTCTGGTCGCCGGCGGGTTCGAGCGCCGCGAGGTCGTGTACGTGTGCGGCTATGCCGAGCAGGTGTTGCGCGACCGCTATCCGGAGTTGGTGTACGTGCGCAACCCGGACTGGGCAGACAACAACATCCTGCTCTCGCTCCTGTATGCGCGGGAGTACCTCGGCGAGGGGTTCGTGTCCACCTACTCGGACATCGTCTACGAACCCGGAATCGTGCAGCGGCTGGTCGATAGCTCTCACGACATCGTGCTGGGCTGCGACACGCTCTGGCGCCGGCGCTACACCAGTCGCTCCGAACATCCGGAGACCGACGCGGAGAAGCTGCGCGCAGAGGGCTCGCGCGTGGTGGAGATCAGCCGCCACATTCCGAGCGAGGCGGCCCAGGGGGAGTTCATCGGCGTGATGAAGCTCAGTGCGACTGGCGCGAGCGAGTTCCTCGACGCTTACGACTACGCCGAACACTCGTTCGCGGGTGGGCCCTGGCGTGAGGGGCGCACGTTCGAAAAGGCCTATCTCATCGATCAGCTCCAATGGATGCTCGAGCAGGGCAGTGTGCTGCATCGCGCGGACACACTCGGCGGCTACATGGAAATCGACACTCTCGAAGATCTGAGGACGGCCACCCGCTGGTGGAAAGAGCGTCCGCACGGGACGTCAGCGCGCGAATAATCGAGCTTGGCTGAACCCCAACCGGCAGGTTTGTGTGTCGGACCGGGGTGACAGACCAGGCGTTACGCGCTAACTCCGGGGGACGATGAAATCCCTGACGATCCTCTCCCTTGCCGTGGTCCTGGCGCTGTCCGCCGGCTGCGGTGGAAGCCAACCCAAGGCCAAGTCATCAGGAACCGATGACGATCGAGCGTTTCGCACCGGGGACGCCGACGACGACATGGGGGTGTCGGCGGAAGTGGGTGGCCTGAATCAGGACAAGGTCAAGCGCGTGTTCAATCACGCCATGCGGGGTTTCACGGACTGCCTGACGGAAGGGTGGGAGCGGCTGGATTTCATGAGTGGTTCGGTCAATTTCTACGTGGCTGTGGATCGTGACGGATCCGTCAAACACACCTATCTCGAACAGAGCACCTTGGGAGATCGCCAGACCGAGAAGTGCATGCTGCAGGTGATCCGGGACCAGCAGTGGCCGAAGCCGGTGGGGGGAAAGGTGGGCGAGGCGCGTAACTCGCTGATCTTCGACGCGCCGGAGGACGTGCGGCCGCCCGTGGACTGGCCACCCGACGAAATACTCGATGCACTGGACAAGGTGCGTGAGGACGTCGAGGGCTGCAAGCAAGGCACCACGCGAGCCTTCGAGATCACCATGTACGTGGGCACGGATGGAAAGCCCATTGCGGTCGGTGCTGCTCCCCCTGGCGTCGAAGCGGACTTGGCCATCGACTGCATGGTGGGAGTGCTCATGGGGGCGAAATTCCCATCGCCAGGCAGCTGGCCCGCGAAGGTGACCTTCCAGCTCTAGGTGGCAGAGCACGATTACGGAACAGGTCACCCGTCCCGCAAGCCGGTTCGCTGGCCAGGCGCGAGCGAGCAGCCCGCGGAGCGTACACGCAGTACGTGAGCAGGCAGCGCAGCGAGCAACGC
>CAZSVU010000612.1:0-3125 GCA_964610275.1 uncultured Polyangiaceae bacterium | reverse complement strand
GTGCCCAGCGACCCTCGACGACGCCGAGCGGCCGCGGTAGCCTCCGTCAATTGCGGCGTTTGGCGCCGGGAACCAGCTAGTTCGCGGCGCTAGTTGCGGTGAGAACTGGCGCGACGGTTTTGGGGTGGGGCCCCGCCACGCGCGTTGGAAGGGGGAAACGGGGACGGGCACGGGCGAGGGCACGGGCGAGGTCGAGGGCACGGGCGAGGTCGAGGGCACCGTCTCGACTCCGAGCAGCGCTCCGCGGGATTCAAGGCGTCCACCGTCGAAACACGTTCGCTCGAGTCATTCTTTGGACGTGGTGAGCGAGCCAGCCGGGTCGCCCAAGTGCTTCCCCAGCAACTCGTGCATGGGGACGCGGGCGCGCAGCTTCACCAGATTGCCGAACATGCCACCGAGAGTCCGCTCCAGGAAGATGGCTTCTGCGGGCGCGTCGTAGTCGAAGACCTTCGTCCAGTGCTGCTGGTTCAGGTGGATGATCTGTTCTCGGATGGTGGTGGCGCCGAAGTCGTACGCCCCGGGCCTGCGCCAGCCGCCGCAGATGGCGTCCGCATAGTCGCGGTAGACGGACTCGGAAAGCCGTTCCCGGCCGAGGTCGATGTACCCCAGGCGCGCCAGATCGGCTTCCAGTTGTTCATATCGGGCGTCGAGCGCGTCGCGCGCCAGGGCTCGAAAACCGGTAACGAATCCCGCACTGAACTCCTTCACGCATCCGAAGTCGTACATCACGATCCTTCCGTCATCGGTGAAGGCGAAGTTGGCGAAGTTCGGATCGGCCTGGAGGATGTGATGCTGGAAGAACTGAGTCCAGACCGCGTCGAATAGCTTCGTGCCCACCTCGTCCCGCCGCGCCTGGGCCACTGACGGACTGCAGAGCTCGTCGGCACTGATGCCAGGCTGGAACTCGGAGGTGAGCACACGGCGAGTGCAGAGATCCTCCACGGGCCGCGGGATGATGAAGCGCGGGTCGTCGCGAAAGATGCCGCGAAACCGCTGCATGTTGCGGGCCTCGATCCGGTAGTCGAGCTCCTCGATGAGCTTGCTGCGGACTTCATTCAGGAACTTGCCGAGATCAACTTTGAGGGGAGTCACCCAGCGCAAGGACTTGGCGAACGCCCGGATGTTGCGCAGGTCGGACTCGACCATCTCTTCGACACCTGGATACTGAATCTTGATGACCACCTGTTCACCGGTGTCGAGCGTCGCGCGGTGCACCTGGCCGATCGAAGCGCTGGCGTGGGCCGATTCGGAGATCTCCACCAACCTATCGAGTCGATCCCCCAGCTCGGCACGCAAGACCGGAAGCAGGTTCGAGAAGGGCACCGGGGGTGCCTGATTCTGCAAGCCGCGCAACACCTCGCGCATCTCGGGAGGCAGCAGATCCTCCTGCAGGCTCAACATCTGCCCCACCTTCATGACCGCGCCCTTGAGCTCGCCAAAGGTGCGCGCGACGCGAACCGCGTTCGTGGTGTTGGTCTTCAAGAGCGACTTGGCCTTGCCTTCGGCGGTCTGCACCGCGCCCCGCACCGCATGACCGAAATAGCTCGACCCCACCTTGGCGGATAGCGCGCCGAGCTTGGTGAAGCGCGCGGAGCGCGACGTGGGGTACTTCTTGGTCGCCATGGACGCAGGGGCGGGCGCGCAGAGGTTCTCCCGTTCTTGAACCACGCCACTGAGGCCGAATGCAACTGCAGTCGTGCGGAACTGCGCTCCCGGGGTCGTCGCACCCAGCCCCCAGCGGGTCGGCGGTGGGACCTCTTTGCGCCCGCGCGAAAAAGTTCCGCTTCTCGGGGGTGACTCTCGCCGTGCTCATCAGTGGTCTCGTCACGGGCGCCGGATGTGCCGGCTCCCGGCGCGGTCGACGATTCGGCGGAGCTGCGCCAGCGCACCCAGAACCCGCAGTCGTGAGGTCGTCCCGAGGCTCCCCGATCTAGAAGCTCAGTCCCACATACCAGCTCCCGATGAGGTGGGTGGTGCGGGCCTGGTCGATAGGCTCGCCCGTCTCGGTGCGGGCGCGGGTGGCGGCGGTCTCCACGGAGAAGCGGGCGCCGACGTCGTAGCGATGCAGCAGGGTGTAACGCGCCTCGGCGCAACCGGCATACGCTCGCTCGGACATGCGCCACGGCTCCAGTGGGTAGTCCGGATAGTGCAGGAGGTCCATCTGTCGGGCCAGCACACTGGCGCTGATGCGCAGGTTCTCGTCGTAGTCGAACCAGCCGTTCAGGCGCGCCCAGCGAAGCGGCACGTCTCCGTCTCGTTCGGAGAAGCCGAGCCAGGCCTCGGCCATCCAGGAGACGAAGCGGATGCGGGGCCCGAAGCGGAAAAGAGGAAGCTCGGTGCTGTTGAAGAGATCACCCGAACGGGCAGTCACGACCGCCCCGGCGCCAGGCGAGAGCTGTAGGGCCACCGGACCCCAGTCAAACCCGAATTCCACCATCAGAAACTCCCACATCCTGAGATCCGGGTGGTTCGAGGCCAGGTCGCCTGCCGAGCCGAAATACTCGCTCCCGACCATGAGCAGGTTTGGGTCGAACATCGCCGACGCGTGGAAGTAGGCGGCCTTGAACCGATAGTAGATCTGGGTTTGCACCTCGGTGTGCACCGAAAATGGCATCGGGGCAGCACCGGTCACCAAGATGTGCTGGTAGCGGAAGGGGCCCAGCGAGACCTGATCCGTCAAGACCGGCGTGAAGTTGTTGGGCCGCCCCGGTGTGGCGCCATGCTTCTGCCCGTGGGAAACCCAGAGTCCGAGAACCGTACGCTCCCGATAGAGCTGCGGCACCGGGTAGAACACCTGGTCACGTTCGTATTCTCGTACGCCTTGGTGGCCCTCCATCAGTCGGTCCAGCTCGCGCTTGATCACCACGCCGTCGTTGATGAACTGCTGCGGATACAGGGCACGGGCCGAGGGCTTGGGAGGCGCCGCGTTGCAGAACCCCACCGCGTGGGGATGCACGAACGTCAGCTCCTGGCGCCGGGTCGGGCGCGCCCGCGGCGGCAGCTCTTCCAGGTACTCCAGCGACCAGATGCGGTCGCGACTTACGAGCACCTCGCGCCCGTCCAGGCTGATGAACCCGATCCGCTCCTCGTTGAAGTCGACGGGCCAGCCATCGACCAGACCCACG
>CAZSVU010000611.1:0-3142 GCA_964610275.1 uncultured Polyangiaceae bacterium | reverse complement strand
CGGCAACCGGAGGAACGGGGGGCGGCGAGAGCACGTGCGTGTCGGGCGTCGACACCGGAGACGCATGCAATCCCGCAGTGGATACCGCGGTGTGTGAACGCAGCGACCGAGACTGCGTCTGTGGCGCCGACTCGCTGTGGACCTGCACCCCCATTGGTCAGGGCACCGGCGGCGACGGCACCGGTGGTCAGGGCACCGGCGGCGACGGCACCGGTGGTCAGGGTACCGGCGGCGACGGCACCGGTGGTCAGGGCACCGGCGGGAGCGGTACCGGCGGCGGCGCCACCAGCGAGGAAGATACGGGGTATGACTGCCAGATAACTTCTCCCAGCGGCTCCAACGGAGCTTCCTCCAGTACATTGCCGGATCCCTTCACGATGTGGGATGGGACACAGGTTCAGACCATGGAGGACTGGCGCTGCAGGCGTCGTGAGCTGGTCGTTGAGGCTGAGGCGCGGATGCTGGGCGAAAAAGCCCCACCTCCGGCCAGCATCGGTGGCACGGTGTCGGGCAGCGTCTCGAACTCCAGCTATACGGTCAATGTGGATAACCCAGGTGGAAGCACTTCCTTCAGCGGCGGCGTAAGCCTGCCAAGCAGCGGCTCAGCGCCCTACCCCGCGGTAGTAGTGATCAGCTCGTTCAACAGCTTGAACCCAGAGGTACTCAACAGCGAGGGGGTGGCGACCATAGAGTACGATGCCTACGCCATTTCCTCGGAAGCGTCTGGTGATTTCACAACCGGGAAGTACTTCGACGCAAACCCTGACTATCGCGGGAATACCGGTGCGCTCGTCGCATGGGCATGGGGCGTTAGCCGCATCATCGACATGCTCGAGCAAAATCCCAGTGTGATAGACCCCACCAAGATCGCAGTCCACGGATGTTCTCGTTTTGGGAAGGCCGCCTTCGTGATTGGCGCCTTCGACCAACGCATCGCGCTGGGTCTTCCGCTGGAGCCTGGTACTGGTGGTCCAGCGCCACTTCGAGCTCTGCCTGTGTATGGCGGTCAGACTCTATCTAGCTGCAATGGCGAAGCCAGCTGGTTCGGCCCCACGTCGGGAAGCTATTCATTCGATATGCCAGTGGACATGAGCGACGTAGCTGCCATGTACGCTCCACGCGGGCTGCTGATGATGGACAACCCCCACATCGACCACTTGTCATACAAGGCCAACTACCTCGGCTGTGCTGCTGCCCATGAGGTCTACGATGCGATGGGTAGAGCAGATGCCTTGTGGTACCTGGGAAACACCAATGACGGCAACCACTGCTCTGTGCGCCCTGAATACGCAGAGCCACTGAGAGCCATGATCCAGAAGTTCCTCAAAGGTGATGGTAGCGCAACGACGGGTGGCCTCGATACGCACGCCAACCATGGGAATATTGACGTCGCAAGTTGGACCAGTACCTGGAACATGGGGACTATTTCACCATAGAACTCAGGAAGACAGCCCGAGAGAAACGACTCGCAGCAGCTTGAGATCACGGACTACACCAACGAGTTCCTGCTGCAGCAGGGTGGGAACATCGGCATCACGAGGACCGACGGCGGCTACAGCTTCGGCGAGTCTCGCTGGGCCGACTGGACCGTGCCCAGCCTGTAGGAGATCTCCGCGACTGGCCGCAAGCCTACAGACCATCTCGCGAAGCGCGGTCTTACCTTTGCCGGCACGGGCCACGTTTCGCGAGAATCCCCTACCCCGTCACTCTGAGGGCCTGGGCAAGGCAATGTCGTTGAGCGAGTACGACTTCGTGGCGGCTCGCAGCATCGCCTCCATCAACTCCGGGTAGAGCACGTTGTTGGCGCGCCGGTCGATGAGCGCGAACTTCTCCCCTCCACTGCCGCGACCGCCATTGTCCCAGTAAACCGGCACGATCCCCCGGTCGGCTGCCGCCTTGGTGACATACTCCATGTAGTAGCGGCGATAGTCTTTGTGGTCCTCTTGGTGGGTGGCGCCGTACTCACCGATGATGACCGGAACGCCCTGGTCCACGTAGGTCGACTTCAACTGGTCGAACTGGGCCACCACGTGATCCTCCTGGCCCCAGTCGTCGCAGCCCGGAGAGCCCTTGCCCCACGTGTGCGTCTTGGCTTGGAGTGCATACAGGTAGGGGTCGTAGAAGTGTATGGAGAGGATCAGGTGGCTGGGGGTGGCGTCCTCGGGCAGCTTGAAACCCTTGATGGTGTGCTCGATGTTCGTGTTGTACCCGGGGACGACCAAATGGCGCTTGGCATTGTTGCCGCCAGTTGCGCGAACCAAGTTCACGAACTGCTGGTTCAACTCGTTGATGAAGGTGAAGTGGCGCGGATCGGGATTGCCGTAGCCGTCGTGAATCTCGTTCATCGACTCGAATAGCAGTTCCTCCCCATAGCCGGAGAAGTGGTTCGCAATCTGGGTCCAGACCTTCACGAAGCGCGCTTGGACGGCGGCATTGTTCACCTCGGTCGTTTCACCGTTGGCGTCATTCAGCGTGATCCACTCTACGCCATCGAACCCGTCGGCTCCATCGTGATGCACGTTGATGATGGCATGCAGCCCCGCAGAGCGAGCGTAGCCCACGACTTCCGCTACGCGTTCGAGCCAGCTCGCCTCGATGACGTAGTCCGGCCCCGGCCCCGTGTGCGGCGACCAAGTGACCGGAATGCGGACCAGATTGAAACCGGCCTTCGCCACCGCGCGCAACAGGCCGGGAGTCACCCGTGGGTTGCCCCATGCGGTCTCGCCGGTGGGGACGTCCAAGCTGTTGCCCAAATTCCAGCCGAGCCCCATCTCCGACATGAGCTCCGGCGACGTATGGGTGAACTCGCGGGGGCCGGGATCGGACCCGGCACCTGAGTTCTGGCCCGCCCCCGCACCTGCCGTGTTGGCGGGCGGCGTGAGGCAGGAGGTCGTGAGCAGTGCCAGGCAGACGCCCAGGAGTGAGTCGGAAACGGACCTACGAATGAAGCTGAGATGCACGGGGCTCCTTGCGCAATGGCTCTGTGACCGGAGACGGCACAGCACAGGAAGACCCCCGAGCCCGGGGGCCAAAGGCGCGGCATCCTAGCGGAGGGAAGCTCGACAGGGAAGATGGCGGGCGACCGGACCATCCTTGATCCATGTTTCGCCGGCCGCCAGCGGGCGCCGAAACATGGGATGGT
>CAZSVU010000610.1:0-3144 GCA_964610275.1 uncultured Polyangiaceae bacterium | reverse complement strand
ACGGCCAGCGGTACGAACCGCGTCGTCCGGAGAGGACGCTCCTGTACCGGCTGGTTTCCGAGCACCTCGAAACGTTTCTCGAACACGCCCATGACAGCCATGCACGCGGGCTTCCGAAGTACGTCGAGCAGGAGCTACGCAGGTACCTGAGGTGCGGAATCTATTATGCGCTGGCGGTCATTATGCGCGGACTCGTTCGCCAGGTCGTCCGTTTCGGGGTTCGGGACGCAGGAGGCAGCGCATAATCGCGCCGCTAGAGTGAGGAGAGCCAGTCCAGGAGATCCTTGTTCTCGTGCCAACTGCTCAGGTTGGGCTTCACCACGGCAGTCGGGGCGGCCGCCACCTTCTCTAGCGCCTTTCGCTTCATGTTGAGGTCGGCACGCGCGTAGACTTCCGTGGTGCGAATGTCGACGTGGCCGAGGATGTCGCGGATGTGGATCAACGCGACGCCAGCTTGGAGCATGTGCATGGCTTTGGTGTGCCGCCTATGTCTTGAGAGACATAGGCGCCATAGCTTCGCTACCCACCTGCTGGAGGCCGGCACTGACCTACGGACGTTGCAGGTGCTGCTCGGGCACGCTTCAATCACGACCACGGCACGCTACGCGCAGGTCAGCCCGGTGATGATTCGGAAGACCAAGAGCCCGGCTGATCGGCTGCGCAAGACCGCCACGCCGCCAAGGTCGCGTAGGGCTCGCCGCCAGCGTCGCCGCACCGGGTAGGCGCATGTGCCAGAGCGACCCCTGCGCTGGCTCGGCCGAGTCAGCGCAGGGAGGTCGGGCTCCGCTGGAGCTCGCGGACCTCGTCCGCGCGTTCCGCAGAGCCTACGAGCAGCAGCATGCCCTGACTCTCACCGAGCGCGCAGTCCTCGACGCCGTGGAGCGCTGCAGGACGGCTGCGCTCGGTGGGCACGTCACCGTCTGCCTCGATTGCGGCACGGTGAGCGATCCGTCGTACAACTCGTGCCACAACCGACACTGCCCGAAGTGTCCAGCCGTGGCGCAGGCCAAGTGGATCGCGGGCCGACTGGAGCGGATCCTGCCGACCCACTACTTCCACGTGGTCTTCACGATGCCGGCCCAACTGCGCGGTCTGGCATGGGCCAACCCGAGGGTCGTCTACGCTCTGCTCTCACAGTGCGCCGCGGCGACGCTGCTACAGCTCGGAGAGGACCCGCTGCGTCTCGGCGGCGAGCTGGGCGTCACCGCGGTGCTGCACACGTGGACGCAGAAGCTCGACTACCACCCACACCTGCATTGCGTCGTGACCGGCGGAGCGCTCGACGCCGAGGCTGGCCGCTGGATCTCCACCCATCCGGACTTTCTCTTCCCGGTACAGGTCATGGGCAAGCTGTTTCGCGGCAAGCTGCTCGACGCGCTGTGCCGCGCTGAGCGCCGTGGCACGCTGCGCGTCGGCGACCCGACCCGCTTCGCCGCGCTCATCACCAGCCTGTACCGCAAAAACTGGAACGTGTACTGCAAGCGCCCCTTCGGTGGGCCCGAGCAGGTCATCGAGTACCTGGGGAAGTACACCCATCGGGTAGCGATTTCGAACCAACGCCTCGTGTCGATGGATGAGCATGGCGTCACCTTCCGCACCAAGACGGGCGAGCACATCACCCTCGACGGCGTGACCTTCCTGTCGCGATGGTTACGCCACGTGCTGCCGAAGGGCTTCACCAAGATCCGTCACTACGGCCTCATGTCGGCGAGCCACTCCACCACCCGACTGCCGACAGCTCGCACCCTGCTCTCGACCAAGGTCGCGTTGGAGACCGAGCCCGAGAACACACCCACGCCACGCCTCCGTACTGCCAGATGGCGCGACGTCATCTACCGGATTACTGGCATCGACATCGGAACCTGTCGCTGCTGCGGTAGCCCTGCGCTTCTGCGCCAGAGCCTCTCGCGCTCCAGCCTCACCCCCCGAGCACCTCCGAGGGCGGCATGACCGCTCGTCCGCATCACTGGAAATGGATCACCTCGGCTGTATCCACGAGCGGCCATGCCGGGATCCATCCTACTCCCCAAATCGCCCCTGCATCGCCCTCCCGAACTGCCCGCCGCACGGGGCTGATCACACCGCCCATCCGTGATCCTATGCAGTCGCATTCATCCGACCGGCCTCTCCGAGGCCGTCTGCGTCCCTCCGACCGGACACTTTCTCCATGGCGGGCGGCAGCCTCGTGGCGTCTGCCGCGCCACCAGCTCCGTCCAATCTGCCGATTGCGAAACCGTGCTCGTTCCGACCACCACGTCGCGGCGTCCGTGCCCACTACGGTGCCTGGCGCGCTCCCGCAATCGCCCTACTCCTTATGGTCAACTCCCGCTCCTCCCTCAGCTTGACCGATCCTAATACGCTTTGTTCTGCCTAGACGCCCCGGTTTCGGCGCGAGCACAGATCCACGATTCCTTTCCGCCTAGATCGATAGCAACATGCTGCATGGCTGCCTCCTTGGATTGCGCCGTTGAGCGCGTATTTGCGTTGAGGCCCGAGTATCGGTGACCTCGTGTTCAAGGGGGCAGCCGTCTGCTTCAAGACGGCGTATTGAAAGCCACTTCGACCGGAACGACGCTGCCAGATGCCAGCCACTTCATCGCATCTTCGCCTCATGGCCAGGTTCTGCTGACCCACAACTCGGCAGCTCGGCACTCCGCAGGGCGCGTCCAGGTGACGCATCAGCACGCGCATCTGCAGCGTGTCTTCGCCATTCACCGGGGGGGACGTTGTGCTGGATGCTCCACTCGGCGGAGGCCCATATGGTCCAGCCCAACCAGACGTCGGAATTCTCCCCCAGGTACGTCATCAGGTTGTCGACGGCACCGAGGCACGCGGCGCGGGCACTGCCCCCGAACTCTCCGAGGAAGCCCTTGAAGCCGTTGTCCCCGAGCCACGCGGTGACGTCCTGCACCTGCTCGACGCCGATGGTATTGCTGATGCACGCCCAGGCGACGAGCGAGAGCCAGGGCCGCATCTACCAGACGGCCACGGACTGGGTGAAGAAGCTGACGAGCCAGCTCATGGAAAAGATCAAGGCACGGTCGCCAGCTGAAGCCTCGAGGGAAAGAGGCAGTGGTCCTGTAATAGGTTGTGCCGATGGTTGGCACGGCCGTACGATCGTCTAGCGGGCTCGTTCTTTGACCG
>CAZSVU010000609.1:0-3146 GCA_964610275.1 uncultured Polyangiaceae bacterium | reverse complement strand
TCAACCTGATCTTCATCTATGACAAGTCTGGCAGCATGGGCGTGGGCGATGGTTGGGACAACACCGAGACGCGCTGGAATCCGGTGCGTGACGGCCTGTTGGCGTTCTTCAGCCAACCCGGCGGGGAGGCCACGTACGCGTCGCTGGAGTTCTTCCCGGCCAATGGCGACCTCACCGCGACCTGTAGGGTGGATGTCTACGAAACCCCCACGGTGCCGTTGCTCGAGTTGTCCACGCTCACGCCCGAGACCTCACCCTTCCTGATGGCGATCAACGCCACGATACCGGCTGGTGGCACGCCGACCCTGCCGGCGCTGCTGGGCTCGCTGAACTACGCGCGGTCGATCATGGAAGATCAGCCTGATTCGATCACGGTCGTCGTTCTGCTCACGGACGGGCTGCCGGCCTTCTCCGTCGACGGCCAGTCGGTGCCGGGGTGCACCGACCCGCTGGAGAACACCGTGCCCAACATCGCCACCGTCGCCGCAGACGGATTGGCAGACGGCATTGAGACCTACGTAATCGGGATCGCAGACGATCCCGATGGACTGTCGGCGCTCAACCAGATCGCCCTGGCCGGCGGCACTGGCACGGCGGCGATCATCGTGCCCGACAATCCCGCGGCCACGACCGCGAGTATCGTCGAAGAGCTGTCATCCATCCGCGAACATCACTTGAGCTGCACCGTCCCAGTGCCAGACGTCCAGGCCGAGGCGCCGGGGGAGCTGGTGGAGTACGACGACGTGGCGGTGGTGGTCACGGTCGACACCATCCCCACCGGCATCAACCACGATCAGGGGTGTGCGAGCGGAATGGGCTGGCAGTACCTGTACGATCCGGCCGACCCTGAGGTGCCCAGTCAGATTGAGCTCTGCCAGACCACGTGTCAGACCGTGCAGGGGACAGCAGGGGTGGAGCTCAGTGTGGAGTTCCCCTGCGGAACGGTCATCGAATAAGGCCGTAGCTTCACGCGCTCATCGAAATGGATTCGCGTCCGAGAGGAGAGGTGTGCCATGCGGGCAGGGCAGGGAAGTGATTGCCGACGAGGAGGTCGCCGCGGTGTGGCGTGGGGCGCCCTGGCCGCTGCCGCCGGGTTCGCTCTGCTCCGCACGGGCTGCTCCCCCGACCCCAGTGGCGACGGGGGAGCGACGCCCGCCGCAGACGCGTCCGTGACGACTGGCGGCGCATGGTCCAGCGCCGGAGCCACCGGCGATCCGTCCTCTGGTGGGGGCCCGGCCGCACCGGTAGGCGGCAGCGGTCCTGCGGCTGGAGGGACCGGCCCCCTCGGTGGCACAGGGCCACTGGGATCCGGCGGCAACACCGTGGGGCCCAGCGGCGGCGCCGGGCCGCTGGGTGGCACCGGAGGCGCGACCGACAATCCGTGTCCGGTGGGCCAGACCCTGTGCGGCGCCGTTTGTGCCGACCTGCAGTCAGACCCCAGCCACTGCGGGGCCTGCAACAACGCCTGCGCTGCCGGTCAGCTGTGCTCGGCCTGGCAGTGTCAGTCGAGCTGTGCGGCGGGGGAGACCCTGTGCGGTCAGAGTTGCGCCAACCTGGCCACCAGCGCTGCGCACTGTGGGCAGTGCGACCACGCTTGCCAGGCGGGCCAGACTTGCATCGGTGGCACGTGCACCTGCTCGGGTACCGCCGTGCTCTGCGCCGGCGCGTGTGTGGACACCGCCGTCGACCCGAACAACTGTGGCAGCTGCGGGACCGTGTGCGGCACCGGACAGAGCTGCACTCAGGGAACCTGCGGGTGTGCCAACAACCAAGAGCTGTGCTCCGGCGTGTGTGTCGACACCAGCGATAGCCAGGAGCATTGCGGCAGCTGCAACAATGCGTGCCCGGCCGGACAGTTCTGCAACGTCGGTCAATGTGAGAGCCTGGACTGCCCACCGGGGCAGCGCGACTGCAGCGGGACCTGCACCGACGTGCTCGCCGACTTCGCCAACTGCGGCGACTGCGGTCAGATCTGTGTGGGCGAGTGCTGCGACGGTGTGTGCGCCCAGGTCATGAACGACCCGAACCACTGCGGGAGCTGCGGGGCGACCTGCTATTCACCCGGCAGCTGCGAGTGGGGTTCGTGTGTCTGTCCGGTGGGAGAGGCGTACTGTGACGGCACTTGCGTCAACATTCGCGACGACCCCAACCAGTGCGGCGCCTGTGGCGCCGTGTGCGTTGGCGATCTGCCCTGCGAGTGGGGCGCGTGCATCTGTCCCGACGGGCTCGTGTACTGCGACGACGCCTGCCGCCCCATGTCCGAGTGCGTGACCTCCGCGTTCGGTGGCCCCACCGACATCACCACCGGGCCGCCTCCAGACTGGAGCGGCGGGGACGTCTGTCCGGGGACCGAGGTCTTCGAGAGCACTGCCACCTGGTTCACGCTGGGCGGCGCGTTGCCTCACTGCAGCTATCCGCCGGATGGCCTCCCCGAGTACTACGCTGCCATCAACGAGGAAGACTACGCCGAGTCCGCGGCCTGCGGCGCCTGCATCCGTGTCTACCACCCGTCTACCGGCAGGACCCTCGACGTCATGCTGGCCGACGAATGCCCCGCGGCAGCGAACCCCGAGTGGTGCTACCCGGGCTCGCACCACATCGATCTCAACCAGGATGCGTTCCAGGTCTTCGCCGACCTCTCGGTGGGCGTCCTCGACGTCCAGTGGCAGTACGTCGAGTGCAATTTCACCTCCAACATGGAGTATGCGTTCAAGGACGGCACGAGCACCTTCTGGACCGCCATCACGTTCCGCAATCACAACCTGCCCATCGTCGGTGTGCGGTACGCGAACGCCAGCGGGATCGTCCGGACCCTGACCCGCGTGGACTACAACTACTGGCTCGACAGTCAGGGGTTCGGCATGGGCCCGTATGAGCTCGAGATCACCGACGCGGCGGGCAATGTCTTCGTCGACACGGTGCCCGCCATCACCGGCGAGATCCCGTCGGTCGTCTTCCAGGAGATGAACGGCAACGTCGGTGGATGTTCAGGAACCGACGCGTCGCTCTGACTCACCTAACCCTGACGAAACTGGTCCGACGCCGACTGGCTGGCGAGGGTCATGTCCGTCGCGGCAGGTCGCGCGGGGGGGTCGCTGGGGGGATCTTTCGCGCCGACCGGGCGCGACCGTCCGGGATGCCCCGAG
>CAZSVU010000608.1:0-3173 GCA_964610275.1 uncultured Polyangiaceae bacterium | reverse complement strand
AGTGGCTGCATCCCCCCCCAAGTCGCCCCCGAGCAGAGCTCGGGGGCTGCGTCCCGCCGCAGTGGAGTGGCTGCATCCCCCCCAAGTCGCCCCCGAGCAGAGCTCGGGGGCTGCGTCCCACCGTAGTGGAGTGGCTGCATCCCCCCCCAAGTCGCCCCCGAGCAGAGCTCGGGGGCTGCGTCCCACCGCAGTGGAGTGGCTGCATCCCCCCCAAGTAGCCCCCGAACGGGGTTTGGGGGCCGCGTCCCACCGCAGTGCAGCGGCTGCATCCCCCCAGTCCGCCCCCGAACGAAGTTCGGGGGCTATTTCTGCAGCAGGACTACCGCGCTGATGAGCGGCCCCCGAACTCCGTTCGGGGGCTACTTGGCGCGGTCCTGCCGGTCGTAGTATTGCGGGCCGTCATGACCGGGACCGAATGGGGCCGGAGAGTCGCCCTCCTGCTCGTGCTCGGGGGGGGCGTGGGGCTGTCGGGGCTGGCCTCCGGCGGATGTGATCGCGAGCCGACTCCGGCCGTAGGCGGAGCCGCGTCAGCGAGTGCCGCGCCTGGTCAGCTAACCCCGGAGCTTGCCTCCCAGGTGCTGGCCAAAGTCGGGGACCGGACCATCACGTTGGGCGATTACGCAGCCGTGCTGGACCGGATGGATCAGTTCGAGCGGCTCCGCTACCAGTCGCCGGAGCGTCGCCGACAACTGCTCGACGAGATCATCCGCGTGGAACTGCTGGCCGGGGAGGCTCGCCGTCGCGGGCTGGATCGCGATCCGAAAACGGTCGAACGGATACGCCAGGTGCTTCGTGACGAAGTGCTGACGCGGTTGCGCGCGCAGCAGCCGGGGCCCGAGGCCATCCCGGAAGGGGAGGTTCGAGCGTACTACGAGCAACACCGCGAGGAATTCTTCGAGCCCGAGCGCCGCCGGGTCGCACACATCGAGGTCAGTGATGAGAAGCTGGCCCAGCGGGTGCTCGAAGAGGGGCTGAAGGCGTCGCCGACGGAGTGGGGGCAGCTCGTGCAACGGCACAGCCTCGACCGGCCCAAGCAGGCCAGCGGGGCACAGCCGGCGGAGCTCGCGGGGGACCTGGGGATCGTCTCCCGCCAGGGCGAGCGTGGGGACAATGCGCGGGTGCCGGAGCCTTTGCGAGCCGCGGTCTTCGAGATCAAGGAGGTCGGCGGGGTGTATGGCCAGGTGGTGGCCGCCGGAAAGCACTTTCATGTCGTGCGCCTGACCGGCAAGACCGATGCGCGACAGCGCGACTATACCGACGCCCAGCGCAGCATTCGGGTTACCCTGGGCCAGCAAAGGATTCGCGCTGCAGAGGCGAAGCTCGAGGCGGAGCTGCGTCGCAGGTTCCCGGTCAAAGTGGACGAAGCGGCCCTGGCGAAGGTCAAGGTCCCGACCCCGGAGAAGCGTGGTGCAGCCAGCGGCACGAGTGGCAGAACCAAGCCGTGACAGCTCCTCGGTCGACTGGGTCGTGCGGCCCGGCCAGCGCGCTCCGACTCAGTCCGAGTGGGATGACTGGCACTGGCAACTCAGGCATCGGATCCGGACTGCGGCCGAGCTCGCCAGTAGGTTGGAGCTCACTGCGGCGGAGCGGACCGGTGCCGAGGCGGCAGAGCAGACCGGTCTGGCAATCTGCGTGACCCCGTACACGCTGTCATTGTGCGACGCGCGTGACGCTGGGTGCCCGATTCGGCGTCAAGTGGTGCCTCACGGGCTCGAGCTGAACGCTTCCCCCGGCGATCGGGACGACCCGCTGGGCGAGCAAACGCATGAGCTCGCGCCCGGGCTCATCCGTCGCTACCCGGATCGGGCGCTGCTGTTGGCAACGGACCAGTGCGCCGTGCATTGTCGGTTCTGCACGCGCCGTCGTCTGGTCGGCAATTGTCGGCAGCTGGGCTCCCGCGCCTGGCTGGGCCGGACGCTCGACGAGTTGCGACGTCATCCCGAGGTGCGGGACGTCATCGTCAGTGGTGGCGATCCGCTGCTGTTCGGAACGGGCCGCCTAGTGCGGCTGCTGGCGGGTCTGCGTACGGTGTCGAGCGTCGAGACGATTCGCCTGGCCACGCGCCTGCCGGCAACTCTGCCCCAACGCATCACCGCAGAGCTGGTCGCGGCGCTGCAGCCGTATCACCCGTTGTGGGTGATGACGCACTTCAATCACCCCCTGGAGCTGACCGCTGCAGCTCGGCGAGCGTGCCGGAGGCTTGCGGAGAGCGGTTTTCCGCTCTTGAACCAGACGGTACTCTTGCGCGGCGTGAACGACGATGCCGACGTGCTGCGGCGACTCTTCCGTGCCCTGGTGGCTGAGCGCGTGCACCCGTACTACCTGCATCAGACCGACCTCGCCGTGGGAACGGGCCACCTCCGCACACCCATCGCCACCGGGTTACGCATCATGGCCGAGTTGCAGGGCCGCCTGAGTGGAATTGCACTACCCAAGCTGATCGTCGATACGCCTGGGGGCCATGGGAAGGTCCCCATTCAGCCCGACTACATCTGTCGACGCGACGGCGGGGTGACCTGGCTCAAGACGCCGTGGGGGGCAGAAGTGGCGTATGAAGACCCCCCCTCCAGCGAAGCTGGAGGGGGCTAGATTCAGGGCCGTGGAGTGGGTGCAAGTATCGGCCGTCCCAACGGCGTAGATGGGGTAGACGCGAAGTACGCTTCAACGCCGTGAAGTGGGTGCAAGCGCCGGCCGTCCCCACGCCGCAGAGCGTGCGACAACCATCTTCCCCTTCCGTCCCACAGCCCGCCCGGTTGGCGGGCCCCCAGGAGCCCGCCAACCACCAGGCGGACGGCGCCTTCCTTCTTCCTGGCCGTCCCCCCGCCGTCTCCACCCCAGGATGCGTGCGGTGACGGCGTGGACCGCGTCTTCGTTCTGAAGCAGCCGGTGTACGGCGTTGGCCGGGGGGCTCCGCCTCACCACACAACGCTGGTACGGCGCTCGCTCGAGCTTCGCTCTCGCTCGAGCGAGAGTGGGCCCATCACACCCGCTTTTCCCTACCGTTGCTCCCTTCCGGGCCTGGCGGGGTTCGAGACGCGCTGTTGATGGAGCCCTTATCGACCCTCGTCAGAGGGTGGCCTACCCCAGGGCGGGCGGGCTGTCCAGGGGGCCGCGAGTCCAACCCATCCTTGATCCATGTTTCGCCGGCCGCCAGCGGGCGCCGAAACATGGGA
>CAZSVU010000607.1:0-3193 GCA_964610275.1 uncultured Polyangiaceae bacterium | reverse complement strand
TTGGTGGGTCTCGGGCCGCCGCCAGAAGCTTGCAGCCGAAGCGGCTCGAGCCGAGGCCAAGTCGCGACCGGAGCCCGAACGCGAGCCCGATCCAGATCAGGAACCGGAAGCGGACTCAGACGCCGAGGGCGAGGAGGAAAGCTGATGACGCCTCGACAGCGAGTGCTCAAGACGACCCTGTGGGCTATCGTCGGCGTGCTGCTGGTGGTGACCTTGGCCCGGTTCCGCGCCGGACTGGGCGCGACCACCGGCCTGTCCGACGCCGCCCCGTGGGGATTCTGGATCGCCTTTGACGTGATGGCGGGCGTGGCCCTGGCAGCGGGAGGTTTCGTGCTGGCTGCCACGGTGTACATTTTCCGTCTGGAACGGTACCGGCCGTTTGTTCGCCCTGCGATTCTGACCGCGTTTCTCGGCTACATCGCCGTGGCGGTGGGGCTCACCTACGACCTCGGTCTGCCGTGGCACATCTGGCACCCTGCCATCTACCCGCAGCCGCACTCGGTGCTCTTCGAAGTGGCCATGTGCGTGATGTTGTACCTCACGGTGCTGCTGCTCGAGTTTGCGCCGGTGATCCTCGAGCACCGGGCGTTCAATCGCCCGGTGCTGAACGCGCTGCACCGCGGGTTGAAGCGTGGCGCGCTCGTGTTCGTCATTGCCGGCATCGTCCTGTCGTCGCTGCATCAGTCGTCGCTGGGGTCTCTGTACCTGATCGCGCCGTACCGGCTGCACCCGCTCTGGTACAGCCCCATCATCTGGGTGCTCTTCCTCATCTCTGCCATCGCGCTCGGGCTGATGACCGTGACGCTGGAGTCGTACTTCTCGGCTTGGTACTTCGGCCACCCACTGCGGATGGGACTGCTTCCTGGCCTCGGCCGGGCCGCCGCGGTCGTGCTGCTGCTCTATGCGGCGCTCCGCTTGGGTGACCTCGGCGCTCGGGGGCTGTTGGAGCAGGCCCTCGACGGCTCTTTCTTGGGCAACCTGTTCCTGTTCGAGCTTGCGCTCAGTGCCGTGGTTCCCGGTCTGCTCCTGCTGATCCCGAGGGTGCGAAAGAGCCCGCGGGGGCTGGGGATAGCGGCGCTGATGACCGTGTTCGGCATGATCGGCTACCGGTTCGACGTGTGCATCGTCGCCTTCGACCGTCCGGCAGGAACCGCGTACTTCCCGACCTGGCCGGAGGTCTCGGTGAGCGTGGGGATTGTGGCCGTGGCGCTGCTGGTGTTCATTTTCTTCGTCGAAAAGCTGAAGGTGTATCCCGAAGAAGACGAAGCCGAGGCGGAGCGCGCTCGTGCCGAGCAGGCGAGGAAGCGGTTCGATCCCGGCTCCCTACTCCCCATGACCCCCGACTCGCTCGGAGCTCCGCGTCGCCACTCGCTCGCGCTGGTGTTCGGGCTCGCGTTTGCCGTGGCGCTGCTGCCCACGGACGCGCTGTTCGGTGCGCAACCCAAAGCCACGCCCGTGGTGAAGACCCGGGCTGTCGACGGGTACGGTGTCGCTCGCGAGCCGGGTCCGGGAACCGAGTTCGTTCTGGCCGGGGTGGGCCAGGACGCACCGAAGGACGCGGAGCAGGTCGAGCTACGACTTATCGATGGAAATCGCGATGGGCGCTTGGTCCCATTCCCTCACGACGCACACGTCGAGCGGATGAACGGCGCCGAATCCTGCGCGAAGTGCCACCACCAGAACCTGCCGCTGCAGAAGAACTCGAGTTGTGCGAGTTGCCACCGCGACATGTACTCGGTGACGGACACGTTCGACCACGAATCCCACATCGACGCTCTGGACGGGAACCAGAGTTGTGCGCGCTGTCACCGCGATTCCCATCAACCCAAGACGCGAGCCACTGCCACGGCGTGCGCCGAATGCCATCGGGACATGGTGGTCGAAGGCTCGCGAATTCAACCCCCGAAGGAGGGGCTGACCGGGCGCGCTCCCGGCTATCTCGACGCCATGCATGGTCTCTGCGTGACCTGTCATCAAGAGCAGGCCAAGGCGGACCCGGAGAAGCTGGGCGAAGCGTTTGGCGAGTGCACCACCTGCCACCGCGAGTTGGACGGGACCGTCCTTCGGCGACTGGCACCATATCAACCCAGAACCGGAGGGGGCCAGCAGACCGACTGACCAGGACTGCGCACGGCCGCACAGGGGGATCGATGTCGCGCGCGCATGCAGGCATGACCACCCAGGACATCAAAGAGTGGACCCGTACCCAACTCTGGGATCAGGTCCCCATCAGCATCAGCGTCATCGACCGCGGCTTCACCATCGTCGAGGCGAACGCGAGCTTTGCGCGCAACTACGGGCAGTGGCGGGGTCGACCGTGCTACTCCGTCTACAAGCAGAAGTCGGAACGCTGCGAACACTGCGCCGCTGCAGCCACGTTCACGGACGGGGAGATCCGCGTGAGCGAGGAGCGCGGCGTGGTGCGCGACGGCACGCAGACGTTCTACCTGGTGCACCTGATCCCGCTCGTCCGACCGGACGGCGAGATTCCGTTCATCATCGAGATGTCGACGGACATCACGAGCACCAAGCTCCTGGAGCAGCAGAAGCTCGAAGCCGAGCGGTTGGCGGCGGTGGGCCAGACCGTGGCCGGCTTGGCGCACGGTATCAAGAACGTGCTCATGGGGCTGGACGGTGGCATGTACATCGCCCGCTCCGGAATCGAGCGCGGTGACACCAAGCGGCTGCTGGAAGGCTGGCAGATGCTCGAGGACAACGTGGCGCGGATCTCCTCGTTCACCCGCGAGTTCCTGGAATTCGCGCGGGGGAGAACCTCCGTGGTGGACTGGGTGGATCCCGAACGGTTGGCGCGAGAGGTGGTCGACCTGTTTCGCGAGACCGGGCGGCTGCGGGGCATCGAGATCGTCTGCCCGCTGCACGGCGACACCAAGCCAGCACGCCTGGACGCCGAAGGGATCCACACCTGCCTGTCGAATCTGGTGTCGAATGCTCTGGATGCCTGCGAGACGAGCGACGGCCCGGCGGGTGAGGTTCGGGTGACCGTGTACGACCGCAACGGCTCACTGATCTTCGAGGTGGCCGACAATGGGACCGGAATGGACTACGAGGTGAAGAAGAAGGTCTTCACGAACTTCTTCTCCACCAAGACGACGGGGAAGGGGACGGGGCTCGGCCTGCTGACGACACGAAAGATCGTTCAGGAGCACGGCGGCAAGGTGTCGTTCGAGACCTC
>CAZSVU010000606.1:0-3194 GCA_964610275.1 uncultured Polyangiaceae bacterium | reverse complement strand
TACGACGTCCTGATATTCGGGCACGTCCACGAGGCGTCCGACCGGAGCATAACGCATCCCGGCGGCGAGGGCCGCGCGATCTCGCTGGGGACATGGCTGGAAGGGCGTCCGTATCTCGCGTTCGAGGACGGAGAGTTCATTGCGGATGAGGTTCTCGTCAATCTCCGCAAGCTCAGCCTCCACCGGGCTCAGCTTGACCACGGTGACGGGTATCTCTTTCCACCCGAGCCTCTTTGCCGCCTCCAGGCGGTGACGGCCGGCAATGAGACGGCCAGCCTCGGTCACGGTGATGGGGTTCTGCAGACCGATGTCGCGCATAGACTCGGCCAGCTCGGCCACGTGAGCCGGGTCCAGAGAGCGCAGGCGCTTGCCCACCTTGACCTGCCTCACCCGCATCATCCGGGAACGGTTACTCGCGCCAGTCGATGTACTCATGCTCTTCGTCCTCATCCCAGTCGGCCAGCTCCATGATTTGCTGGTGGACAAGCTCCGAATCTCGCCGTTTCCACTCCTTGAGGAGGAGGTCACATTGTTCGCGTTCGGAGCGATTGGTGAACGCGGCTTCTGCCGCGGAGTCAGGTATCAGGTCTAGTTCGCGGGCAAGCTGAACGCGGCCGGTGGGGCCGAGCAGGGCGAGTACGCGATTCGGTATCGTAGTATCGTTCATGGGTTGCTCTCCTTGTTCAGGCGGCCAAAGGCGGGGCTAGGCAAACCGGCGGGGTTGCCGGGCTGGCCGAAGCCAGCCCGGCTCTCATGCCGTTGTCGTTCCCGCTGTCGGTGTCGGCGGCATCACCCGTCAGGGCACGCAGGAACGCCACCAACGCATCGGCAGCAGCGCGGGCACCCCGGAGGTCATCGCTCTCGACCGCCGTCACCACGGTCGACGCCAGCGCACGCACAGTGATTGCCCTGGCATTGCCCACTGACTCCGGGTTCGGGCTGTGATTGCCCAGAACGCGTCGCTCCTCGCAACTCCTCGCACTCAAATCGGTCGGTGAATTGCGAAACCAGCATGTTTCATGCTGGTTGGGACGGTTTTCTAATCCACTGGTCGCAGGTTCGAATCCTGCCGGGCGTGCCGACAGCACCGGTCGGCGACAGCCTCCGCTAGTCGCCCCCGGCTCCGGCCTTCCGGTTGTGCTTCGCTATCAGCTCGCGGACGGCGGGGACCAAGGGCTTCGGAACGGCGATCAGAGTATCGCTCTCGCGTTCGGCGGCAGCCTCATCCTCCGCTACGGCTTGCTCCTCCGACTGCTGCTCGTAATGCTCGAGTACGAGCCGGACGCGGGCCTCGTCCCATCCTGGAGGGAATCCACCATGTGTCATCATTTCTGCTTCCTTCTCATGCGCTGCCGATAGGCGATTAGCGGCTTCCCACGAAGCTCGTAGGCGGTGATCACGAAGATGCTACCGGGTTCGGGATCAGGCACGTAGACCACCCGCAGGCAACGACCAGCAACGGTGCGGCCGATGACAACCCGAGACCCTTCGCGACCTGCCCTATCTTCCCCCGGGCGGTCGAGCGCTTCCTCCACTTCCGTCTCGGTGACCCCGTGCCGGAGGACGTGAGCCTGCCCGCTTTCGGGATCGATGTAGAACCGGACCTGCACGTCCACGACCCTATCACGTCGGTCTGAGGCCCGCGCTGAATGTCGCCGGCGAGGTCCTGCACTCCAGAAGAGTGACGCGGTTGCCCCGGACCGGCAACAGCCAATGGGAAACGGGGCAGCGGCAATGGAGCACCTGGCGGTCACGCCGTCTTCCTGCCCCGGACCAGCGCCGGTATGAACCGCTGCGCTGCCCGGAGTTGCTCGCCGTGCGGCAGCCCGGTCAAGGGCCGCAGCCTGCGTTCGGTGACCAGCCGCTCGGGCGTGCCTGGGGGCGGAGCCCGGATTGCCGCCATGATGGCCGGCGCCAGCTCGAGCAGGGCCAACAGGTTGGTGAACCCCACCCAACCTGTGCTCACATGGAGCGGTGCAACGAGTCGCCGTGATCGGGGCCTGCGGGGCCGGCAAGTCGGCCTTCGCCCGAGAACTGGGCCAGGCCACCGGGCTTCCCGTGATCCACCTCGACGCCGAGTACTGGCTGCCGGGGTGGCGTGAACCTGACAAGGCCGAGTGGCGGGTGCTTCACGCCCGGCTTCTTGATCGACCCGAGTGGATCATGGACGGCAACTACTTCGCCGTCTTGGCCGAGAGGCTCGACAGTGCCGACACGGTGATCTGGCTCGACTACTCCCGCTGGCTGTGCCGGCTCGGTGCCGTCCGCAGGCTGGTCGGCTGGCATGGCAGGGTGCGGCCCGATGTCGCGCCCGAATGCCCAGAGCGCTTGGACCTGGAGTACCTGCGCTACGTGTGGAGCTTCCACCGCGTCTACCGCCCCCGGCTCCAGGAGTTGACCTCATCGCTGCGGCCTGACCAGCGACTCGTCGTGTTCAAGCGACGTGCGGACGCTGGGGAGTTCCTGGCCGGGCTGAAGCCAACGTAGGTCTGGCCAATGCAACCGGGCACACAGCGGTGCGGCCCGACGACCCTGCACGCTCGATCTCGATCACCTCCCCGCCGGCTAGCAGGAGGACGGCGGCCCCTTCGGTCAGCGAGGCTGGCAGTACATCTCTGGCCGGGATCACCACCTACCACACGATCCTGCGTAGGGCTTGCCTTCCACCGGCTCCGTCCTGAGAATCGATGCTCGGGAAACTGCCGGCGGTCACCTATGCATGACAAGCGGAAGCACCTGCGCATCACCGTCGACGGCACCACCGCAGCTCATGCCACTGCCCTCCCCCGCCGCAGCGCCGGTATGAGGCGCCGCGCCGCTCGCAGCTGATCACGGTGCGGCAGCCCGGTGAGGGGGCTCAGCTTGCGCTCGGTGACCATACGCTCGGGCGTGCCTGGGGGCAGAGCCCGGATTGCCGCCATGATGGCCGGCGCCAACTTGAGCAGGGCCAACAGGTTGACCAACCACTCCATACGACGGGGGGACCGCGAGGTGCTCGACAAGCAGGTGATTGCCGACATCATCGGCAACGTCACGATCTGCCACGTTGGGCTTGTAGATCAGGGCGAGCCCTATGTCGTCCCCCTCAACTTCGGCTGGCCGCTGCAGTCCGGGAGCTTTGTGCGCGTTCTGCCCGAGATCGAAACGCCGCCCCTTGTTCTGATCGTTCCCACTCAGCTAGTCCAGTGGGCCAT
>CAZSVU010000605.1:0-3198 GCA_964610275.1 uncultured Polyangiaceae bacterium | reverse complement strand
GTTTTCGACAACGATAGGCGGCGTGACGCAGCCGGACGAGCGAGAGAGCCACCACAGGCGCTCCTCGGACATGGGAGGCGATCTTCGCCGTGTGCTCAGGTGAGCTCAACCTACGCCAGCGCCGGCGGGAGCCGCGTCTGGACCACGCCCTCACTGTCGAGAACTCGTCGGTCTGCGGCCAGGTCGCGTTGGCCACCAGCTCGGTTCAGGGCGCGGGACGCCGCCAGTTGTCGATGGCAATGTCGAACCCGGCGTCTCGCACGTAGGTGAAGTGGGCGACGTTGCCGGTCACAACCGCCAGACCATGGCGATGCGCAATTGCGGCAACGAGCACATCAGCAATGCCTATGGGGCGACCGATGGCGGCAAGCGCTGCATCCATCTCTCCAGCGAGAACGGCCGCGTCGGCGTCGAGTGTCAGCACCTCATGGTGACCAAGAGAGCGGATGAACGCCTCCGCACGCGCGTCAGCGCCAGCTCGCCGCAGGCCCCGGACTACCTCCACGACAGCGATGACGGTCAAGGTGTAGCGTCCCTGGGCCTCGCGGTAGGCGCGGGCCCGAGCGGCAACTTTGGCGTCCTTACCCGCCAGCACCTCGGAGAGGATGTCAGTGTCTAGGACAGCCCGACTCAACTGCCCGTCCTCCATGGCCGGGACTGTCTCTCGGCGATGGCCTCTGCGCCCACACGCTCGATGAGCTCGGCGTCGTCCGCGAAGAGCCCAAGGAGGTCGGCTGGCTCTGCCGTCGCGGCCGCTTGGCTTGCTGCCGCTTCGCGGACGACCCATTCCACAAGACGCAGTTGCTCGCCTAGGGGGAGGGCGCGAATTGCTTCGTAGATTTGATCGATGCTCATCGCTACTAGGTGATCCTAGCAGACGACTGTCGCCGCGGTCTCCCGGTCAGGCACCTCCCTGACTTTTCGGTACGAGAAGCGACGTAAAGCGACGTAGAGCGACACCCGCCAATTTGCGCGGCGCCAGAAACGGCATGATTCCCGCTAGTTGCGGATCAACGAAGCGGGGTTAGATGGGATGAGGCGCTTGACCAAGCGTTGGAGGACTCCGAGTTGATGGCGCAGAGCGAGGAGCTCGACGGCGAGTTCGCGTCGGGTTCTGAAGAAGGCCAAGCCGGCGAGGACCAGTGCGCGGATCAGGTTCAGCACGGCCGGCGACCGTGGCTCAGTCCTGGACCGACCTCAACGATTTCGCCCTGGTCCGAGTTTTCAGGACCCACAGGCAGGCAGCGTGATTCTCGCTCGGACGGGTTTTCGGCAACGACAGCTGCCTACAACAGTCGTCCGCAGCAGGATCACTCAGAAATCCGGCATGCTCAAGATCCTCAACGATCCTGGGGCGGACGAGTGAAGTATCCAGCACAGGCCGAGACTAGCAGCCAGGACACCGAGTCTTCAGGACCCACACCTCAGCTCAGTCCTGCCTCCTGAAGTGCCTTCTTCAACAGGTCGCTCAGACCTTTGGCATCCGCCCACCTGCGCAAGTAGGAGAGGTCGAGCTTGGCCCCCTGGACTTTCAGAACGCCCTGTACGTCCAGCCATTGGCGATCCGAGATTCTGTTGCCCAGCTCGTACCAGTCGAGCTTCTGCAGCACGATATCCTCCGCAGAACAGACCCATACCTTTCGGGGAGGCTCGCCGAGCTCGACCGCGAGTCTGCGATTCAACTCCTCGCGAACAAGATCGCTCCTGTCGGCGACGAACACGTCGACCTTGTACATCGTTGCGAGGTGGATGATGTTGAACGACGCGCGACGCTTGATCGCGTCCATCACCATGTCGCGGTCAACGTAGAAGCTCGATTCGAACATCCTCACGAACCCGTCAACGTCCTTGCCCCAAAGCACGACCACGATGTCGATGTCCTGCGTGGCTCTTGGGATTCCATGCAGTGAGCTCGCCACGGAGCCACCAACCACGTAGTCGAGACCGAGCCCTTCGAGCCCTGATACCAGCTCGAGAGTGACGGCGATCGGTTCTGCTAGACTCATCGCCCCTGGACTTCGGGATCCCAATTGAACACTCGGCGCATGATCTCGTCGTCGAGCCACAGCGCAGCAACACGCAGGCGCAGTTCGCGCTCGGATGTAGGCTGGTACTGCTGTCGAATGCGTGCGGCCGCCAACTGAAGCACTCCCTCGTTCAGTGCCTGAACGCGAGCATACTTCTCGGCTGGAGTCATTCGGCGACATGCCTCCACCATCATTGCCTCGATGCGGGGATGGGTATCGCGCGGCACGAATCGAAGCTACCGCTCGATCGACGAGGTGGCTAGCGCCGCTCAGGCACCTCCCTGACTTTTGGGTACGAGAAGCGACGCGAAGCGACGTAGAGCGACACGGCCCGATTTGCGCGACGCCAGAACCGGCATGATTTCCGCTACTCGGCGATCGCCGAAGTAGGGTTCGATTCCCGGCGCCTCCACCCTGATTCTCGACACTTAGCGCTCTTAGGACGAGATCCTGGGACGAAATATCGTCACCTGACCGTCCGTCCTTCCCTCCTGAAGCGTCCAGCACACCGTCGGCCGGCTGGGCCTTCGTGCCGGCTCCGAGGAGGCACTCGGGCAATGGCGGAAACAAATCGCCTATCGCCTCGCCCGAGTCGCGGAAGTTCTCCACGGTGCGGATGTACTCCTGCGTCACGTCGAACTCCCGATGCCCGGCGCGGTTCTGAATCTTGAGTGGGGCGTCACCTCGCACCGCAGCCCACGTTAGCCCCGGAGCTGTTGGCCAGCCTCACCTGGCCGTGAAGCGACGTATTCTCGTCGGGTTCCGTCCTGCTCGCGCCAACCATGACGCCTGCCCCTGCCCGGGCCGTTCCGTTCACACTGGGGGGGCGGCAATGTGTGCTCCTCCAACGAGGATGCGTTCTCCGTGTGGTTTGGTGGCGTGGGTGTAGGGAGGGGTGGGCATTGGCGGGAGGCCGGGAGAGCTGAAGCCGGGTGGCAGGGTGGTGCGTGGGCGTGGGCTTGCTGGCTGCCGCGGTTGGTGTGCTGCAGCCGACCCGGGTCGAGTTGGCGGCGATGAGCAGCGCCAGGGCCCGCGCTCACCCTTGGGGGTGATCTCAACCCCCGTTTGGCTGCAAATCGGTTCGCAACCGGGCGCCACCGAACACCGACCGTCCGCGTCACCCTTGCTCGGAGTTCGGGCCGGGCAGTGTGAAGAAGATGGAGCAACGTCG
>CAZSVU010000604.1:0-3303 GCA_964610275.1 uncultured Polyangiaceae bacterium | reverse complement strand
GTCCGACCCGCTGCCGCCGCCGTCCTCGGCAGAGCCGTTCGCAGAGCCGTCCGCCGAGCCGCCCGCCGAGTCGCCCGCCGAGTCGCCCGCCGAGTCGTCCGCCTCACCCGCCGCGGCAGACGTGGCTTCGGCGCTCGAGGCAACCGCCGCTGCCCCCGCGACCACCGGCGTCGTCGGTCCCTCCTTCGTCTTCTTCGGGATGGTTGCCGCGCTGAGCCTGGTGATGGACGTCGGCAGCAAGGCCTGGGCCGAGATCGTGCTGGGGCGGAGGACTCTGGTCGAGCCGGCCATCGTGCTCATCGAAGACCACCTGAGCCTGACCCTCGCGTACAACAAGGGGGGCGCCTGGGGCCTGCTGCAGAGCGCGGGTGACAACATCCGCAAGCCCTTCTTCCTGCTGGTGAGCGCGCTGGCCATTGCGTTCATCGTGTCGCTGTACGGACGCCTGGCGCCGGGCCAGCGAGCACTGAAGTGGGGGTTGCCGCTCGTGCTCGGCGGTGCGCTCGGCAACCTCTCCGATCGCATCGTCCGCAGCAGCGTGATCGACTTCATCGACTACCGTGCCGATTGGGTTCGGGCGATGAACGAGTTGGTCTCCCAGTACCTGGCGCCCAAGTGGACCATCACCGACCACTGGCCCACCTTCAACGTGGCCGACATCTCCATCTGCATCGGCGTGGGGCTGATGGCAGTGGACATGCTGACCTCTCGCCGCGGAGCCGCGGAGCCTGCGCGGGTGCCGGCTGCGGTGCCGCTCGGCGAGGCCAATCGGGAAGGGGGTCCGGCAGACGCGCCGCCTCTGGCCGACGGGGTCGACGCGGCCGACGTGGACCCCAGCCGAGCCCAGGCCGTGGCTCTGGCCCGAGCGGAGGGCGAGGAGACGCCGACGGTGCCGCTGCCGGACGTGATGCCCAGACTCGCGCAAGCAGTGGCGCGCGCGGCTGCCGAACCCACGCCCACCGCGCAATTGCCGGACGTGATGCCACGCATCGCTCAGGATCTGGCCCGAGCCGGCCAGATCCCCGGCGCCAGGGCCGTCGGCGAGCCGAACCCATCGCTCGAGGAGACGCCCACCACCGAGCTCCCTCCGGTCGCTCCCAAGGACACGACGAACCCGCCCTCCGGCGACGGGTCGCCGGTGTAGTTGCCCGAACGAAAGCGTACGACGGTGAAAGGTCGACTCTTCACGCTCTTCGACCTGATCCCCTTCCCGAGCTACTTTACTCTGCTGGTCACGGGATTCATTCTGGCCACCGTGCTCGGCGCCGTGTGGGCCAAGCGCATCGGTCACGACCCGGATGTGATCGTGGACCTGGGGCTGGCCATGCTGCTCGCGGGCGTTGCGGGTGCGCGTCTCCTGCACGTGGTGGCAGACGGATATTTCTGGGACTACGTGCACATCTGCACCAGCCCTGAGCAGGTCGCGTGGCAGATGACCGCGCGCGAATGTGCCGAGCAGGACAACGCGACCTGGGATGCGGTGTACCGTGTGTGCGTGCCCGGTCCGCATGGAGGCGTCGGCGAGATCCTCGATCGCTGCACGCGTTGGGCCCATTTTTGGGCGGGAGGACTGACCTACTACGGAGGCTTCATCGGCGCCTCGGTGGCGGCCTGGTTCTTGCTCAAGCTCGATCGGTTTCCGTTCTGGAAGGCCGCCGACATGGCGGGCATGGCGGTGCCCTTTGGCCTCGCCTTCGGGCGCATGGGCTGCCTGCTCGCGGGTTGTTGCTTCGGCAAGCCGTCGCAGGCCGCCTGGGCCATCTCGTTTCCGTCGAACAGCCCGGCCAGCGAGGCGCAGTTCAAGCACCACCTGCTCGACTCGCCCCAAGCTCCCTCCCTGCCGGTGCACCCGACGCAAGCCTACGAATCGTTGGGTTGCCTGGTGATCGCCGCCGCGTTGATCCTCTACCTGCACGGCAGAAAGCGTTACGACGGGCACGTCTTCGTGGCCTTCGTGGGGGCGTACGCCACCTTGCGCTTCTGCCTGGAGTTCTGGCGTGACGATGACCGCGGAGGGATCCTGGGGCTCAGCACGTCGCAGTTGCTCGGCGTCGCGGCCGTGACGTTCGCCGTGTGGATTCACCGCGCTCGGCTGGCCAGAAAGCCTGCCGGGGCCACCCCGTCGCCAGGGTGACCCGCGGGCGGGCCCAGCTTATTAGCGGTGCACCCGCCGGGGTCGTATGATTCAGCGCATGCGCGGTCTCGTCGGGATGGTGGTGGCCACGATGCTGGGGTGGGGGCTCACGGTTGGCTGCTCGGATGATCGGCAGCGCCCCGGTGGGGTGGACCCCTGCGCCGGCGACACCGACAGCTGCGTCAGTCCGCAGACCGGGGAGGGGAGCGGCGGCGGAAGCACCGTCGATGCCGGCAATCCGTCGGTTCCTGCCGAGGCCGGTGCCGAGACCGCGCTCGGCGGCGTCGTGCTGGAGTACACCGACGACCAGTTCCTGTTTGCCAGCCAGTTTGCCGGCGAAGCCGAGGTGTTCGCCGACGGTCCGGACGGTGAAACGGTGTTCGGTGCCTACGACGGGGTCAACGCGTTCACGTTGGAGGGCGTGCTGGCCACCCCGCTGGGGTGGGTGGGTGTGCAGCCGACGGCCTCGGCCTCGGATCTGCTGCCCACGTTGCACCCGGTCGACACCACCTCGGGCGCGGCGGTGGAGCTTCCCCTGGCGCGCGCTTCGGTCATCGATCTGGTTCTGCAGGTCGGCACGGCGCCGCTCGAGCGGGATGCGAGCGCCGCACAGCTGGTGCTCAGGTTCGTGGACGACGGTGGGGTGGCCTTGCCGGGCATCACCCTGGAGACGTCCGACCCGGCGCAGGTGATCCTCTACCGCGACGGCAGCAACTGGTCCGACACGGACACCGAGACCCTGGCAGATGGGCTGGCCCTGCTGCCCAACTTGCCGGCGTTCGAGCTGCCCGGAGGGACCATCCCGGTGACGTTCAGTGACGGCGTGGACGTCTTCGTGCTGCAGCCCCGAGTGGCGCGCGGTGCGGTGACGGTGATGACCGTGCTGGTCGCGCAGTAGCTCTGTCGGCTGGGGTCGGGAGCACCCTTGCTCGGAGGTTGGGCCGGGCGGGGTGAAGATGATGGAGCAACGTCGGTGAGTTAGGTGGCGCGGAGATGGTGCGGCGGGGATGCGCACAAATTCGCACTGGGCGTCCGGGACGGGGACCGGGACCGGGGCGGGATCAGGTGGCCGCGACCGAGTCGGTGGCCGTGACCGGGGTGGTGGCGGCAGGCCGGGTCAGCGACGGCGGGAAGCAGGCGCGCGCCAGCTGCGCTGGCACTGCGCCTGC
>CAZSVU010000603.1:0-3306 GCA_964610275.1 uncultured Polyangiaceae bacterium | reverse complement strand
GCGTTCTCGACCCTTTCTGTCGCAAGGCCGAGGGCGGCAGCCTGATTCTCGAGTCCCAAAAACTGGAAGATTCTTCGAAAATAGCGTTCAGCAATTGGATTGCAGTTCTTCAAATACCCTGACATGCACATTCTGCCGGCCAAACAGGTTGGAGGAGACATTGACGACTGAGGCGTAGTTGAGCGCATCGAGGATGAAATCGTATGGGTGCGCGAATGCGTAGTCGCAGAACGCTTCGAACGTCGCCGTCTGTCGGAAGCGGCGAAATACCAACTGCCTGACCTGAGCGTACAATGCCTCGAGCATGGTGCCCTGTCTGCGAACGCAGACCACCACTTTCGGCGCGGGTGCCAAGCGCGTGAACAGGCGGTGAAGTTTGCGAGCCATCACAGCTGGATCGCTGAGTCGCACCAGCGGTGGCTCACTCGTCTGGAAGAACATGGCATGGCTGGTGAGGGACTCGTCAGAGTGAACGATGGTCCGATAGGCAGGCCGACGACGCTTCACCCTGACCAAACTCTGCTCGAGCGCTGCCGTGTGGGCGTCGCACTGCTGAGCGAACGCGAGTTCGCGATCACGAAGCAGTGAGAGACGCCACTCGGAATGGGTGGTGCCTTCAGTCAGGTAGGCGATTTCCCGGCAGCGTGAGAACAAGCCTTTCTGGAGGGTGGTCGACCCAGTCTTTGGTACCCGATGTGTAGACACAAGACGGCTTCTGGATCGACGAGCATGACCAGCCACCTTTCCTCTCGCGAGCGAATAGCTTTGCCCAGTCTTGCTGAACACCGGTGTTGCGCTGCGGGTGATTCGCCAATGCTCGAGCGAAAATGATCTCGGAAGCATCATCAACGACCAACAACCGGAGGCGGCGATTGGATTGCAGCGCCGAAGTGCCTGATGCCTCGTGAGGATGACTCGGCGGCCCGGCATGCGCCACCAGCACGGTAGTGCCGCCACTCATGGGACCTGCTCTTTCACCGGAGCCACAATGGCGACCAGCGCCCCCAAAATCGCGTTAGCGGAGCCCACCAGGTACACCAGAAGCATGTAGCCTATGAACCCATCCGCGGGGATCTCATCCTTCAAGAAAGCAAGAAAGACCCATTCGCGGAGTCCCACTCCCCCCACGGTAACGGGCGCTGCGACCGCAACCGTGGTCAGCGTGACGCAGGCAAAGGCGACTCCGGCGCCAACCGTAACCCCGACCGATCTCAACACCAGCCAGAAGGCCAGCACGGCGGTGATCAGACCCAATGCCACCGAGCCAAGGTAGTGAACGCACAACCCCGGGCGTCGGGTCAGGGCTTTCACCAACTCTGCCATCCACGCCTGGAGCTTGGCAGTCGGCGAGAACCTGGCCAGCAGGTGTCCCGCTCCGGTGAGAAGCACTAGTGCCGCAGTCACCCCGATGAGCAGCACACCGGCGAGGAGGTCGGCTCCCACATAGAAAGCCGCTCCCGCAGCCACCGACGAGATGCAGAGCAGGTACAGCACCTTGTCCACCAGCACCAACCCCATCGCATGGGCCTTTCCGCCGGCGTGCAGGGTGAGGTAGGCCAGCGCTCCGAGGTTTCCGGGGGTAAAGCGATTCAGAGCCTCACCGATCATCAGCAGCCGGAACAGCTTCCCCAACGGCATCTGAACATTTCCCGTGAGAAAGACCAACTGCTGGCGTCGCGCACTGAGGAACACCGGTGCGACCTTGACCACGACTGCGACCCCGACCAGCGCCAGATCGGCCTGGCCCAGCGTCAACACGACCTGACTGAATCGGAATGGAACCTTGTACAGAAGGAATCCGATCAGAAGCAGCGACGCTGCCAGTCGAAACCAAGGGCTGCGCGCAACAGCGAGGGCCCCCACCAAAACTCTCTGCCCGAGACCACTTGACATCAATGACTCAGCTCCCCTTTATCAGAGTTCGGGAATGGTCTGCACGGTTTCTTCGGACCACTGAGAAGTCGAAAATGGCCTCACCTGGCGCAGCCCCCGAGGCTGTGCCAATCGCATGCAACCCGCGTTGAACGCCACCTGGCGACGGCGTACACTGGGCCGCCAAACGGCGGAGGAGGCGTGGCAGAAGCGACCACCACTGCGCATCGACCGCGCAGAACTGCGCGACTGGGGCGACGAAGGAGCCAACCGACGACGCGCCGCAAAGCACCTTCGCGACGCACCGACCGACGTTGTCATGCGCTTCGCGAGCAAGATCGAACTGACGAAACGACGACTTCTGAGCCAGAAGCTGGGAGGCTGGTGCTGACGGAATTGCGTTTCACAGAACGCGCATCAGGCATGGCGCGTCACATTCTGGGTGCCGCCGTTTGGGCGGCGGGTGGAGCTCGGGTGAAGGATGCCGCGAGTTAGCGTGTTGATGGCTCATGCGGGGGGCACGCGCTTCGTGCGCGAAGCCTGCAAGTCGCTTTCGCGCCAGCACTACTCGGACTTCGAGCTGGTGGTCATTGACGACGGGGCCAACCTCGACTGGCAGGAGTTGCTCGAGGGAAGCACCTTTTCATGGAGAGTGTCCCACAACTCGCGGCAGCAGGGGCTTGCCCGGTCGCTGAATCGGGGAGCGGAGGAGTCGAGTGGCGAGTTGCTGGCGCGACTGGACAGCGACGACGTCTGCGCGCCATCGAGGTTGTCTGCGCAAGTGAAGTTGCTGGAACGGCGCGGGGACGTCAGCTTCGTCGGCTGCGCCGTGCGCTGGATGGATGGCCGCGGCCGCATCGTCGGACGAGGCTATCCCGTCACCGAGCCGGAGGACCTGAGGTTGGCGCTGCTTGGCTACAACCAGCTCTGTCATGGCTCCGTGCTCATGCGACGCCAGGCCTACGAAGCGCTCGGCGGGTACGACCCGAGCCTGCAGGTGGCCCAGGACTACGACCTGTGGCTACGCGGGCTCGAGCGGGGCCACGGTTTCGCCAACGTTCCGGAGGCACTCTACGATCTTCGCCTGCATGCCGGGAGCGTGACGGCCCAGGCCGGGACCGACCAGTCCACGCGCGCCGCTCGCTTGCGCGCGACCGCCGTGCCGCTGCGGGCCGCAGCACTCGCGGAGTGGTTCGAAGCTGGGCGCGATCGTCGTCTGGGACGGCCCCACGAACGTCTGCAACTCGGAAAGCTGGCCGTCGTGCTAGCACCGTGGGCGCTTCGCTCGGCGAGACCGAAGCAACGGCAGCAATTGCTCGGGTGGGTGCTGCGTCAACTTCCCGGGATCGCCGAACTCACAGTCCGCGAGATGGGCTGGCGGCACGGGACGGTTGCCAAGCTGCGCCACCTGATGGGACCGTCAGAATGAACGCC
>CAZSVU010000602.1:1083-3310 GCA_964610275.1 uncultured Polyangiaceae bacterium | reverse complement strand
TACGCTCGGCCGTCGTGCGGGCAGGAAGCATGCGCGACGGTGGTGGATGATTCCTTGGCAGGCACCCACGGGAATGGTCAGGTTGGGCAACACACGGTCCAGTGTGAGCAGTGCGGTGCCGGTCTCCCGCTGCCTCCCAGTCCTCACGTCACTCACGTCGTCTGTCCCTACTGTCGCCACGACACCATACTGAGCCAGGCGCTGGTGCAGTGGCGTGTCCAACAGCACCAGCACGCGGAGTACCTCCGGCGGGAGCAGCAGGCCGAGGTGTACGAAGCCCGGATCTCCCGGGGTAGGTGGTGGCGCAAGGCGCTGATGATTGTCGGGCCGGTCCTCTTCATGGGTCTGTTCGGGTTCGGCCTCGTCGTCTACGTGCTAGGGGTGGGGGGAGACTACCTGGGGGGAGACGATCCAGACGAGAAGAAGCCCTCTGGGGAGGGCGAACCCGACGGCTCCCAGGCAGTCCGCGCGCGCATTGCCGCGTTGCGCGCCGTTGGGTGCCGTCGCATGTCTCTGGGTCCCAACCAGCATCGCGGGGAGCAAGCCGATTTCTGGCTGACCATGAATCGTCTCCAGAGTTGTAGACAGATCGTGGCGGCGGCAGGCGCTCCAGACCAGGTGCTGACGTTGGAGTTCACTTCCGCTCCGGGGCCCAAGCTGCCTGTTCCACCCCCCGGTCCGTCCATCGACTATCGCCTCTGCCCACAGGTGGATGGAACCTACGTCGGCAACGTCAAGGCTTCCAGTGACCAGCCTTTCACGGTGGGCGTGATCCAATGTCCGCGAAAGCCTGGAGAAGGTGGCGTTCGTTCCAAGCAAGACGACGACACGACGAATGGGCGGAAGCGGGCGGTCGAGTGGCTCAAGCAGCTGAACGCAGCGGGCTGCCGCAGCGTGTCCAAGGCCGCCGAGGTGTTGAAGGGATACAAGGAGTACAACGTCACGATCGAGGATCCATCCATGTGCTACTCGGCGCTGTTCGTGAGTGCCTTCCCGGATGCAAAGCTCTCGGTCGAGCTTCTATCACCCCTGGGCGAATCGCTACCCGCTCCCCCTACCAGCCATGAGCTGCGCCTGATCTACTGTCCCAAGCACCGGGGTCGGCACGGGCTCAAGATCACGCCCGCCACACCGGAGCACTACACCATGGCCACCATCGATTGCCCGAGGAACGGCAAGGAAGGTCTGCGGCGGGAAAGGGAGATGATCCAGCTGGCGGAGCAGGCCAGGGCGGTGGAGGAGGGGGCGGGGAAGCCCTAGCTGAGCGGCGTTTCAAGACATCCCGTCGTGTCCCAGTATTCGGCCGACACCAATCCAGCTGGACCCACACTGGATGGGGTGATGGCTACACGTCTCGTTCGCCGCAGGATCCTTCGAGCTTTCCGATTCCACAGGCTTGTAGCTCGTGCGGCCTCGGGCCAGATCGCATCCCGTGCTGTCGACCTTACGACACCGCCTTCGAGCCACCGCCACCGCGACCGTGGACCGCATCAAGTTCGCTTTCCGCGAAGCCACGCGACCCCTGCCGCTCGCAGTCGGGTTCGCCGCAGACCTGGTGGCGCTCCCATCACGCAGGCTGGCTCCAGTCGCAACGCAGCCTGGGCCACCGTGTCGGGCCGGGCCACCTGGCGACCGCCGCCCATCTGCTGGTCGTGGTGCCCTGCACGGATAATCGCCGATGGTGACCCGTCCGTCGCCCCGCGAGCAGGTGATTCCGCTCGTGGCGGCACCAGCGGCACGAGAAATCCCCAACCGCCTGGGCTCGGCTCCGACTGCGCGGTACTCTCGCGCGTGAAATCCACCATGAGCAGTGCTGGCGGACAAGAGGGGATGCCCGTGCGTCGGCAGGGAATGCTGGCTCGCGTCGCGGCCGTGGCCTTGTCTGCTCAACTCGGCGCCTGCGGGGACGATTCCAGTGAGTCCGACGCCGGTGGCGGCGAGCCCTCGAGCCCCTGCGAGCACGTCCTCTGCTCGGGGCGCAGGACCTGCCAGGAGCGCGATGGCGAAGCTGTCTGCGCATGCGAGCCACCTCATGTGGTTGAGGGGTTGCACTGCCTGGAGGATGACCCGGGGTGCACTTCGAGTGGGACTCGGCGGAGATCGACTGCGAGACCTACAACCCTGACGACTACCTGGAACCGCCCCCCGCTGGCGGCGGATTGGCCTGCGTGCAGAAGGAGTAACTCATGATGCGCCGATTGGCTGCGCGGACGGCGGGCGTCGCGAT
>CAZSVU010000602.1:0-1073 GCA_964610275.1 uncultured Polyangiaceae bacterium | reverse complement strand
CCACCCGCCGCCGCGGGGCGCCGCGCCCGCCGGCCGCCGCGTGCCCGTCCCCCGCGACGCCGGTCGGGGCCGCGGACTTCTATGTCGACCCCGAGAACGGAGACATGTCCGGCGACGGGAGCGCCGAGGCTCCGTGGAGCAGCATTCAGGAGGTCCTGGAGGGGGGGCTGGTGGAATCCCAGGATTGGGCCGAGTTGCCCTACGCCGAGGGTGCCGAGCTCGTGCCGAAGAACGAAGGCGCTCCGGTGAGAGCCGGCGACACCATCTGGTTACGCTCCGGGTATCACGGTGAGCTCGACATCAGTAGCTACTACAACACCGACTTCATCACCATCGCGGCCGAGGATGGGCACACGCCCGAGGTGTCGCTGGTGCACGTCTGGGCCAGCTCGTTCTGGATCATCCGCGGCCTGCTGGTGAGCGCAGAGTCGGCGCCGACCTACGAGCAACACACCCTGGTCCCACTCGAATCGCACTCGTGGCGCGGGCCGGTGCACGACATCGTGGTCGAGGGATGCACCGTGCAGTCGATTACCGACGCCTCGGCCTGGAGCGCGGACGATTGGGACAGCCTTGCCTGCACCGGCTTCCAGGTGGGCGGCACCAACATGACCATCCGGGACAACACCCTGCGCAACGTGGACTTCGGAATCTCCGTGAGCGCCACCCATTCGCTGATCGAGGGGAACACCGTCGACGGCTTTGCGGGCGACGGTATGCGGGGGCTCGGAGACCACACGACCTTCCAGTACAACACGGTCAAGAACTGCTACGACGTCAACGCGAACCATGATGATGGTTTCCAATCGTGGTCGGTGGGGACGGACGGAGAGGTAGGCACTGGCGAGGTCACGGGGATCGTCCTGCGTGGCAACCTCATCCTCAACTACGAGGACCCGAACCAGCAGCATCGAGGCACCCTGCAGGGGATCGGCTGCTTCGACGGAATGTTCGTGGACTGGGTGGTGGAGAACAATGTGGTCATCACCGACCATTGGCACGGGATAACCCTGAGCGGAGCACGCAATGCTCGTATCGTCAACAACACCGTGATCGACCTCAACGATGAGGAC
>CAZSVU010000601.1:0-3335 GCA_964610275.1 uncultured Polyangiaceae bacterium | reverse complement strand
TACTTCATTTTCTTCGATGGATATATCAGATAGATTTCAAGGCAATATCTGTGCATATGAAGGCGATAATGTACGATCTTAAGATCAGCAAAGCTGTTCGAAAGAAGATGAAATTGGCTACTAAATATACGATGATTAAATATCGGACGGACTGGCCAAAACCAACTATTATCCATCCAAGACAGGTATTGGTACGCTCAATCATTTCGGGAATTTGTGCCTCAGATTTGCATCAAATAGAAGTCAACGTTTCATATGCAGCTAGCATCCTTGCTCAGAAAGAAAATCCGTTTCCACTTGGTCATGAGGTCATAGGGATAGTAGAAGAAATTGGTGATGAAGTGGAACATCTTAGTGTTGGAGACCGAGTGAGTCATTCACCAGTGGCATCTTGTGAGTGCTATGGATTCGATTACTGTGAAAGCTGTAAAGCTGGAAAACCTGAAACATGTCAGGCTATAGCAGGGATCGGTGATGATTCATCTCTAGAAGAGAAATACGGTGGGCGACTGAAGTTTGGTGGATTTGGTAGTGGAGGATTTAGTGAATACTTCGTCACGTATGAAGGCCAGCTTCAGGAAGTTCCAAGCGGTATCCCAGATGACGTTGCCATACTTTCTGAACCTCTCGCAGTAGCAATTCATGCAGTTAAAAGGAAAATGCCACAGGATAAGGATACGGTCATTATAATCGGAGCAGGAATCATTGGATTGATGATGATTAGTGCTCTCAGAGGGCTCGGATCCAAATGCAAGATTATAGTACTAGCTCGTCACGCGTTTCAAGATGCAGCAGCAAGACAACTTGGTGCTGATGAAATCATAATGGAGCGGAAGAAAGAAGCACTCTATCAGAGAGTCGCAGAAAGCACAGAAGGGCATCTTCTCAAACCAGCCTTGGGAAGCAAGATTCTCTATGGAGGTTCAGGACCAGACATCATCTATGATAGTGTTGGGACAGACTCGACATTGGATGATGCATTGCATCTCATCAAGAACAACGGGACACTTGTGATAGTCGGAATGGGTTTTAGCGTAACCAAAAAGACAGATTGGGCGCTTGCAGTGTATAAACAGGTGAATGTACTTGGCTCTATGATGCATGGTATGGAAGAGCATAATGGCAATACTGTAGACACATTCAAAATTGCATTTGAAATAATGAATAAAAATCCAGATCTCTTTCGTGGATTCATCACACACAAGTATGGAATTGATGATTATCAGACAGCTTTTTCTATTGCATCAAATAAAGGCAAGAATAAAGCGATAAAGGTGGCATTCGCGTTTGGGAAGTGATTTACATTGATTTTTGATCAAGGTCGACCATTGATTATGGCGCATCGATTTCGACATCACCTAGAACAAACCCGCCACGATAACCACTCTGCATAGCAGCATAATTTTCAGCAATATCATCTAGATATTGCCACGTATCTGCATGCCACTGAGACGGGCCATACTGTTGTAACAGCTGGACAGCCGCCAATGTGGCTTCAAGGGTTGAATACGCACCAGGATTGTCTGCAAAACCGTTCCCGTCATAACACTCAAAGATCAATTCAGGGACCGTTATTACATCACCAGCGTCTACAGGACTAGCTGTGACATTATTGCTGATGACCATTAGAATTAGAAAAGTAGCTGTAAAAATTCCGAGCATACGGTTTGCTCTTTTGACGTTTACTGGCATTTTTGAATCCCTCAATCCTACCTACGAATCGACCATCCGCTAGTGAACTAACACTAATTCACGTACCGAAATGTCCTCCTAATAAACAGTACGTTTTTAATATTGTTAATAATAGGTATGTATAGACGGTGGTAATGTTGACGCAAGAAAGACGTAGGATGCGTATTGGACGGTCCAGCGGACCTAGGACCATCTCGACAGAAAACATAGACAAGACGTTCAAAGACGTAAAACAAATTGAAACTATAACTACTCTCATTCTGATTTTTCCAGATAAGTATTATGATAAAGTTAAACAATTTCCACTAGATTCTGTTGATTTTTCACCTTTAGCAACATTAGAAAACCTTGAAGAAATAAGCATACAAAGTCTGTGGACTGACTCTCTATTACCAATATTGAAACACACAAAGAATCTTAGATATATCGAGATTTATTTTGGAGGTCCAATTACGAAGAAATTGATTGAAGACATGGAAGTAGCTGAAAGTCTAGAGCATCTAGTATTTAGTACGCCTACCGCTACTACTGCCAACGACCTGTTACACATTGGAAAATTCCGTGAATTGACCAAGTTGAGAATTGAAGTACGAAAAATTGACTATGTTGACTTTTCTTTCCTTCGTACGTTGACTAAACTTCAGGAATTTGAATTTCGTGTCGATCTGAGCCCAACTGCTCCGCTTTCGGACAACGATGAAAAAAAGGAATTCCCTCTGCCTACAGGTCTTCGAAAATTAAAAGTGTTTGGTGATAATACCACACATGATATTGTATCCTCGTCGAAATTGCATCATTTGGAAGACGTTGATCTATCCTCAACTAATCTCACCAGTATAGATTTGGACATATTCGCTGAATCCCCGGTCACAACATTAAATCTGGGGAAGAACTCAATGCAGAATATCGACCTATCACCACTTTCAAACTACTATAATTTGCAATATCTTTCCTTGAACAACAACAAGTTAGAACAGTTAGAATTATCGCCAGTATCAGAATGTAAGCTACTTCATACTCTTGACCTCAAGACCAATCACTTGAAAGCTGTTGACCTGACACCCCTTTCTCAGTGTAGTCATCTTCATACTCTTGACCTCAATGACAATCACTTGACACGTATTGACCTGACACCCCTTTCTCAGTGTAGTCATCTTCGTATTCTTCACCTCAAGACCAATCGCTTGAAAACTGTTGACCTGACACCCCTCTCTCAGTGTAGTCGTCTTCAATATCTTGACCTCAGTTTCAATCAATTGACACGTATTGACCTGACACCTCTCTCTGGATGTCCTACTATCCTAAAGATAGACCTTGAAGGAAATCCGCTTAAAACTTTGGATAGTGTTATAATCCCGCCTGATTTGGACATGGTCAATCTACCACTGAAATTAGAGATAGAGAGAAAACAGCTTTCAAAAGTAGAAATCCGGGAGATGTAAACATTTATGCTCAATTAGATGAACTTTGAGATGTTTAAATGCCAAGGAAAAACCTTGATCTTCCATACACTCTATTACGAACTAGCTTCATCTCCTTATTCTTCAAGTCTATCAAGAAAGAACTCAGGGTCAATTCAAGCACCTCTTCAAGCCCGAGTGGGAACCATTCAGAAAGAGAATCCAGGAGCAGGTAACTCACGA
>CAZSVU010000600.1:0-3339 GCA_964610275.1 uncultured Polyangiaceae bacterium | reverse complement strand
GCCTGCAACTTGCTGACGGTCGCGCGCCACGTGCTCGCCGCAGCCAAGGCGGCCTAAGAAAACGCGGCAACGCCACCAGTCGATGCGTCCACCCCGTGTGGCGCCCGGCACCGGTGCGACCGTATCGCACGCCGCGAGCCCTCAGCACGGACCCGCGGCGCGTCCGCGGTCGCGGCACGCCCGCGGGCCACCGTCGACGCCCCACCGACGCCCGGGTATCGTCTCACGATTGCGGTGTTTAGCGCCGAGAACTAGCCTATCCCGGGTCTGGCGACGGGGTTGCGCTGCTACACGACGGTACCGAGTGGGTTGCGGCCTGGGCGGAGGGCGCGATCGCCCCCAATGGGGTGATGATCAACCGCGGCTCGACCAGCAACGAACCGTACGAGCTCGTTCCCTACGTTCCTCTGTCTCCGCGTTCGTACGCCTACATGATGCTCGCGCAGGGTCCAGCCGATGTGCTCGAGATCGCGTGGACCCAAGGGCCGCACACAGGCACAGAGATCCGGCACAACTTCCAGATGCAGCGCCTCATGCCACCGACCGATGGGAGTAGCGAGTACACTGCGCTCACCAACATCGTCGACATCGTTGCTAACGACGAGGTCGCCCTCTTCAAGACGACGGACTTCGTGCACACCGGAGACGACACGATGATGGCGCTCTGGGCGGGCGATGTCTCCGGCGACTACGACGTCTACGCGGCGCCGATCGATCTGCAGGCCTGCCCGTGATTCGGCCATCTACGTGCTTGAGTGAATCCCGCGGCTCACCAGGCCGGCGAGACTGGGGTTCCCGCGACGGGAGTGCCGGGGGTACCGCTGGAACCTCTCGGCCAGGTCGGCTAGCACTGTGGACATGGCTGTAACGAAAGCAGGGGCGCGCGCCGCAGTCGCAAGGGGCGCCATCGTCGCCGTGGCGATCTCGCTGGCACTACTGGTGGGGTCGTGCAGCAAGTCGCCCCGTAGCAGCGACGGAGGCTCAGCCGGCAACGGTGCCGGTGGCTCAGCTGGGGGCAGTGCGGCAACCGGCGGATCGGTTGCCGTTCCCGAAGACCTCATCGACCCGGCACGGGTGACCACCTGGAACCCCGGCATCCTGCGCGACGACCAGCTCGAATTGCCGCTCGGGGCCGACGGCCTTCCCGAGCGGACCGCGGTCTGCGCCACGCTCAGCCCGGGGGACGACATCCAGGCGGCCATCGACGTTTGCCCCGAAGGGCAGGCAGTGGAGCTCGCAGCCGGCACCTTCGACGTGTCCGCCACCATCACGCTTACCCGCGGCGTCGTCCTGCGTGGTGCCGGCTCCGAAGGCGCTCCGACCGGCACCACGCTCAACAAGCAGGGCGGGGAGACCGTGCTCGCCATCGGCAACGATCGTGACCAGATTTGCTACGGTGGCACCGGCACCGCGCTCACCCAGGACGCGCTGAAAGGCTCGGGCACCATCCATCTCGGATCCGCGGCCTCGAATTTCACCCCCGGCGACCTCGCGCTGATCGACGAGCTGGACGAGCCCACTGTTCAGGCAGGCGACTGCGCCTACTTCAAGCGGGTCGAGAGCCGCTCGGCGTCACAGCGAGTCGAGATCGCCGCAGTCGACACCGGCGCCGGAACGGTGACGCTGAGTGCGCCGTTGCACTGGGATTTCCACGCCGGAGATCCCGATAGCGCCGAGCTCACCCCGGTCACCAGCCCCACCACGCGCTGGGCGGGGATCGAGAGCCTGCGCCTGCAGAACGGCTCGAACCCCGGCTACAACGGACAGATGGCCGGCGGCATCGACATCTCCAACGCCGCCGATTGCTGGGTCAAGGACGTGCAGACCGACGAGACCATCGGCGGTATGCACGTCTCGCTGACCAGCACCGTTCGCTGCGTGGTACGCGACAGCTATTTCCACCACTCAGCGGACTACGGTTTTGGCCGTGACTGCTACGGGATCGTGCTCCGGTGCGGCGCCGCGGACAACCTGGTCGAGAACAACATCGTCCGCTACATGAACAAGCCGATCCTCTTCAACGTCACCGGCGGCGGCAACGTGGTCGGTTATAACTACGCGGACAACTCCTGGGCGACCCCGCCCGAGTGGCAGGAGGTCAACATCGATTGCCACTGCTCGTTCCCGCACATGGAGCTCATCGAGGGCAACTACGCTCCGCACGTCGGCGCGACCACCACTCACGGCAATGCCGGCTACCTCACGTTCTACCGCAACTACTCCTCGAGCGTGTTCGCTCCGCCAGCAGTGGCCGGATCCACCGCCACCCAGACCGGCAACATCGCGGCGCTCGAGTTTCCCAGCGGCGACCTCGGCATGAACGTGCTGGGCTGCGTGCTCGGCACCGAGGGGGTGAGCACCGTGTACGACGGGTACAGCAGCTCAGCGGCGTGCATCTACGAACTCGGCGCGGATGGTGCCGGCGCGAGCGACGTGGCCGCCACCCCGCTGTTCCGGCACGGGAACTACGACACGGTGAACGCCACCACGCAGTGGGACCCGACGAGCGACGTGCGGACCCTTCCGCCGTCGCTCTATCGCCCCGCTCGCCCCAACTGGTGGCCAAGCGGGACGCCATGGCCCTGGCTCGGTCCGGATCTCGACCCGATGGTGGGAGCCCTGCCGGCCAAGGACCGCTCCGACCAGATGGCGAACTGAGCGCGCGCCGCGCATCCCGGCCCAGCACCCATGTTCCGCGAAAACTCTATCCATCGGCAGATAGGAACCGTCTCAGGCGGACGCCGCTCAGCCGTGCTGCGTCGCAACACATTCAGAACTCATGGCGCTGCAAACGCAACAACTCCGGAATCCTTGAACTTAGGCACTCCGGCACTCCCGGCACTCCGGCACTCCCGTCCCAGAGTAATCTCGGCACTCCCGTCCCAGAGTAATCTCAGGGCGATCCGGTGGAACAGCACGGGCACTCCCGTCCCAGAGTAATCTCAGGGCGATCCGGTGGAACAGCACGAGTCCCGCCCTCCGGGGTCCAGGCAGCGTGAATCCGGGTCCGGGCAGCGTGTATCCCGTCGATTTCTAGCAACTCACTCAGGCGGGTGACGATCAGGCAGGGGCATGTCTCTGCCTCGACCGGTAGTCGAAAGCCGTACCTACATGCTGACGCGTCGATGCGCGGAGCGCCGTTTCTATTTGCGCCCCAGCAAAGCGGTCGAGCAAGCGTTTCTCTACTGTTTGGCCGTCGCCGCGCAGCGCTACGGCATCGTGGTCTACTGGGTCTGCGTGCTCAGCAATCACTACCACATGGGTATCCTCGACGTTCAGGGCAACTACCCGCAGTTCCTGCAGTTCTTCCACGGTCTGCTGGCGCGTTGCCTGAACGTG
>CAZSVU010000599.1:0-3348 GCA_964610275.1 uncultured Polyangiaceae bacterium | reverse complement strand
GTGCCCAGCAGCGTGCCGGTCTCGGAATCCGCATGCAACTCCAGGGTCGTGGCGCTTTGCGCGTTGACGCGCAACTGAACCGTGTCGACGCCAGCATCGCTGAAGTCCACGTCGTTGTAGTAGACGTAGCTGCCGCCGTTGGCGGCGATCGACTGCCCCAAGCTGCTGTCGTTGCTGTCTTCCTTGGTCGTACCCGATTGACCGTCGTAGTCCTCGCCTTCCATCTCCACCAAGGCGTCGCGACCGGTGAGTGGGCGGTCCAGGCTGAGGATGACGAGCGCCGCCCCCTGGTGGGGCAAGTCGAACGTAGTGGAGTACGAGCCGGCGGCGGTCGTCGTGCTGACCGACTCGAGCAACTCCAGGTGCTGCTCCGCGCGCATGGCTCGCCACTGCTCCTCGCTCGGATGGGTGGGGCTGCCCTGAGCGAGCCAGACTCCGTAGGGGTTGCTGTGTTCGGAGTCTATCCCGAACTTGGTTACGAAGATCTCTTGCCCCTCGAAAGGCAGATTGTCCACGTTCAGCGTGACGCTTTCGGACCCCGTGGTGTTGATCGTCTCATAGTAGTTGTAGACGATCACTGCGACCTCGTCGTCGCTCGCGGAGATGGCGGCCATGCCGTCGACACCGTCACCATCGCCCGAGCCGCCGCTGACTGACAGCTGCCTGGAGCCGAGGTAGTTGAGCATCTTGAACGCGTTGAAGGCTGCTTTGCGGACACCCTGGAAGGTCATCAGACCGAAGACTTGGCCAAACGGGAGGTCCCCACCCTGTCCCAGAATGTACGACCCTTCGGGCCCGCCGGATTCGTCGAAAATATCCGATATGACCCAGTACGAGAATGCGTCGATGGGCGGCGTGTCGCCCACGACCTGGTCGGCAAGCAGTTTGACGCTCTTGAGAACGAACGGGGCGTTCGCGTGGCTGTCCATGCTGACGCTGGTATCGGAAACGTTCCCGCCTTGACCGGTGTACGATGTGTTCCATTCCGTGTTCAGCGACGGCAGTTCGGAACGACTGTAGCCCGCACTCGTGATGACGTTGACTCGTTCGTCATTGTCGATTCTGCCGAAGAGAGCGCTGGCGCTCGGGGCTGAACCGCCGGGGTAGGCGTGAGACGAGACAAACGACACGCGCGTCCCGTTGTTCTGGCAGTGCTGCAAGAAGTCGGCGATTTCGCCAAAGGCGTCTCCGGTGGTCACTGGTCCACCGATGAGGATGTTGGGCAGCGCGACCGTGGCACCGGCGACCGCCGCGTCGTACATCGCGAAGTACTCCTCCATCGTGCCGGTCCAGAAGCCCGGATAGTTGGGCTCGTTCCACACCTCCCAGTACCATTGCGCCACGTCGTCCGCGCCGAAGAGGTCCACGGCACGCTGGACCACGGCTTGGATGAAATCGCTGTATTCATTGAGGTCACCCGGGGGATCTTTGCTGTCGCCATTGCGCGCCAGGGCCGCAGGCATGAAGCTGAGCTCCATGCCGGGGCGCATTCCAGCTGCGTCGATGGCCGCCAAGACCACGTCGAAGTTCTCCCAGTTGTAGTTGCCCGGCCCTCGGTAGATGTCCATGTCGTCATTGAGGACACCGTGGCCGCGTACTCGCTTCATGCCGAGCTCACGGTTGGCAATCTTGTAGTGCGTCTGCAGGTCCGCTCGCAAAGTCAGTCTGGCCGTGCCGGTACCGACCATCTCAGACCAGAATTTCGGATTGCCCCGCGGGCTACTCGATGCGTCCACGGTGATGTTGGCTGCGCTCGCTGCCGCTACGGCCGTCAACGTCGCGAGTCCCATCGAGCCGACCGCTAGGCCTCGCGCCAGACGGCTGATGGGATGAGTGCCCTGGGGAATGCCGCATCTGGGCTCATCAAGACTGGACCGCGTTCTCATGACTTGCCCTCCTGTCCTGGTGCCAGTTGCATCACTGTCGCGGATGCTGCGCGTCCCAAGCGACGTGTTCACGGCGTCCCGGGTGAGCTGGGTCGCAATCTCGCCTCCCGCAGAATCGTTCAAGACTTCCGATTTCACAAGCGTGTAGCTTTCGCGGGATTCGCGCAGGTTGGTCCCCGTGCGGGCGAGCCTGAAACGCCGCCTGCGAGCCATCCTCAGCGCTGCGGTGGAGGGTGATGCTCTCGGTCACGACTGTCTGCACTTCCGAGATGCGATGAAGTGGTATGCGTTCAAAAAGTGCGGATTGTCGCGACCGAAAGTACGGCTTTGCGTCGAATGCTCATCGCGACGGCTTCGCACACCACGCTCTCTTACCCGGCCCTACACCATTCACCTGAAGCCGCATGACATCCTGACGGTCCCGTTTGAAGCTCCGGACTCAGCTGATGTTCTGGTCCGAGACAACGCTGCGGACCAGTGCTTGGTCGGGACGAGATCCGCATTCGCTTGCTCCTGCAAGATTACATCTGTGGGGGGAGCCAGCGCTCCCGTTACCGAGCTCCATTGCGAGATGTATCGTTACGGCAGTGTGGACACGGCGTCTCCAAACACTGAGGCGCCCACCAGGATCCTCTCCGTGTTTCGCGTCGACGACCAGGCATTCACGTGGGCGCAAATCTCAGACCGATGACGGCGTGGAGTCCGAGGTATCGCATGAAAAATGCTCATCGAAGAATTCCCATCACCCTGGGTACCGCCGCGGCCCTCCTGCTCGCCCCGATCAGTGAAGCCTTCGCGCAGGACGTGACCGTTGATGTCAACGATCAGAAGCAGTTCATTCAGGGGTACGGGGGCATCAATCACCCGATTTGGGTAGGCGACCTCACACCCGACCAGAGAGAGACAGCCTTTGGCAACGATGCGGGCCAGCTCGGCTTCTCCGTCTTGCGGATCTTCATCAGCGAGAACAGCAACAACTGGAGCAGAGAAGTGAGCACTGCCCAGCGGGCGCAGGAGCTGGGTTGCCTGATATTCGCCTCACCTTGGAACCCGCCTGCCTCCATGGCCACATCCGTGAACGGTCAGCAGCATGTGAATCCCCAGATGTACGCCGAGTACGCTACGCACCTGACTGACTTCTACAACTTCATGCAAGACAACGGCGTAGAGCTGTACTCGGTTTCGATCCAAAACGAACCAGACTACGCGAACGACTGGACCTGGTGGACCGCAGACGAGCTGCTCAACTTCATGCGGGACTACGCCGGTTCCCTTCCGTTCAGAGTGATGGCGCCCGAGTCCTTCCAGTATCGAAAACAGATGTCGGACCCGATGCTCAATGATCCGATCGCTCTGGAGAACTTGGACATCCTCGGCGCACACCTGTACGGCACGCAGGTGAGGGACTTTCCCTATCCGCTCTTCAAGGAGAAGGGGGCGGGAAAAGAGCTCTGGATGACGG
>CAZSVU010000598.1:0-3350 GCA_964610275.1 uncultured Polyangiaceae bacterium | reverse complement strand
CGCCTTGAACGTACCGCCGGTGCTCAGCAGCTTGACCCCACGGGCGGCCAGGCCCTTGGCAAGGTCGACCAACCCAGTCTTGTCGGAAACAGAGAGTAGTGCGCGGCGAATTGGCATGGCGCCGGCCCGCGTATCGTCATGCGGTGCCGCAGTCAACAGAATCCGCCCGCGAGCCACGCTCGCGGGCTCCCTTCGCCCTTTCCGTCGCCACGCCGTCTCTACCCCGAGAGGCGCCCGAGCGGGCTTCAGCAGATCCGCCTGCGAGCCACGCTCGCGGGCTTCCTCCCCCCTTTCCGTCCCCACGCCGTCCCGACCCCGAGAAGCGCCCCAGCGGGCTTCAGCGGGTGACCCGCAGAGAACCGTCCCCGCGACTCACCCCAGCCCCTCCCAGAACCCTCTCAGATCCGCCGGCAGCGGCGAAACGAGGTCGAGTTGCTCACCGGTGAGGGCGTGCGGGAGCACGTAGCGGTGCGCGTGCAGCGCGTGGCGAGGCAACTCGAGCCGAGCGCGGTCCACGTCGGTGAGCTCGCCGTCTGCCGCTCGGGCCAGCAGACGCTCGTCCGGTCCGTAGAGCTTGTCGCCGACGACCGGGCAGCCGAGCGCCGCCAGGTGAACCCGGATCTGGTGTTGTCGGCCGGTGTGAAGCTCACAGGCGATCAAGGCATACCGAGCGCGCACGTCCTCCACGCTCACGTGGGTGAGGGCCTCGAGGCCGCAGCCCCGCTCGGCGATACGCATCTTCACCCGCAGTGGATTGTCCGGATCGGGTTCCAGCGGAGCATCCATCCAACCGCTCGCGGGGACGCCCCAGGTGATCGCCAAGTAGGTCTTGCCGACGTCCGCTGGTCCGGTCGGGCCCGTGCGTTCGGCCATTGCGCGGGCCTTGTCGCCGCGATCTGCGCCAGAGGCACCCGCGGCCACCGCCACCGACCGGTCCTCCAACAGCCGCTTGAACGCGCGATCGGCCTCTGGCGATCGCGCGACCAACAGGATGCCGCTGGTCTCCCGATCCAGTCGGTGCACGAGCGACAGGTACTCCCCCGGCCGCTGCAGCTCCAAGCGCTTGATCAACGTGTACCGGTGGTAGCGGGCCGTGGGGTGCACCGTCATCAGCGGCGGCTTGTCGACCACGAGCAAGTGCTCGTCTTCGTACAGAATCCCGATCTCGACTTCGGGTTCATCATCCTCGAACGCTGGACGCCAGAGCACGATGTGCTCCTCGCCGCGAACTCGATCGTTGGGCCGCCGTGGCTTGCCGTCGACGGTGTACGCGCTGTTCTCGACGATGGCGCGGGCTCGCGTCCGGCTGGTGTTGCGCAGTTGCGACTGCAGGAAGACGTCGAGGCGCATGCCGGCTGACTCCGGTGGCACTCGAAAGATGCGCAGAATTGCATCTTCGGGCACGCCCTCGGGTCGAACCGGCGTCGGGGGTGGTTTCAGCTGACCAGGCAGGGCAGGGCTCCTACATCAGCGACCGCCTAGCCGGCGCAGGTGGGGGGGGGCGGATCAGCCATCGGACGGTTGCCCGACGATCTGGGTGCCGACGCCGCGATCCGTGAAGATCTCCAGCAGGAGCGCGTGGCGGCACCGACCGTCGACGACGTGCACCTTCTCCACGCCACCCTCCACGGCTTCGAGCGCGCATCGAACCTTGGGGATCATGCCGCCGGAGATCACCTCTTGCTCGATCAGCTTCTCCGCTTCTGCCGCGCCCAGCGAGCGCACGAGATTTCCCCCCCGGTCCTTCACACCTTCCACATCGGTCATCAGCATGAGTTTGGCGGCTTTGAGCGACGCGGCGAGCTTCCCGGCGGCGGTGTCGGCATTGACGTTGAGTGAGTTGCCATGCTCGTCCACGGCGGTGGGGGCGATGACGGGAATGAACCCGTCCTTGATCAGGTTCTGCACGATGGCCGGCTTGACCCGCACAATGCGGCCCACACGCCCGAGATCCACGGTAACGGAATTGCCGGTCTCGTCGGTTGAAGGGACCGAGTCGAGGCGCTCGGCCTGCATGAAGTGATCGTCCTTGCCGGCGAGCCCTACGGCCCGACCACCCTGGTTGCAGATGAGTCCCACGATGTCCTGATTGACGCCCCCGCCGAGCACCATCTCCACGACGTTCATGGTCTCGTCGTCGGTGATGCGCATTCCGCCGGAAAACGACGACTTGATGCCCATCCGTTCCAGCGTCTGGCTGATCTGCGGTCCACCGCCGTGCACCACCACCACCTGGATGCCGATGTACCGGAGCAGGCAGACGTCTTTGGCGAAGCTCTGCTTGAGCTCTTCGTCGACCATGGCGTGGCCGCCGTACTTCACCACGAACGTTCGCCCGTGAAAGCGCCGGATGTAGGGGAGCGCTTCGTGCAAAATGGCCGCTTTTTGGACCAGCTCTTCCATGGCGCCCGGAGCCTAGCCAACCCAGGAGGATTGTCCAACGGGGAGTGGGGCCGACGCGGCGAGTCGAACGGGGCAGGCGGCCGTCTGGCGGGCTTCCTGCGGGCCCGGGCCCGGGTTCCGGCAGCCGCGAGGGGGATGCATCGACAGCCGGTGGCGGCCGCGGCGGAACGCTAGCGTAGTCACTCCCGGCGTCGCCGTTCCCTCGGCGTCACTGCCGACTGCGCCGTGGCGTCGACGCTGCGGCAGCGGACCGTCGGAAATGGACGCGACGTTGCATGGTCGAGCCCGCCACTCGTGCAATGCGTGACGCCCGCATCCAGCCGCGCTACCCTGATTGGCCTTGGAACGTTTCCAGCTACTGTCGCGGCTGCGCGAGTTGCTCGAAGGGCGGCGGGTCGAGCTTGCGCTGCTCTTCGGATCCCGAGCCACGGGTCAAGCTCGGCCTGACTCCGACGTCGATCTGGCGGTCGTCGCTCCGGACGAAGATCTCGTACAGCTGGCTGGGGACCTGTCTGCGGCGCTCGGTCAGGAGGTCGACGTCGTGTCCCTGGCAGAACCGCCCTATCCGCTACTCAAGCGAGTCGTCCGCGAAGGCAGGGCGGTGTTCGAGCGCTCGCGAGGAGCCGAAGCGCGTTGGCGAACGCGGGCGCTCCTCATCCTGGACACCGATCAGCCCTGGTACGAGCGGATGCGCACGAGCTACCTCTCGCGGGTGGCAAATGGGACGGGCGCGCATGGTTGACGCCGACCTGGTAGTGGCGAAGCTGGCTGAGTTGCGCAAGCGCATCGACCGAGTGCGCGCACACTCCCCGGGCGACCAGGCCGCTCTGGCGGCCGACGTGGACGCACTGGACCTTGTGTCCTTCAATCTACTGCTTTGCGTGCAAGCTGCGCTAGATGCCTTGAGGGAGGAAGACGTGGAAACTTGAGTCAAGTTTCCACGCTGA
>CAZSVU010000597.1:0-3352 GCA_964610275.1 uncultured Polyangiaceae bacterium | reverse complement strand
AACCTGCACCGATCAATGCACGACGTGCGATTGCATTGACGGTGCGTGGCGCTGCTCGCATGTGGGGACTGCGGGCACAGTCTGTGCCGAACCGCTCGCGTGCACCATTGAAGGTCAACTCTGCGGCATGGATCGAGCATGCGCTCCAGCGTGTAGCTGTTCAGGGGGTAGGTGGCATTGCACGGACATTCCAGAATGCGGACGGACATGCCCCGCCGACGTACCCACCTTCGACCAGTGGTGTGATCCAAATGCGGCGCTGCAGTGCGACTATGTGGGCGAGAATTGTCAGGTGACTCACTGCTCTTGTATCGATACCCTCGAGCTTGTGGGGTGGAATTGCTCAACCTACGAAGACTGCGACGCCTCGCCGTGATCCGTAACGCACTCCGGAATCCCGCCCAGATAGGCGCATACGCAGGTGATACCCTGCCGGCCTCGACTCAGCAGACTCCTGCCCGACGACGACGGCGGCCAAGCCCAACGGCCAGACCGATCATCAGCAAGCCAACGACGTCCCGGCCGTCCGAGGAACCAGACGCGACCGAGCATCCACCACTATCTCCCGAACCTTTGGACGCTCCCTCGTCGGCGGCTTCGGCGTTGCTGCCAGACCCGGCTTCAGCCGCATCAGCGCTCCTTTGGACGCCCTGGTCTTCGAACTCAGCCTGCCCTTCGAGGACAGCCACTATGCCAGGAGGCATGCAGGCCAGCAGGTTGCCGTCGGATTCCCACCACGGCGGCAACGCCCCCTCCTCGCCGAAGTCGTAGCACACCCAATCGTCCGTGCAGTCTCCGTCGGTGGCACACGGAATGCGGGCCGGGAAGCACATGTTCTGGGGCGGTTCAGTTTCGCAGACCTCGACCGGTTCTGGACACTCTTCTCCGGCGGGACATGCCTGAGCACTGACCGAACACGTCTCGCCTCCTGGTATGGCTGCGCATTCGTACCCTTCCGCGCAGTCCGTGTCGCTGCTGCAATCCGCAATGACGTACGTGCACAACCTCGTGGTCTCGACGACCGGCTCGCAAGGAGTGGTGTCGCCGAACGCGACCGTACAATCCTGCTCGACCTGATGCTCGACACACAGCAATGGATCCGGGCAGTCTGCGTCGGTCGTGCAGGTCAGTGGAGCCGGCACGCAGGAACCGAGCGGCTCGGGGTTGGGGTCGGGCTCGGGCTCGGGGCAATCCTCAGGATCCTCGCAAGCCGGGCGCTCGCCGCTCGATGCAGTCCCGCCGCAGACGAACCCCTCGCTGCAATCGGCGTCGGACGTGCATTCCTGCGCCCAAGCCAACCTGCATACCAACGACGTGAACACCGCGACGGTGATGGTGGCTAGGTGCCGCATGAGAACCCCCGTTTTTGTAGAGCGGCAACGGCCGCGACCCCCAGAATGGTGCCACAGGTGAACGGACTTCGGTAGCGGAGGGCTACGCGGCGGAGACCTTGGCTGCAGCGGGGTGTGCTCCGGGGGTCGTACCGGCCGGATTCAGAACGCCCCTGGCCCGATTCCTATCCGATCCTGGACGTCCGAACTGGCCGATTCGGCTGGCGCAGCGTGATGCAGAAGCCCGGCGCTTCACGATACCGCACACCCCGAGGGGTGAACCGGCACGCTTCGCCGCACCTGCACTTTGCCGGGGCCCGAGCGCGGGGGTAGAGTCAAGGCAAGTAGGGGAGAGAGCCAGGGAGGTGGTCATGCAAAGGGGTTCGCGTCGGCGTGTCTCGTCGTGCGCGATCGTTTGCCTCGCATTGGCATCCTGCGGCGGGACAACGGCTCATGATTCGGGCACCAGCTCATCCACCGGGCACGGCATTGGTGACGCTCCAGCCGAAGGCTCCCACGGCAGCACAGCCGAAGACTCCGACGGCATCACGCCCGAAGCCGGGGAACGCATCCCCGACTACCCGCAGGTGAGCGCGGGGTCGGGGTTCACCTGCGAGCTACTGGAGGACGCCAGCGTGGTCTGCTGGGGCGGCAGCACACACGGTCAGGCGTCACCCCCTGTTGGGAGGTTCTCGCAGCTGAGCGCTGGTGGCGGGCACATCTGCGCGGTACGCACTGACGGCGCGGTGGCCTGCTGGGGCGACAACTCGTTCGGTCAGGCGACTTCGCCTGCCGGGACGTTCTCGCAGGTTAGCGCTGGGGCTGGCTTCACCTGCGGCGTGACGACCGACCGCACAGTGGCATGCTGGGGGGGCAATGCGTCGGGCCATGCAACCCCACCTGGCGGGACGTTCTCTCAGGTCAGCGCGGGCCAGAATCACGCTTGCGGCGTGAAGACGGACGCCTCCGTCGCATGCTGGGGAGATGACGGGTACGGAGCGACAACCCCGCCCGCCGGTACGTTCTCGCAAATCAGCGCCGGGCGCGACTACACCTGCGGCGTGAGGACGGACGGCACCCTGGTTTGCTGGGGCTCGGACTGTTCCGCTCCAGGGCCAGCATTCTGCGGCCGGGCGACACCGCCTGACGGCGTGTTTTCGCAAGTGAGCGCTGGGACGTTCCACACCTGCGGCGTCAGGGCCGACGCCACGGTGGCCTGCTGGGGCGACAACATATTCGGTCAGTCAACCCCACCAGCTGGGACGTTCTCGCAAGTCAGCGTAGGTGGCGAGCACACCTGCGGTGTAACGACTGACAGCACAGTGGTTTGCTGGGGCGACAACGAGAACGGGGAGTCATCACCACCTTGAAAGCCCATCTCGGCACGAGTGCCGTCCTCCCTCCCGCAGGGCATCTTCGGGTGCTAGATTTCCTCCAGGAGGGTGCCATGGTCAGCAAGCGTTGCGTGATGGGGCACGTGGTGGTCACCGCAGTAGTGGGCGTTCTGTTCGCCTGCAGCAGCGATTCAATCGATCAGAAGAGCGACGAAGGCTCGGGCGGGGCTGGCTCCAGCGAATCCCCGCGATATGCGGTGCAAGCGTTTCGGTACGATCCCGAACGCGACTGCTTCTGGGACAGAGAAACCATCGACGACCTCTACCTGGAGGAGCAGTATGTGGGCCACGAAAGCATGGGGCTCACAAAGGTGTGCGTGATCTCTCCGGAAGGCGACGCATACGTCCAAGCCACGGGGGCTTCCGTTGCGGTTGTGCAAACAGACTCCACTGCGGGATGGAAACTGCCGGCGTGGGTGGGAAGTGCTGCATCGGACCCTTTCGTGTATTCCGAGTTTAGTCCAGAGGATCAGGCATTGTGCGGGGAGGCGCTCTACGGTTGGGGTGCCCTCCTCACACCAATCAATATCTGCGAACGCGAAGAGCAGACAGCCGGCGGGGCCGGTTCCGGGGGCTACGCGGGAGCTGCGGGCTCCATCTCCAGCGGCGGCGAATCGTCCGGTGGAG
>CAZSVU010000596.1:0-3355 GCA_964610275.1 uncultured Polyangiaceae bacterium | reverse complement strand
TGCCTCCGCGCTTCCGGAAGATCCGCCACTACGGGCTCCTGTCGCCGCGCCACGCTACCAGCCGGCTCGAGTTGGCTCGGCAACGGTTGCCGCCCACCACCGAGTCAGCCATCCCGACCGTCACACCGCCCGGCGACCCCGCTACCAGCAACTTGCACACCGCCAGCTGGCGCGAGGTCATCCGCATCCTCACTGGCATCGACCTCGACGCCTGCCCCTGCTGCGGCGCTCACGAACTCGAGCGTCGGCCCCTACCGCGCCACATCACGAGTGCCCGAGCCCCGCCAAGAGCGGCATGACCACCACAAATCGGCACCATGGAGATCAATCAACGGCCACTTCCTCGAGTGGTCATGCCGAGGTGTACCCTACGCCCGAGAGCGTCGCTGTCCAGCCTCCGAGGCCGTGTCCTCGAACGCCTCGTATCGACCCCGCAGCGCGTGTCGCGCGTCCGTTTGCTCCACTGGTCACGTCCCGCCAAGCCGTGCCACGTCTCGGCGATCGGCTATTACACGCATAGCTACTGGCCGCGCCGTGCCGGCCGCGCCAGCGGCTCCGTCCAACCCGACGATTGCGGAACTGGACCGACCGATGGAGGACCCGGCCGCCACGCATGCCGACTGCCGCGGGCGGCCCACTCCCGCAATCGCCCTACTCTTTATGAGCTGAAAACCGATACGGGTATCGCAACCACGCAACGATACGAGATCACACGCAACTTGTGAACAAGACTCGGATCCTGCGCCATCGCGACATCAGGGCACGTTACGCGATATCACGTCGTCACAGATCGCCGTGTCAACCTCAGGTCAACGGATGACGCTCGCCTCAACGGTGGATCCCCGGACTGCGGGACGCCACCCACTCCGGGGCCGTGCGTCCCGGCCGGCCTGCTCGGTGGGGACCCAGCGAGAGGCGTTCCAGCGAAGCGCGCGCCTGCGGTTCGGCGACACCTACCACTTCTTCGGTTTGCGCAGACGCTTCTGGTTGCCGACTTCGAGGACCGGCGGGAATCTCGCTGCTCCGAGCGGTCCGCCGCGAATGGGTCGCATCCAGCTGGCCGTCTTTCTGAGCGCACTGCTTGGCGTGGCATGCGGGTGGAAGATCCCGACAGGTACCTTGAACTCCTGCCGGACGAGTCGAATGGGCTCGACGAGGTCGGAGTCGTTCGAGATCACGACCCCCATCTCGTACTTCTTGTCGAAGGCATCGAGCAGCAGGTAGCTGGCGAGGTTCACGTCCGAGCCCTTCTCCTCGACGTGCACGTAGCTGACCGAAGGCGGAGGCGGATTCGCATTCTTCGCCTGTCGGATGCTGGTCAAGTAGTGCCCCAGATGCACGGAGACTCGCGGGTCCGTCTGGATGGCCTCTACATACTTCCGCTGTCGGATCTCCTTGCCGGGCTTTCCCGCTCGCGCCGAAACCATGGCGGTGAAGTAGCGGATGCCTTCCACCCTGTGGCTGGACAGCAGCAGGTCGCACAGCTTGCCGAGGTCGAGCCAGCGGTACGGCGTGCCCTTCAGGGCGCCGAAATACAGGTTGAACCCGTCGACGTAGACCCAGACTCGCACGCACCTACCCCATGGAATGCTGAAGCCGACCCGAAGGCCGGCTTCGCGCCCGGCGATCGAAACCGCGCGGGGGAGTTAGGAATCAATATATGGCGTCCTTGCGTCGGGGCAAGACAAAAGCGTGCCGCGATCCTGTGGCGCGCGACCGTCCCAAGCGTTGCACGCGATCCTCGACCCATACCCGGAGCTGACCGCGCCGCCGCCCAGCGCTGCGAAGATCGCCGCCAGGCCCGAGTATGCCGTAGGCGAAGTTCAGGTCGAGGGCCATGACGAGCGGGTCACGCTGCCGGGCACCAAGAGCACCGTGTGGCCGCAGTCCCCCGAGTTCATTCATTGCAGATTTCGCGCCGACGGGTCGCCGATGCTCACAGCTGGCCATGCCCGCACTGCCCCACTCAGCCAGAAGCTGCCGCCGAGCACCCCGCCGACCACGATGGGTGCAGTGACCAGATCTGGCGCCGCCACTACGTTGATGGTGGCGCCAGCGGTTCGAATGAGAGCCGTGTGGTAGCGGGCCTGGGTGGCGGGGTTCCGGCGCTCCTCGGTGGCCAGGACGTGGCCGAACATGACCGCTTCGGCGCCGGGATCCTCGTCTGCTCCGTCCGAAACCACGAACGTCGAAGCGAAGAATGCGTCCGGCGCAAACCTTACCGTTTCGTGCGCCTGCGCACGTTCGAATGCGTCCACCGTGTCGTAGATCTCGAGCTCGTCAGCGAAGGCGGCAACGCGGAAGTCTGCGACGGCCGACCGCGGTCGGTGCAAATGACAGGCGAAGTCCGGCAGGTCGATGCAGCAACGGCACGACTCCTCCGCCTCGTCCTCCTCGCCAGGCAGCAGCCAGCCGGTGACACTGCCTGCAAGTAGCCCCCGCCCGTTGTTGCCGATGGTCGAGAGACGCACGCGCATCACCCCGTCGCCCTCGAAGTACGGATCCACCCCCTCGAATCTTCCATCGCGGTCCAGCCGCACCCAAAGCTCCGCTCCGTCACCGCAGCGCCATCGGAAGTAGGTGCCGCACACAGCAGAAATTGGCTCTCCCTCTCGCAAGGCTCGCTCAACCAGGGCCTGGTGTTCGTCGGCTGAGGCGACGGGGAGTCCGATGTTCTCGAGGTTTCTGCCGATAGGCTTGTTGGATACTGCAGGATTGAAGTACACAGGGACCCGCGTCAGCATGCCACGAAACGCTGGCTGGGGGACGCACTACCGGCTCGAATGACCTGCGCGACGGTTCCCGCTTCGCCATGGCCTGACCTTCCGCAGTTCGCCGGTGGCTCGCGCAGTACTGCGCGGAGTAATCACAGCTACCTGCATCTCTCAGATCCCTCCTCATACTCATCCGCGCTGCCATGATACTGTGCGCAGGTGGCCTGGAAGGCGCGTCGCCCCCACTCCCTTCGCGTGCGATACGCTGCGGCGCCGCCCGATCGGGAGCACGCGTCCGCACTGGCTGTTGTTGCGTTCCTCCTGGCGGGCTGCGCTGCCGCGCCCACGGGTGGTGGCGATCAGGATTCCGCTCGTCAGGCGATCATCTCTGGAACTCCTGCCCCGGATCAGACAGGGGTCGTCTACATCGCGCACCCAGATCTTCCGATCGTCTGCTCAGGCACCGTGGTCGCGCCGCAACTGGTGGTCACGGCAATGCACTGCGTGGTGCGCGAGACCACCGACGGCGGAGTGCCCCTGAGCTCGGACGGATTCGAGGTGGGATTCGGCCCCCGCCTCGAAGAGCTCGAGTGGCAGAGTGTCCTCTCCGCTGACTGGATCGGAGCGCCGGACGACACCGA
>CAZSVU010000595.1:0-3381 GCA_964610275.1 uncultured Polyangiaceae bacterium | reverse complement strand
ACCCTCGACGACGCCGAGCGGCCGCGGTAGCCTCCGTCAATTGCGCCATTTGGCGCCGGGAACTGGCTAGGCCCTTCCTCGACAACCCCTGCTCCCAAGGCGAATGGCGACGTCATAGCCTCGAACGCTGGCTCACTGGGGTTCGTGACTCCTGGGCCGACCTTGACGGACGCGGAGATGTTTGTGGTGCCGGTTTGTCCTGTGACCCGTCGGGCCCGCAGTGCGCCTCGTACCGGCAGGGCTCGAAGAAAACCCCGGGAACTGGAACGGCTGGCACGACGGGAGAGAATCGGCTAGGGTCCGGTCCAAGGGTGAGACGTCGTGCACTAGTCGCGACGGGGGGACTGAAGACCGCGAGTTCGGTTGGGATCGGGCGTGGCCCTGCGTCCACGGGGCGAACATGAGCGGGCACGGTGAAGCCCCCGGCGGACACAGAGGGACCCGCCGGGTGGATTCCGAGGCCCAGCTGCGCCAGGTCGAGGCCGCGCTCCGCGCGAGCGAGGAACGATACCGTGGCTTCGTCGAAGACTGCGCGTACGGCTTCTTCGAGCTGGATCTGCAGGGGCGAATCACCGCGGTCAACCGCGCCACGTGCCAGTTCGCTCAATGTGGTCCAGAGGAGCTGGTCGGCAGGCCATTCGCGGACTTCGTACCGGCCGACGAGCTGCCACGGGTCATGGAGAATCTCCAGAAGGTACTCGAAGGACAGCCCAACGACGGCCCGCGTGTCCATTGCCTGCGCAACGCGGTCGGGGAGGTCCCGGAGGTCGAGGTGAACGCAATCGCCGTGTGCCGGGACGGCGAGGTTGTTGCGGTGCAGGGCACGATGGCCGACGTAACGGAGCTGCGCGCCAACCAGGCCCAGCTCGCCAGGCTTCACGACCAGCTGGAGCAGCGCGTTGCGCTGCGGACGGCAGAGTTGGCCCGGGCCAATGAACAACTGCTGCAAGAGGTCGCCGCGCGCCGCGCATCCGAAGCCTCGCTGCGCGAGTCTGAAGAGAAGTTCCGCAGCGTCGCCGAGAAGTCTCCCAACATGATCTTCATCAACCAGGGCGGCCGCGTGGTGTTCGCCAGTGAGGCTTGCGAAGCCATCCTCGGCTACAGCCGCGAGGAGCTGTACGCACCGGATTTCGACTTCTTCCGGCTGTTCGCTCCGGAATCGCTGCAGGTGGTCGAGCAGATGTACGCGCGACACGCGGCTGGCAAGGAAGTCGTGCCGTACGAGTACGGCCTGCTCGCCAAAGATGGCAGGCGGCTGGATGTCATCAATGCGAGCCGGCTCATTGCATTCGGCGGGAAGCCGGCGATTCTGGGGGTCGTCACCGACGTCACCCACCAGCGCCGGACCGAGGAGGAGCTCGCCAAGGTCGCGCGACTCGACTCGATCGGCCTGCTCGCCGGAGGCATCGCGCACGACTTCAACAATATCCTGACCGCGGTGCTCGGTTGCCTGGGACTGGCCGACGTCATGGCCGGAGCGAACGCCGGTTTGCAGGAAGTCCTTCGGGATGCGGAACGCGCGACTCTGCGGGCTCGCGATTTGACGCGGCAGCTCCTGACCTTCTCCAAGGGCGGAGCGCCGGTCAAGGCCACGGCCTCGGTGACCGAGCTCGTGCGCGAGTCAGCCACGTTCACAACTCGAGGGACCCGCGCTCGACTGACGTTCGCGCTGCCCGAAGATCTGTGGGCCGCTGAGCTGGACGTCGGGCAGATGAGTCAGGTGATCGGCAATCTCGCGCTGAACTCCATCCAGGCCATGCCCGAAGGCGGCGTCATCGACATCAGCTGCGCGAACGTCCGGTTGAAGCCCGGGGAGGTGGTCCCGCTCGGCGAAGGACGCTACGTCATGATTTCGGTTCGCGACGAGGGCAGCGGCATCACACCCGAACACCTGGGTCGTATCTTCGACCCCTACTACACCACGAAGCCGGGCGGCAGCGGGCTGGGGCTCACCACGGCCTACTCCATCGTCAAGCGACACGGAGGCTGCATCCAAGCCGTCTCCACCGCGGGTGAGGGCGCTACGTTCCAGGTGTACCTCCCAGCTTCGGACGGCGCACCGGAGGCTCGCGCAGATGGCACAGTCGAGCTGAGCCGTGCCCAGGGGCGCGTGCTGGTCATGGATGACGACGACATGGTGCGACAGGTGGCCGTGGCCCTCCTGAAGACTCTTGGGTACGAGGCGGAAGGCGTTCGCGACGGGGACGCGGCCATCGACCGCTACGCAGCCGAAAAGGACGGTGCAGCACCGTTCGATCTGGTGATCATGGATCTCACGATACGCGGCGGAATGGGAGGAATCGAGGCGGTGGCCGAGCTCAAACGCATCGATCCGGACGTTCGCGCCATCGTTTCCAGTGGCTACAGCAACGACCCGGCCCTCAGCACCCCCGAGTCCTATGGCTTCTGCGGGCGCCTCGCCAAACCGTTCAAGATCGACGAAATCGCCTCGGTGGTGGCGGAGGTGGCCAATCGAGCCTAGTCTCGTTCGCGGATCAAAACGCGCAAGCGCGCGGATACAAACGAGAATCAGCGGCTGGTGGGGGTTGGTTGTTCGGGGTGCTCGGCGCAGATTGCCGCAGGAAGTCGCAGCAGCACGCTGAAAAGGGGTGAAGGGGACGGGCACGGTCGAGGGCATGGGCGAGGTCGAGGGCATGGGCGAGGTCGAGGGCATGGGTATGGGTGCCCGCGATCGGCGCCACCGTGTGCTGCTACTTGACCGGCCATAGCCCGCCCGGTTGCGGGCCCCAGTCCGCCCCCGAGCAACCAAGCTCGGGGGCCGCGTTCCAGCGCAGTGCACTTGCTGCGTTCCCCAACGTTCGTGTGTTGGATGCAGCGCAGCTGCGTCTCGCAACATTCAGCACACATCGCGTCGCAAACGCAACCAGCGCGACATCGTTAGCATTTCCTCCTCCCGCTCACCTACCCTTGCTCGCTTGCGCCAGCGCCGCCGGCAGTCGATCCCCGCCCGGTGCCGAACCACCCCTGCCGCCGAGCGTACGACCATCGCATCCGCGACCTCGTTTGCGAGGAACGCAATCCCGCCCTCTTCGCCCAACTCGGCATCCCGCGCTCAACCGCGGCAACCTGGATTCGCCGTGGTTCCAGGCCGGTGGTCACCACGGAACTCTTCGGCCGGGACGAGCAGCAACTCCGAGCACAAGTCCTGAAGCTCGAGCGCCGCGTCCAAGTGCTGGTCGGTATCCTGCGGCTGCTCTTCGTCCTGGTCCGGCTGTTTGGCTTCCGACTCGACTCCCAGCGGGTGCCAACCGGTGAAGCCAAGTCCTCCATCTTGGGCGCCATCGCACGAGCCAAGCAGCGCATCACGGTCACCGTCGCACTGCGAGTGCTCGGCCTCTCCGCGTCCCGCTACCACGCGTG
>CAZSVU010000594.1:158-3401 GCA_964610275.1 uncultured Polyangiaceae bacterium | reverse complement strand
ACCTCTGACCTTCGGCTCCGGAGGCCGACGCTCTATCCAGCTGAGCTAGTGGCGCTTGGGTTGGTGGGCCCGAGAGTTGTCGTCGGGAGGAACTGACCGGGGTAGTCTAGCCCGGGGCGCGATGCATATCACAACGGTTCCGTGCTTGAGCGACAACTATGCTTTTCTCGTGAGATCGGCGGGGAGTCCGACGGCGGTGGTGGTCGACCCGGGCCAGGCGGGTCCGGTCGTGCGAGCGCTCGAGGCGGCCGGTGTGGCGCTCGGCGGCATCCTCAATACCCACCACCACTGGGACCATTCCGGGGGCAATGAGGACCTGTTGCGGCACTTCGGAGAGGTTCCAGTGTACGCGTTTGGCGAGGATCGACGCTCAGTGCCCGGCCAGACGGTGGGACTGCGGGACGGCGAAGAGTTCGAGGCCGCCGGAGTGGTCTTCCGAGCCCTCCACGTGCCTGGACACACTCTCGGCGGGCTGGCCTATCTGAGCGGTGACGCGGTGTTCACCGGCGACACGCTCTTCGTCGCGGGGTGCGGACGGCTATTCGAGGGAACGGCCGAACAGATGCATGCATCGCTCACGGAAAAGCTCAGCGCATTGCCGGACGCCACCCGGGTCTTCTGCGGTCACGAGTACACGGTCACGAACTTGCGGTTTGCCGAGCAAATGGAGCCAGGGAACGAGGCCGTTCACCGCCAACTTGCTCGAGCGATCTCCCAGCGGAAGCAGGGTGAAGTCACGGTGCCCTCGACGATTGGCGAAGAGAAGCAGACCAACCCATTCCTCCGAACGGACAGTGACGAGATCCGCAGTCGCCTCAGCCCGGCCGTGGACCAGACCGCCTCCGCCAGCCAGGTGTTTGCGGCGCTGCGAGCGGCAAAGGATCGATTCTGAGCCATGCGGGCGCTCTTCCTGCTGATTGCGGCCGTGGGGCTCAGCGCGTGCGACTCGCGCACTCGACGAGAGGCCACACCGAGCACGAGCACGCCCAGCGCGGTGCCCCCAACGAGCGCGCCACAGGGCAGGCCCAGCGCACGAGGCCGCGGCGCGGCCCCTCCACCGGCAGCGACGATACTCCCAGCCGAAGAGCACACCTGGGTCTACCCAGAGTCGTCGGTCGGGCTGATGCACGTGGTGGTCTCAGTGCCGAAGCGCCGCCCAGAGCAGCGGTTCCCCGTGCTGTTCGCCTTGCATGGGCGAGGTGAGGCGCTGAAAGGCCCAGCGCGCGGCGCCCGCGGCTGGATCGATGACTACTGGCTGCCCCGCGCCATCGAGCGACTCCACCATCCGCCGTTGCGGTCAGTGGATCTGCTCGGATTCGTCGAGGCCCCGCGATTGGCCGCGCTGAACGCAGACCTAGCCAGGCGACCTTTTCAGGGGCTGATCGTCGTGTGCCCGTACACGCCGGACATCTGGCACGGTGGACAACCGTTTTCCGCTGCGGAGCCGCTGACGCGCTTCATGGTCGATGAGTTGCTGCCGCGCGTTCGGCGAGAGACGCCCGCGACCGCCACGGCCGCGGCGACGGGCATCGATGGCGTGAGCCTGGGAGGCCGCGCTGCCCTGTTGGTGGGGCTCAGCCGGGCAACGGCATTTGGTGCGGTGGCCACGCTGCAACCAGCCTTCTCAGCGGCCGACGCTCCCGCGCTCGCGCTGCTCGCCAAGCAGGCCAGCGGGCAGAACCCCGCCCTTCGAATCCGTCTGCTGACCAGCCTGGAGGACTACTATCTCGTGTCGACTCGGCGGATTTCCCAGGCCCTGCAGGACGCGGGCGTCCAGAACCGCCTCGACGTCATCCCGGGACCCCACGACTACGACTTCAATCGCGGCCCTGGAGCATACGAGATGCTCATTTTCCACGATCGAACGCTGCGGGGACAGGAGGCTCCCTGACGGCCGTCGTGCTCCAGCCGCACGCTACTCGGCTTGGTAGGCATTGCTGGCGATCAACTCCACCAGCGCCAGCAGCATCGATCCGGAGTAGTGCTCGAAGCGGAGGCCCACGCGGTTACGGAGCCCGGTCGGTTGCTGCCAGGCGACTTGAGCATCCAGTAGCAGCGGGTCCCACAGGTTGGGCGCGAACAGCTGAATGCAGACGCGCTGGCCCTCGGTGAACGCCTCGTGGGTCTCCAGGCAGGCGCCCCCGAGTCCAAGGTTGACCACGGAAACGGCTATGCCCGCAGCCCCCGTGTCGGACGTGACGTGGGCCCGCAGGCTCACGGGCCGGCGCGCGATCGAGCGGAAGTGGTCGCGATTGGCCATCCCAGAGGGCAACCTAGCATGGCAGTGGGACTGCGGGGCGTGTCCTCACTCCCGCACCCGGAGCCTTTTTTCGTGCAATTCTCCCCAGAACCGAACTACTTGGGCAACGGACGGGGCGTCCGCTACGATACTCTCGGCTGTTTGACCGCGGCGCGAGAAGCGGCGCGTCGTTTCCGGAGAGCGAGAGTCCATGGCCCAGGATACTCGAAAAGATCCCCGCGCAAAGGTGCTCACCATGACGGTCCGCTACAAGAGCGCGACCCTCGACGAGTTCATCGAGCACCATTCCTACGATGTCAGCCGGGGCGGGATGTTCATCAAGACCCCGTCCCCGTTCCCACCTGGCACCCTGCTGAAGTTCGAGGTCAAGATAGCCGAAGACAGGAAGCTGATGCAGGGCGTCGGCCGCGTCGTCTGGAAACGCGAACCCCCCGACCAGGGTTCGGAGCGCCCGGCTGGCATGGGCGTGAAGTTCATCAAGATCGATGACGACTCCAAGACGCTCATCGACAAGTTGGTCTCGACGCGCGGTGATGAGAAGAGCGCGTACGACGAGGGACAGCCGCAGCAGTCAGCAACTGGCGCGGCGGTGAAGCCAGGGGACGGTGCCGCCCGCAAGGCCACGATGATTGGCCTGGGTACGGTTGCCTCGCCGTCCGAGCCCGCCAAGGCCGAGCCCGCACCAAAGAAGAAGCCTGAGGATACGTTCTTCCCGGAGAACTCCGATTCGGAGGCCGACGAGCCGGCACCTGAAGACCGCACGGTCATGAAACAGGCCGCCGAGCTCTTGGAGGACGCGCTTCGCGAAGCTGGCGGGTCGATGGAGGAGTTGGGCGAGGACGAAGGGCCCAAGAAGAAGACCGAGGCAGACAAGGCCCCCGCAGCAGCCGCAACGAAGGCTGCGAAGAAGGCAGAGGACGAAGCGGACGAGGACGAAGCGGACGAGGACGAAGCGGACGAGGACGAAGCGGACGAGGACGAAG
>CAZSVU010000593.1:0-3410 GCA_964610275.1 uncultured Polyangiaceae bacterium | reverse complement strand
AGTGGGTCGGCAGCACCCGCTCCAACCGTCCCGCGATCCACTTGGCCTGCGCCACAGCCGGGCACTTCGGACAGTGCCGGTTGTGGCACGAATTGAAAGAAGGGTCACTGACGAAGCCGCAGCGCAGGCACACGTTCACGTGCCCACCGAGAGCTGCGGTCCGACAACGCTCTACGGCGTCGAGGACCGCGCGCTCGGTGGGAGTCAGCGTGCGCTGCTGCTCATAGGTCGGCCGGTACACGCGGATGATGTCCGCGAGTTCCAGCGACGGCCTGCTACCCTGCGCCGGCTCCGTCGAGCCAGCGCAGGGGCCGTGGTCGCACATGCGCCGCTAGCCAGCGCAGCGCGGACCGGGTCGGGTCTTCTTTGGCGCAGTCGTTTTGCGCAGCCGGTCCGCCGGACTCTTCGTCTTTCGGATCATGGCCGGGCTGACTTGCGCGTAGCGTGCCGTGGTGCGGATCGACTTGTGACCCAGCAGGACTTGCAGCGTTCGCAGGTCAGTGCCCGCCTCTAGCAGATGGGTGGCAAACGCATGCCGGAGCGAATGCGGCGTTACGCGCTTCTTCAGCTTGGCTGTCGTCGCTGCCTTGCGCAGGGCCAGGTTCACCGCATCCCGGGTCAGCGTGGTGCTCGGCTTCTGCCCGGGGAACAACTCCGGACCCGGTGGCCGCGCTTGCTTCCAGTAGGCACGCAGCACCGTCAGCAAGCGCTTGGGCAGCATCGTGTAGCGGTCGCGATCTCCCTTGCCGCGGCAGACGTGGATCACCATGCGCTGGCTGTCGATGTCTTTGATCTGCAGGTTGACGACCTCGCTGACGCGCAGGCCAGCGCCATACGCTGCCATGACTATCGCCTGCATCTTGACCGTGCCGAGCGCGTCGAGCAGTCGCTCGAGTTCCTCGGCACTGAGAATCGCAGGCGGATGGTACGGAACCTTCATCCGACCGATCCAAACCACCTCCTCGGGTCGCTCCAGGGTGTCGGAGTAGAGAAACTTCAGCGCCGCTGCGTGCACGTTGTACGTCGCCGGCTTCCACTTGCGGTCCTGCAGCATCTGCAGCAGGTAGTCTCGGATCTCGGTCTTCCCCAGCTGCGCCGGCGGCTTCCGGTAGTGTCTAACGAACACCTCCGCGCACCGCAGGTAGGCGATGCGTGTGTTCTCACACAGGCCCCGCAGCTTCAGGTCTTCGGCCATCTTGTCCTTGAGCATTCCCATCGTGATCTCCGGTGTTGCAGCGCGCCCGACCACCGGACGCGCGAACCACCGGGATCGCTCCGCCCCGCCGCGGCGTCTTCACTTACCTCACCGGACTGCAACCCCGCACAGATCACCCATCGTGCGCCCATGCTTCGGCTCGCACCGCACAAAGCCACGGCCTATGGGGAGCCGCTCAGGCGCTGCCTTCCGCCACCACGCTTCTCCCGCCGCGCCAGCGGCTTCGTCCAAAGAGTAGGGCGATTGCGGGAGTGGGCCGCGCGTAGCAGTCGGCACGCGTGGCGGCCGAGTCCTCCGTCGGTCGGTCCAGTTCCGCAATCGTCGGGTTGGACGGAGCCGCTGGCGCGGCCGGCATGACGTGGTCAGCCGCTACGCGTGTAATAGCTGATCGCCGAAAGGTGGCACGGCTCGGCGGGACGTGGACGGTGGCGCAAACGGACGCGCGACACGCGCTGCGGGGTCGATACGAGGTGTTGGAGGACACGGCCTCGGAGGCTGGACAGCGACGCTCTCGGGCGTAGGGTACACGTCGGCATGACCACTCGAGGAAGTGGCCTTTGGTTGATCTCCGGGGTGCCGATTTGGGGTGGTCATGCCGCTTTCGGAGGAGCTCGGGGGCTGGTCAGGGTGCGAGGGAGGGTCCGACGTTCGAGTTCGTGAGCGCCGCAGCAGGGGCAGGCGTCGAGGTCGATGCCAGTGAGAATGCGGATTACCTCGCGCCACTTGGCGGTACGCACGTTGCGGGTAGAGGAATCCTCGGGCGTGATGCCGGTCGGGACGGTTGATTCGGTGGAGGGCAGCAACAGTCGCCGAGCCAACTCGAGTCGGCTGGTCGCGTGGCGCGGCGACAGGAGCCCGTAGTGGCGGATCTTCCGGAAGCGCGGAGGCAGGATGTGGCCAAGCCAGCGGTCGAGGAAGATCACGCCATCGAGTGTGACGAGCTCGCCAGTCTTGGTGCGGAAGGTGACGCCTTGCTCGTTCATCGCCACGAGCCGGTGGTTGGAGATGGCCACCCGGTGTGTATACTGCCCCAGGTACTGGATCACCTGCTCAGCCCCACCGAAGGGACGCTTGCTGTAGACGCACCAGCGCTTGCGGTACAGGCTGGCGAGGAGCGCGGCGAAGCGGGCTGCGTCATGGACGCGCAGCTTGCCGCGGAGCTGGGCGCGGTGCAGTGCGTCGAGCAGCTTGCCGCGAAACAGTTTGCCCATGACGTGCACCGGGAAGAGGAAGCCCGGGCGGGTGGACTGCCACCGGCTGCCATCGGGGCTGAGCGCGCCCCCGGTGACAATCCCGTGTACGTGTGGATGGAAGTCCAGCTTCTGGGTCCAGGTATGCAGTACCAGGGTCACGCCCAGCTCGCCGCCGAGACGTTTGGGGTCCTGACCGAGCTCGAGCAGCGTCTCCGACGCGCAGCGAAAGAGCAGATCGTACACGACCTTCGGGTTGGCCCGGGCCAGGCCGCGCAACTGCGCGGGTAGGGTGAAGACGACGTGAAAGTAGTGGGTCGGCAGTACCCGCTCCAACCGTCCCGCGATCCACTTGGCCTGCGCCACGGCCGGGCACTTCGGACAGTGCCGGTTGTGGCACGAATTGAAAGAGGGGTCACTGACGAAGCCGCAGCGCGGGCATACGTTCACGTGCCCACCGAGAGCTGCGGTCCGGCAATGCTCCACGGCGTCGAGGACCGCGCGCTCGGTGGGAGTCAGGGTGCGCTGCTGCTCATAGGCCGACCGGTACGCGCGGATGATGTCCGCGAGTTCCAGCGACGGCCTGCTGCCCTGCGCTGGCCCGGTCGAGCCAGCGCAGGGGCCGTGTTCGCACATGCCGCTTAGCTGGCGCGGCAGCGCGACCGGCGTGACTTGGCCGGTCGTTTCACTTTGCGAAGTCGATCAACCGGACTCTTGGTGCGACGGATGACGGCAGGACTGACCTGTGCGTAGCGCGCCGTGGTGCGAATCGATGCATGGCCCAGCAGCACCTGCAGTGTGCGTATGTCCGTGCCATCCTCGAGCAGGTGGGTGGCGAAGGCATATCGCAAGGCATGAGGATGCACACGCTTCTTGAGCTTGGCTGCAACCGCTGCCTTGTGCAGGGCCTTGTTCACGGTAGCGCGCTGCAGCGTGGGCGACGCCTTCTGACCGGGGAACAGCTCGGGCCCGTCCGGCCGCTCCTCTTTCCAGTAGGCACGCAA
>CAZSVU010000592.1:0-3413 GCA_964610275.1 uncultured Polyangiaceae bacterium | reverse complement strand
GTATTCCGCCCATCCCCACCACGCCTGGATCGCCTCCGACCCCCGCGGGCGTCCCGCCAGCGGACAACGCGCCTCCGACATTTGCAGGCGTCCCTCCGGTAGACGATGCGCCCCCGATTCCACTGCCGACCGCACCACCGGCGCCGACCGTCGAGCCCGGCGCTCCGGCGTTGCCGGACGGACCTTCCTCGTCGGTCGCGGAGCAGCCGCCACCAACCAAGGCGAGAACAGTAGTGAAGAGCAAGGGATTGCGAGAACCTACGCGCATCAGCGGCCTCCTAGTCTCGCTGGACTCGTGCGAAGAAGTCAGGTTACGGACTGAACCAGCGCCTTCAACTAGGTATCGCGAGTGCTCGAAACCGGCTCACTACCACGTGATCGGTGGTCGTTGACGAAATCGCGAATAGGCGTCTAACCAGATCCGAATAGCGTCCGTGCGGTCCTGCCGCCTGGCGTGAGCATCCTGGTCCGTCTTACGGGCAGGTATCTGCTGATGCGCCAGGCGTTCCCGTCTCCGTGAGCCGCCATGAAGCCGTCGCGATACTCAGCTTCGTAACATGATGCTAAACCATCGCAAATGTCCGGTGCATCGCACGCTCTGCGCCTTGCTGCGAACGGGAGGCGTCGTTCCCGCAACAGGAGAAGTCGTAAGTGAAGCCCCGCTCCGCCCAGTCCCAAGTCTTTTCGGTCCCCACCTGTCCTGGTGGTGCGAACTAGGGGACCGGCCTCGGCTCACCATGGCTTTGCCTCAGTCAGTCGCTGCTGAGTCATGAGGCGAGGCCACGAGCGACCGTCATCTGAGGGCTCGGTCGAGCGGTCTGCGCACTGGCCCGACCAATCCACTCTAGCCAGTCTGCAGATTTCTAGAGAACGGGGTAACCATGAAGAGCCGAGTATTGCAGCGATTGTCTGATGCATTGTCCCTCGTATCTCAGGTTTTGGCCTTTGCTGATCGGGCAAACATGGACTCACGAACCCTAGCCGCAGCTTCCATCCCCAAGGGAGGAGAACTCAATTCCCAAGGTTTCCGCAATCCTCTCCTTCGAGGGATCACACCACTACTGATGACCGGGGCGATGGTTGGCGTTCTCAGTTCTGGTTGTTCGAGTGAAAACCCCACAGATCCGCCAGGAGCGGGCACGTCGGGTGGAACGGCTTCGGGGGGCTCAATAGGTGCCACATCACCAGCGACCGCTGGTGTGTACGCTGGAACCGGTGGCAACTCGGCAACCGGGGGCAGCTCGACCAACGGGGGCACTACCGCGACCGGCGGCACCACGGCAACGGGCGGCACCACGGCAACGGGCGGCATCACGGCAACGGGCGGTACCACGGCAACGGGCGGCACCACGGCAGCGGGCGGCACCACGGCAACGGGCGGCACCACGGCAACGGGTACCGGCACGGGCGGAACTGGTACAGCTGGCACTGCCGGCAGTCCTGCTGGGGGCACGAGCACGGGCGGCACCGGCACGGGCGGCACCGCCGGCACCGCCGGCACCGCCGGCACAGCAGCCGGGGGCACGGGCACGGGCGGCACCGGCACGGGCGGCACCACGGCAACGGGCGGCACCACCGCAACTGGGGGTGTGGACGGCAGTGGGGGAAGCACGGAGCCTCAACCGGCGGTGAATTTCAACGGGTTCAATTGGGCCGATGAAAGAGACAACTTCGTCGATGGCGTTCTCTATGTCAGCGGCCTGAACTCTTCTTCCACCTATGAGCAGGCTCAAACGCTCGCCAGCATGGTGGTGAGTACTTGGCAGGAGGTCGGCGCGAATACCGTGCGCCTTCCCATCAATCCGCAGACGGTAGCGTCGTCCTTCTGGAGCGTTTACGCAGGGGTCGTCGACCAAGCGACCAGCATGGGATTCAAGGTGATTCTCTGCCCCTGGACGAGCGACCATGGCCAGACGATCGAGAACATGGACCGGTTCTGGAGCATGTGGGCCACCGTCACCGCCGACTACGCTGAGAACCCATTGGTCTATTTCGAGCTCATGAACGAGATCCACTACGATCCCCAGGCCTGGCGCGACATTTGCGCCAGCTGGTTGGAGCGGTACTCCGTCATTCCAAAGGGTCGAGTGATCATTCCCGGTTGCGGGAGGCACGGCGAACGCAACGCCAATGAGATGGGAGTATTCCCGGAGTTCGACGAGTGCCTGCTCGCGACTCACCTGTACAACCCATGGGACGGCGAATCGTCGGACTCTCAGTTTTGGTACGATTTGGCGGCATCACAGATCGAGCCTTATGGCGACAGGACGATCGTGACCGAGTATGGCCAGAACATGAGCACCGGCCTCGACTATATGGATACATCCAGCAGGGAACCGCTCGTGGCCTATCTGGTGGGCCTCAGCACGTACATGAGAGAACACCAGATGGGCGGCATTCACTGGGTCGGCTTGAGAGATGGCGACCTCTGGGCGATGTTCGAGCGCCATGGGATGGAGTCGATGTCGGTCATCAATCCTTCGGGCTTGGAGCGCGTGAGGTTCTCGTGGGGGCTCTAGGCTGCTCGAGCCGCGACCTGGTCTGACGGCATGACTCGTTTCCAGATCCTGGCGCGTAAGATTGCGGTATAGCTAGAACAACTGCAAGCACGCCCATGCCCGTCTCGTGGCCGAGACCGCCATCTTCGACAATCGGGGCACGGAAGAAACCAATTCAATCGAGGCGCTTCGGCACCGAATCCAGGAAGAGCGTCGAGTAGCAAGCCCCCACCCAAGTACACGAACGAAACCGCTCCGCGGCGGAAGTCGCGATTCGGGAGCGCCAGGCGAGTCGAAGCGCCTTCTCCTGCACGAGTCTCCGACACTCACGGGCATCGACCTCCGACTCTGTCCGCGGTGTCAGGCACTCACCCTGCGGCGGCTTCCGCTCGCCTCAGCTCGTGCGCCACCCACCCCGAACCCAACGACGAGGGCCGCATGACGCCCAGCTCCACGAGCACGCTGGTCCTCGTAACGAGCACGGTCCATCCCCCCGCCGCGGCTCGCTGCCCCGCTGCACCGCGCGCCGGCTTCCTCGGCACCAGATGTGCCCTTCAGAGTGGCTACCCTCCCAAACGCCCCCGTTGGGCTCTGCCCCTGTGCCTCGGGACTCCGCTCGCGCCCTCGATCGTGAACCCATAGGGCGCCGCCGCACCGCGTTTCGTCCAACGTCCCTTTTTCGCAACGCCCGCCACCGCGTCTCTGCGAAGGGGCACGCTCCACACGCGCGTTGTCGTAAACGGACTACTGATTATGCGACACTTGTTGGACCTGCGGCCGAGGCCGCTGAGACAGCGTTCTGGTTGTCGATTACTCGTCACTCTGCGGCCGGCTCGCGCTGGTCAACAGCTCGGCTCCACGCCCCATCCTTGATCCATGTTTCGGCGGCCGCCAGCGACCGCCGAAACATGGATG
>CAZSVU010000591.1:0-3420 GCA_964610275.1 uncultured Polyangiaceae bacterium | reverse complement strand
CACGGGCTGAGCCCGCGCTTGCCAACTAGGTATCGCGAGTGCTCGAAACCGGCTCAAACCACGCGTTCGCTGGCCGTTGACGGAATCGCGAATAGGCGTCTAACCAAATCCGAATAGCACGGTTGGCGGCCTGCACCACCGGTACGTGCAGGAGGCGGCGTGATTCTCGCTCAGATGGGTTTTCGGCAACGACAGCTTGCGGGCAGCGATCGAGGATCGCGCTCGCCGATTTCGAGGCCCCTCAGGCGGAAGTTGAAACGCACGGCGAGGGTGCAACCGCTGTGCCTGCGGCGTGCAGGCGCTATTCGACCTGCTCTATGATGCAGAGTGAACTGCAACCGTCCCCGTCCTGAGTGTTCCCGTCGTCGCACTCCTCTCCGCCCTCGGGCTGGACGCATCCGTCGCCACAGCGCGGCCCCGGTTGACAGCCGGGTTGGCACTCGCGGTAGCCGCCGTCGTTCACCCCGTCATCACAGAGCTCACCCCAGGCGCTGTCGACCAGTCCATCTCCACAATAGGGAGGGAGGACGCAACCAGGAGCACAATCGCCCGCGTCTCGTTGGTAGCCAGAAAGGTTGGTGCCATTGTCGCACTGTTCTCCCTCGTCGCTCTGCACGATCGCGTCTCCGCAGTGGGGCCCGAGCCCATCGCAATTGATACTGCAATGACCGTATGTGCCGTTCAGGTCTCCCTCGTCACAAAGCTCGCCGCCCGCCACGATGCCATCGCCGCAGATGGGCGCGCAGGTTGAGCTGGTCACGAGGAAACCAGCCAGGGTGAGCCAGTAGTTCGACTGGCAGGTATTTCGCTCAGCCTGGAAGACCGCGATCTCGTAGATGTTGCCGTCCTCGAGTCCCCACACCGTGCCGTTGGCGGCATCGAGGGTAATCGACTTCTCCTCGCGCGCGTGGACGCCACCGATGTCCAATGCCAGCTGGCCATTGACGTAGACCCACACGTCGTCGTCCCCGCTGAACGTGAGCGCAGGGGTGTCACCGGCGCTGTATTCGAACCAGTAGCGAACCTCGCTGGTGAAGTGGAAGTTGTGGTTGATCTCCTGCGAGTTGCAGGAAGCGCCGGTCAGGCCGAGCTCGTCGATAGGGAAGAACCCGTCCGGTGTGGCCGCGGGTTCAGTGCCGTCGATGAGATTGTAGCGGCTGTCGAATTCGTATTGGTTAGTGCCTGTGCGCAGCAGCACGAGCTGCTTGACCACGGTCGTGCTCACGTCCGAGTCCACGAACCACTGGGCGAACTCGTTCGCGCCCCAGGTCGTGACCGTGCACTTGGCGTCCCAGTTGCCTGTCTCGGGCGTCGAGGCGGGCTCACAGGCGGGGTCGAAATAGATGGGCTTGTTGTCCAGCGCGCCGTCGGTGGCGGTGCCGAGCGTGTCGCGGACGATGTGCTGGCTGCTCCCCTCGCCGTCTTCCAAGGCAACGGGTTCGTCACCCTCGAACTCCATGTCCGGGTGAGTGTCCGCGAAATCGCGGAATACGATGGGGATGCTGAGCGAATCTGGCTCTGACGAAGTGATGAGGTCGCACGCGAAGCCGAGCTCGACCTCGCAAGTGGCGGAGCAGCCGTCGCCTGGGATCGTGTTGCCGTCGTCGCAGCCCTCGCTGGAGAACTTGATGCCGTCACCGCAGGCGGAGGTGCAGGCTCCGGCGCTGCAGTCTGGCTCCAGTGCACAGAGCGGCGTGCACCCATCGCCCATGTTGTTGTTGCCGTCGTCGCACGCTTCGCCCAGGTCCACGACGCCGTTGTTGTTACAGCCCGGTACGACACACACCATCGTACCGGCGGCATCCCACGCGCACACGTAGCCGTCGGCGATGGTGCAATCACTGCCACAAGCCTCCGGAGGATTGGTGATTCCAGGCTCGCATTGTTCGCCTCCCACGAGGAGTCCGTCGCCGCACGCGGCCGCGACGCAGCGGGTACCGGGTAGCGGGCAAGCGTAGCCAGGCTCCAGCTGACAGAGTGCGTCGCAACCGTCTCCCGCGACGGGCTGACAGGTGCCGCCGTCCAGGCAATCGGTGTCGCGGATGCAGAACGTTCCCGGATTGCTCCCGCCACCGCACGCTCCGCCGTCGTCACACTGCTCTGTGCCGCCTATCTTTCCGTCGGCGCACCTGACCGTGTAGACGCACGGTGCGCCCGGTGTGGGGCATTCCCAGTCGGTCTCGATGGCGTCACAAGCCGCTGAGCAACCGTCGCCACCGACCGGCTCGCACATGCCGCTATCACACTCCTCGGGCAGGCTGCAGATGGTTCCCGCGAGGGTGCCGCCCACGCATTTGCGACCGTCATCGCAGACCTCGAACTCGCCCGTGATTTCGTTGTCGCCGCACTCGGGCGGGTTGCATTCCGGGGGAGGATCTTCGACCGCACAAGGATCGACGGCTCCGCCCTCACCTCCTTCGTTCTGCGGTGTGACGTCGAGAATCTCAGTTCCGCCAGTTCCAGTACCACCGGTACTCGGCGGTTCTTCGATGACGCTGGTTCCGTTCCCCGAGCCCTCTCCGTCTTGGGGTCCGTGGCTTGCGTCCCGCGAATCCGAACAGCCCAACGCGGCGAGCGCCGCACAGCAAAACAATGCAGAACTCAGACTTAGGCGACAGGTCATCCTCGTCCCTCCTTGAGTGCGGCCCATAATGCGATGCGCACGCTGCAGTAACCTGACGGCGGCGGGAGGCGGCGGACAACACCCGGTGCCTGTTTGCCTACCACTAATTCTTTCGCTGGGAGACGAGGTCACCCGCGTGGGTTTGCTCGGGCGAGGTCTGCGACTCTCCCAGCCAAGAAGCACCACAGCCGACTCGATTACGCGAGTCTGGCGCAACGCTCAACCACATACCCAAGCGGATCTTGTTCATTTGGGACTCCTGAGCCCTCGCTCATCTCGCCGGGTTCGTCAGCCGAACGAGCCCATCACGCCTTCCGGGTAATGCAGAACGCGGCGTCACCGATCACTGTCGTCACCCCTGACGCTAGCGCCGACCGCACCACCGGCGCTGACCGTCGAACCCGGCGCTCCAGCGTTGCCGGAGGAACCTTCCTCGTCAGCCGCGGAGCAGCCGCCACCAACCAAGGCGAGAGCGGCAGTGAAGAGCAAGGGACTGCGAAAACGTACGCGCATCAGCGGCCAACCGGTCTCACTGGACTCGTGCGAAGAAGTCAGGTCACGGGCTGAGCCCGCGCTTGCCAACTAGGTATCGCGAGTGCTCGAAACCGGCTCACACCACGCGATCGTTGGTCGTTGACGGAATCGCGAATAGGCGTCTAACCAAATCCGAATAGCGTCCGTGCGGTCCTGCCGCCTGGTGTGAGCATCCGTGTCCGTCTCGCCGGCAGAATTCCGCTGCTGCGCCAGGCGTTCCCGTCTCCGTGAGCCGCTCTGACTCCGTCGCGATACTCAGCTTC
>CAZSVU010000590.1:0-3429 GCA_964610275.1 uncultured Polyangiaceae bacterium | reverse complement strand
AGTCAGACTGGGCAAACGCCGGTGGCACACCAAGTCCGGGTACAGCAGGCGGAGCATGGCTGAGAACGCGGTGTATCGCTACAAGTGCATCATCGGGCGGACGATGCGGAGCCGCACGCTGCAGGGGCAACGGGTGGAGTCGAGAGTTGGCTGCAAGATCTTGAACACGATGACCGCCCTGGGGATGCCCGACAGCCATCAGGTGGGCTGAACCCGAAGCGGGGTCGGGGAGCTTAGACCGGATCATGAGCTGCGCACCAAGGCAGGCCGTTGGTACACGTGCGCGGTGAGAACCACCGGCACCGTCGCCTGTTGGGGCGACGACCGCTACGGTCAGACATCTCCGCCCGCGGACACGTTTTCATCGGTCAGCGCGGGCACCGATCACGCCTGCGCACTGAGGTCCGACGGGTCCGTTGCCTGCTGGGGCAACGACACCGCCGGCGAGGCATCCCCGCCCGCGGACATATTTTCACAGGTGAGCGCGGGCACTGCGCACACCTGCGGCGTCATGAGCGGCGGCGTACCTCGTTGCTGGGGAAACCAGGCAAGATAGGGCCCCCTGAGAACCCAAGTGGAGGCGCATACGCAGACCGAGAGTTCCAGGCATCAAGCCATGAGGTCCCCCGCGTCGCACGTCACCCGGATCCAGCCATCGCATGCACAAAGCACCAACGCGCCGACCGCCCTGTGAGACGATCGACGCGCTGTGACTCGAACTGCGTCCCCAACGGGATTCGCACCGGCAGCCCAGACTCCTCTGACCAACTCCTGCGCGCCGGTAGTCGCCCATGGACGAACATGAGGTCCCGAGGACCGCAGGCAGCGAAGCTGCCGAGGACCGCAAGGCACCCGGGTCCGGCCAGCTGATGCACAAAGCAGCAACGCGGCGACCGCCCATTGGGACGACCGACGCGCTGTGACTCAAAGAGCGTCCCCAACGGGATTCGAAACGTTACTGACAGGCCTGGGGGCCGACGCAATCGCGCTCGAACCCTCCTTCCTTCGCCTCGTCGCGTGACTGGTGGAGCGCCTAGCCCCCCCCCGCGGCCTCGTGCCGGACCCGGCTTCGGTCGACGTGTTAGACTTCTGGCATGGCCGACCCGGCGAAGCGTCGCGCAACGTACCAGGACGTTCTGGACGCCCCGGTCCACATGGTTGCTGAAATCGTCGCTGGCGACCTCTACACCCATCCGCGCCCCCGCCCGCGCCACGCGCGCGTGGTGTCCGCCGTCGGCATGGACATTGGCGGAGCCTTCGACCGGGGCCGTGGAGGGCCCGGCGGCTGGTGGATCATCGATGAGCCCGAACTGCACCTCGGGTCCGACCCCGACATCATCGTTCCGGACCTCGCGGGATGGCGCCGTGATCGCATGCCGGAGCTTCCAGAGGAGGCGTACTTCACGCTGGCTCCAGACTGGGCGTGTGAAGTGCTGTCGCCATCCACAGCCCAACTGGACCGTACGGGGAAGCTCCCCATCTACGCCCGTGAGAAGGTCCCGCACGTCTGGCTCATCGACCCTGACGCCGAGACCCTGGAGGTGTTTGAGCTGGACGGCGACACCTTCCGCTTGCGCGCCACGCACCCTGGTGATGCTGTGATCCGGGCCGTCCCGTTCGACGCCATCGAACTCGAGCTCGCCGCCCTCTGGGGCAAGTAGGTCCCACTCGTCAGCGCGCCTTCGCTTCCTGAGCGAAGGCGCGTCCTGTGGCGTCCCCAACGGGATTTGCCACATTACGGAACCCCATCCCGATCTCGCTGGTGGCCTGAGCCATGGCTTGCCAGCTGCCGCCCCCTCCCGAGAGTGGCCACGACCGCCCCGGCCACCCAACTGCTACCGGCCGGAGGCGCCGCAAGGCGGCCACCCGACGTTTCCGGCCGCGACGACGGCGTCGCCGACACGGGAGGGCGCGGACACGCCGGGAGAAGATGCACGTAGGTCTCGCACGGTTCCAGGAGGCGTCCGTGAGCTTCGACGGCTCCGCGCTCTGCCGAGGGTGGGCGCGCTTCATTCGGAGTGTGCCGGATTGGGGTTGGTTCCTCACCGGCACGTTCGCGCAGGACGTTTCAGTGACCAGGGCCGAGGCGGTCCTGGATCCCTGGTACGGGCGGCTAGCAGAAGCCTGCCGTCGCAAATGGGAAAGCACTGGGCAGCCGGTGCCAGACCCAATGCCGCTGCCGACCGCAGTGGCTGTCATCGAGCCGACGCACCAGTTGCGTCCGCACCTACACGCCCTGATCAAGCATCCGATGTTGAGTCGGCTGCCGCGGGTTCGCTGGGGTCATGCCTGGGAGCGAGCCGACTGGGCGGCGGGGATGGCTAGGGTCTACCCGGCTGGCAAGCGAGCGATTCCCTATCTGGCGAAGTACCTATCCAAGTCCTCGGGCGGCACCATCATTCTACGAGGCAACTTCGCTGGATGGCCAACCTCGGAAGGCCGGTAGCGACCCCGACCGCGGCCTGGGAACCGCGGAACCCGTCTACCCGCCGCAAGTCGCCCGCGGACTCGAACCTAGACCACGAAGCACCCCGCGGGGGCCTTGCTTGATGCCCCCGCTTTGTCCTCAAGCGGCTGCCCTACGCATCGACAAGGAGAGAAGCTGTCGATGAACGATGACTTACCGTGGACGCTCAACCGCAGCGGTCAACGGCAGCAGTCACGGACCGCTCAGCCTCCGCACGACCTCGCAATCGTCACTGAGCCCTTCCGCGCAGCGTGTCTCCGCGATGGCCAGAGTTTCCCTGACCAAGGCGCATGCCCCCGCGTTTCCGTGGTCGCAGTCGCGTTTCGTCCAATCGTAGACGCTGAAACAGTCCTTCCCGTGCTCCTGGACGCAGCGATTCAGCCGAGCCGCGAACGTCTGTAGGTATGTGCGCTGCTCGACGCTGCTGACGTACGCGTGGCCGCTGAGGCGACCGACCCGGGCCATCACTTGCACCGAACCGTGGTAGCACCCGGGCACGGTTACGAAGGCGAAACCCAAATCCAGCTGGGTCTCGTTCCTCCCGCGTTCGTCAGGCCCACACGACATGACCTCGGCGTCGTACTCAGCAGACGGAACGCTCAGTTCCACGAGGGCAAGCGCACCGCACACCACAAGCACGAGGACGACCACGCCGATGACCACACGAGCGTACACGGACCACCAGACTGCGCCCCCTTCGACAATCGCCTGAAGCCTATCGCCCACCGCCATCACCCTCGATCACCCATCATCTTACACGGGCCGACCCCGTCATTCCATAAGCTCCGCCCGCGCCCCCACCCCATTCCTGGCAGTCTGAGCTTGCCGCGGGACCCAAGGGACCCAGGTCAAGGGACCACTTCAACGAAGTCCGCACGCCAGCCGCGGTCTCGCTTGACGAAGCGCAGCACAGCCGACCCACTGTGCACCTCCGTGCTCGGAGGCACGGAGGTGCCGCCTCG
>CAZSVU010000589.1:0-3470 GCA_964610275.1 uncultured Polyangiaceae bacterium | reverse complement strand
TTTTGGCCACCCCCAGGGCGACGTCGCCCTCAAGGAGATCGCCGGTGTCCTCAAGAGGAGCATTCGCAGCTACGATCTGGCGGCGCGCTACGGCGGCGAGGAGATGGTGCTCGTGCTGCCGCAGGCCTCGCCGCACCAGATAGTGCCGCTGGCGGAGCGTATCCGTACCGCCATCGCCGAGCTGCCCTTCCGCGGCGCGACCGACTCGCACCGCGTGCAGCTCACCATTTCCATCGGCGTGGCCGGGCTGCCCGCCCACGCCAAGAGCAAGTCCGAGCTCATCGAGCGGGCCGACAAAGCGCTCTATCTGGCCAAGGAGGAAGGTCGTAACCGCGTGGTCGTCTCGCTCGTCCGCTCGCGCAAGTTCATCCGCTTCGCCTTCTGCCCACCGGCGTTCACCAGCTCCTACTACGTCGACATCCTCACCGGCGTGCGCGACGTCATCGAGCAACTGGGCGGCATCACTCTCATAGCCCGCGCTCCCGATAAGGAGTCGGACTACCGCGGCCTGGCACAGATCTGTCGCTCGCTCATTCGCAGCGGAGTCGACGCCGTCGCTCTCGCTTCGCCGTCCGACTCGGTCCTTCCCGTGGTGCGCGAGCTCAACCGGGCGCACATCCCGGTCTTCTTCTTCAACGTACCGCGCGAGATCGACGGCGCGCAGGTCGTCTCCTACATCGGCTACCGGCAGAAAGAGGCGGGGAGCGAGGTGGCCCGCTACCTGACGCGCGTGCTCAGGGGCCGCGGGTCGATCCTCGTCCTCAAGGGCCTTACCAAAGCCTCCTCTCTCGACCGGGTCGCCGGGTTCAGGGCCGAGATCGCCCGGTATCCGAAGCTGCGCATCGTGGCGACTCGGCAGGCCGACTGGGAGCGCGACACGGCGCGCCGCATGGTCGAGCGGGTCCTCGCGAGGCATTCGCTCGACGCGATCTACGCGGTCAGCGACGAGATGGCGCTGGGCGCGAGCGACGCGGTGGCGGCCGCCGGGCGCCGGGGTGAGATCTTCGTCGTCGGTCTGGACGGAACCCGCGCGGCGCTGCAGGCGATTCGGGAGGGCGCGCTCACCGCCACCCTGAACACCAATCCCAGAGAGATGGGCCGCATCCTGATGCGCACCGTCGTGCGCGGCCTCAACCGCCGCGAGCGCGTCGAGTCGGAGATCTTGTCTCCCATCAACATCGTCGACCTGGAGAACGTCGCCCACTACTGAAGGCGGCCAGCACCAGTGCGACGCAAGAGGTGTGGACGAGCAGCGGACGGACGTACGAAGTCTCGAGGATCGGCGAGGTTTGGCCTCCCGCGCGTGAGAGCTCAATTGCCCGGCCAGCGCGCCGCGTGGCCGCCACCTGCGCACGAATCGCGGCTGCCGTGGTATGACTCGGTCACGAAACGCCGCAGCAGTCTCAGGGAAGACCCAAATAGCCGGTGTCTCCGGATGCTTGAGGTTCTCGGGCAGGGGGGACGGCGCGAGTCAAGTGCCGGCGACCCAGCGGCAGGAAGGTAGGGGCTATGTCGATCTACGGTTGGTTGCAGCGCAAGGGTCCCAATGGGTTCGGGTACAACAGCCTGGCCGAGGAGGTGAGCCAGGGCTTGGACCTCTCCGGGCAGACGTTTCTGGTGACGGGCAGCAACTCGGGTTTGGGTCTCGAGACAGTGCGCGTGCTGCTGATGCGTGGTGCGAAGGTCATCGCGGCCGCGCGCACCGCGGACAAGGCACGGTCGGCGACGCAGAGCCTGGGGGGAGATGTCGTACCGCTCGCGTGCGAGCTCTCCGAACCAGAGAGCGTGCGCGCGGCGGTGAAGGCCGTGCAGGACGGCGGCCACGTCCTGGCGGCGATCATCGCGAACGCGGGCATCATGGCGCTGCCCGAGCGAAAGGTCGCGCACGGCATCGAGCTTCAGCTCTTCACCAACCACGTCGGCCACTTCATGCTCGTGTGCGGACTGCTCCACCAGCTCGCGGACGACGGACGCGTCGTCGTGCTCTCGAGCGCCGCGCACAAGAGTACGTACCGCGAGGGCATTCGCTTCGACGACCTCGATGCAGCGAAACGCTACACCCCGTGGGCTGCCTACGGCCAGAGCAAGCTCGCCAATCTCCTGTTTGTGCGCGAGCTCGCGACGCGGCTGCCCAAGCCGGGCCAGACCGCGAACGCCGTGCACCCCGGCGTGATCGCGACCAACCTCGGCCGCCACATGGGCAAGGTGGGCATGGGACTGTTCAACACGGTCGGCCCCATCCTCGTGCTCAAGTCGATTGGCGCGGGCGCCGCCACGCAGACCTACGTCGCGGTTCATCCCGACGCTGCGAAAGTCAATGGCGAGTACTGGTCCCACTGCAACATCGAGGAATCGAGTGAGTTCGGCCGCGACCGCGCGCTGGCCAGCCAGCTTTGGCAGGTCACCGAGGAGATCGTCGCCCAGCTGGTCAGAACATCCTGAAGCCAAAACGCTGCAAGTGCGGCACGTCCGAAATCACTGAGGCTCTCCCTCCTCCGATGCTACGCACTCGCTGGGGGAGGAGGACGCGGCCTCGACCGAGCTATTGGCCAGCCAGTCCTGGCCGTCAGACGACGAGCGCTCGACGCATTTCGTCTGACCGGCGCTGGCAATCAGCTGGGTTCCGGGGATGTCTTGATCCGCAGCAAGACTCGTCACCTTGATGCTGAGAATGCGCCGACGGTCATCCGACGTCGGGCATGCTCAGTGCGGGTGGCCGTGTTCGAGTTCCTCTGCCACTGCGGCCTCGATGCCAACGATGGTGATGTCAAAGACGAGATCCATGCCGGCAAGCGGGTGGTTCGCGTCGAGGCGCACAGAGGTGTCATGCAGCTCAGTGACGGTAAGCGCCATCATTCCACCGCTCGAATCCTGTGCGCGGACCATCGCTCCGACCTCGACATCCGGGGGAAGCTGATCGCGCGGCACGTCGATGACCTTGTCCTCGTTGCGCTCGCCGTAGCCTTCGGCTGCCGACACCTCGACCACGGTGTGAGCGCCCACCTCCAGCCCGGTGAGGGCCCGCTCGAGCCCGGGAACGAGGTTATCGTGGCCATGCAGATAGCGCGCGGGCCGCCCGTTGTGGGAGGACTCGATCACCTGACCGTCTTGCTTGCTGAGCGTGAAGTGGAATGAGACGACGCGGTCGTCACGAACATCCGCCGGGCCGTCGATCGGCGGACGCTCGATGTCACGTCGCGGCTCATGACCGTGACCGCCGCAGTCGCCGCCGCCGCCGCAGGTTTCTGCCTCGCCAAACTCCTGGCAACGATTGGCGGCCATGAGTTCGACTGCCTCCCCCACCGTGGCGGCGTCCCCATGGTGATACACCTTGATACCGACCTGCTGAAATCCTGCCAACGGGCGCATGCCCATGCCTGCCGCAACCAGGGCGTGCACTTCGTGTTGCTTGAGTAGCATGACCGGCGCCATGCAGCCGCCGTGCTCATGGCCTTCATTCAGCAGCACGG
>CAZSVU010000588.1:0-3498 GCA_964610275.1 uncultured Polyangiaceae bacterium | reverse complement strand
CTCGGCGGTGGGCGGCAGCTCGGCGGTGGGCGGCAGCTCGGCGGTGGGCGGCAGCTCGGCGGTGGGCGGCAGCGCCGGTGCCAGCGGCAGCCCGGGCGTGGGAGGCAGCCCGGGTGTGGGCGGCAGCGCCGGTGCCAGCGGCGGCTCCGGGACGGCGGGGTCCACCGGCGTGGGGGTCGATCCGTTCAACATCACCAATCTCTATCCGACGCTTCCGGGCGGAAAAGAGTGGTACGCGAGCTGGGGCCCGGAGGACCCGCGCACGTTCAACTACGAGGATCCCGGAGACTCGTGGTTCGACGCCGACCACGGCAACGGAACCTACCAGGTCGAAGGGGACGGCACGCTGAAGATCTCCGGCGGCGTCCCGCGCATGTACGTGCATGACCCGCTGTTGCAGGATCAGTGGCGCGACGTGGAGATCACCATGTACTTCAGGCGCGTGGCCGACGACGGCACCAACTGGGGCGGCATGGTGAGCTTCGCTCGCACCAACCACGGCACGACGGACCAGCCCGAAACCAACTACCCGTGCGACACCCGGGGCATCGGCGCCCGCATGCGGTACGATGGCAACATCGACTTCGAGAAGGAGACCAGCCACCCGGACTCGGAGTACGTCGAGCACGGTCCGTACTGGAGTGGTGGGATGCCGTACAACGTGTGGATCGGGCACAAGCACGTGGTCTACGACCTGCCCGATGGCAGCGTGAAGCAGGAGCTGTACATCGACGAATCCGACGGAGCGGGAGGTGGTAGTTGGGTCAAGCTGATCGAGTACGTCGACGATGGCAGTGGCTTTGGCGCGAGCTCAAACGCCTGCGCAACGGGCATCGACCCGGCCATGCCCTTGACCAATTCCCCGAATCGCGCCGGGTCGGAGAGCGGCTTCCCCAACATCACGGTCTACTTCCGCAGCGACGGTGTCTCGGACGACGGCCTCTGGTACAAGTGGGGCAGCGTCCGGGAGATCCAGGCCCCCTGAGCGACGCACTCGACTGGCACGTCGACGGCGTGACCGTAGGCCCGGACGGTCGAGCGCGGTCGTCGACCGGACATCCCCAGGGGACCTCAGGCCAAATACCCTAGAAATAGAACCGGTACTGCACGTAGTAGAAGTCCGGGTACGTTCCGAACTCGCTCCGGAGGCCGGGGTCGGTGAGCGAGGTCGGACGGGGACGACGGCCAAAGGCGAGGAGGGCGCCGACGAGGACGTCGGATTCGTCGGCGACCGAGTAGGAGAGGCCCGGTTGGACCACTCCCGATCCGTCCGAGAGGGAGACGATCGCGGCGATCGAGCCATTCAGAATCGGGAGCAAGTCGTAGCCCACCAGCGCGCCTGCCACGTGTTCGCTCATCTGAAGCGCGCGACCGGCCAGCACCCGCTGGAAGGCGGAGAAGAGATCGTCATCGTCGCCAGCACCGTTATACAGGTACTCGGCCTGGAGGTTGAGGCTACAGTCGAAGAGACGGCCGATGCCCAGCACCGCGGTCGCGTGATCCCCGACCGGCACGGGCTCGCCCGGTTCCTCGGACTCGAAGAAGTACGCGGCTTCGGCGCGCACCTCGATGGGGCCGATCACGCCGGCCAAGGCGCCACCCGCCTGGTAGCCGCCGTAGATCTTGCCGCCCTGCGTCGCCACGTCCCAATCGGCGACGTTGGTGTACGCTCGTGCCATGAGCGCCGAGCCGTACCAGGTGCGGTCGTAGATGCGCGCGTCGTCGCGGCGACCGAACGCGCCGACCAGATTGAGCCCGGACATGTCGCCCAGCGGTATGTCCGCACGCAGGGCGTCGACTCCGCGCTTGTACTCCCGATCGAACTGGCGGGAGTCGAACGGTAGGAACACGTCCAGGGGGGTCCAGAAGTGCGCCTTGCCAAAGGTGATCGCCTGGCGGCCGACGGTCACGTCGAACAGGTCGAGGCGGTAGGTGAGGTTGACGCGGTCCAGCTGCAGCGTCGCGTCGACGTCCCCTTCGTCGAGCCAGGTGTCGCTGCCGCGGAGCAACCGATAGCGGGATGGCGCGACGTCCGAGAAGCCGAATCCACCGGACGCTCCGGGTGCGGTGGCCATGGACACGTCTTGCACTGCGTGGAGCTCGTACGAGAACCAGTCGGCCGGGCTGCCATCGGCTGTCAGGCGGAGAGCGCTGTAAGAGAGTCCGTCGGCGCGGTTGTTCGCCGTCCCGTTCGCCGAGCGACCGAACAGCGGAGAGTCGTAGTATCGAATCACCGCCGCCGTGGTGCGAAAGCTGCCCCCCAAGTACAGCGCACCCTGCTCGTCCTCCCACAGCGCGTGTGCCGGAGAAGAGCTCGATAGCAGCGCCAGGCCTGCGGCCCCCGCCAGCACCTCACCGCGAATCAGGACCATTCAACACGTCCGGCGTCGCGTCGCGCTCGACGGCGCCGTCCTTGAGCAGCACGAGGCGCTTCGCGCACCGCATGACTTGGCGATCGTGGGTCGAGAAGACGAAGGTCATGCCCTTGTCCTGGTTGAGCTCCACCATCAGTTCCAAGAGCTCGGCGGCAGTCGTGGAATCGAGATTGGCGGTGGGCTCGTCGGCGAGCACGAGCGCTGGTGTCGAAGCCATGGCGCGCGCGATGGCCACACGCTGCTGCTGCCCACCGGAAAGCTCTCGCGGGAACCGATTCTCCATCCCCTCGAGGCCCACCTGGGCCAAGAGGCGCATCACCTTCTCGCGCCGCTCGGCAGCGGGCACGTTCTGCATCATCAAGACGTATTCGGCATTCTCGTAGGCCGTGAGCACCGGCAGCAAATTGTACGCCTGAAAGACGAATCCGATGCGGTGCAACCTCAGGCGCGACATTTCGCTCTTGCTCATGCCGTTGACGGTCTGGCCGTCCACGGTCACCGTGCCCGACGTGGGTTGATCGAGGCCGCTCATCACGTTCAGCAACGTGGTCTTGCCCGAACCGGAGGGTCCGGCCACGGCGGTGAACTCGCCCCGATTGAACTCGAGGTCGATACCGCGTAGCGCGCGGACCACGACCTCCCCCTGCTGGTAGTTTCGGGTCACGCCGGCCAGGCTGACGATTGGTTCCATGGGTTGTTTCCTACCTGAATGCCTCCGTGACGTTGATGCGTGAGATGCGGGTCATGGGGAACAGGCTCATCAGTGCCACCACCACCACCATCGCACTGCCCAAGCCAACGGTGATGCGCGGTGTGAGCTTGGCCAGGAGCAGCGGGTCGACCAAGAACCCGGCCACGTCGAACCCATCGCCCAGAATGGCTTCCATGCTGATTCCGTCCGTGGCGACCGCCAAGCCGCTGCCCACGAGCACGCCCAGTCCGCAGCCGAGCACGCCGAGGAAGACCGATTCCACCAGCAGCTGGAGCTTCACTCGGGCTGGAGAGGTGCCCAGAGCCAGCATGACCGCGAACTCCCGCTTCCTCTCCAGAGCCGACATCAAGATGGTGTTGAAGATGGTGAACATCGCCATCAACAGAATGATCACCTGCAACACGTAGTTAG
>CAZSVU010000587.1:0-3536 GCA_964610275.1 uncultured Polyangiaceae bacterium | reverse complement strand
AATCATGCGGTACGGCGCGTTCATGGATTGTTACTTCCGAGACAGGGCACTAGGGGCAGTCCCCGTATTGAACGGCATCGCGTGGAACGAGTCCTCGACGATGTACCATTCAACACATGGGTTGTTCGACCACCCATAAACTCCTAGGTATGAGTAACCGCCGGCGGTTCCCGACTTATTCCAAACGTAGTCTGCCTTGATCGTTCCGTAGGCGGTATGCAGTTGGCCGCTGTTCCCCCATTCGAAGCCCATACGGCCCAAGTAGTCTCCCGAGTTGTTCCAAGTTGCATTGAATGCAGGAACGCCGTCATAGGTGGTCAGGTATCCTGGGCCCCCATTCGACCAGATTTGCCAGGCGAGGTTGCCCGAGCCGCCCTGGCCCCAGGTTCCCGAGTGCTCCTGGGCGCCGGAGGTCGGCATCGCAGCGTTGCAGTCAACTGTGCTGCTGCCGCCGGTCCCCGCACCTCCCGTGCCAGCACCGCCCGTGCCAGCACCGCCCGTGCCAGCACCGCCCGTGCCAGCACCGCCGGTCCCCGCACCGCCCGTGCCGGTCCCGCTACAACGGCCACAGCTCTCGTCGCAGTAGTGGTTGTCGATCATTCACGCTGAGTCGCATTCGCTGGTCTGGGTGGCCCAATCATCGCACGTGGCTTCGTCCCAGTCGGTGCCGGTCGGGCGAACGTTCGTGCACTCATCGCCGGTACCGCCGGTGCCGCCGGTGCCGCCGGTGCCGCCGGTGCCGCCGGTGCCACCGGTTCCGCCGGTGCAGTCGTCGTCGTTGGTCGAGGTGCAGCCGGTGGGGCAGCAGCCGTCTCCGAACGAGCACGAAGTGATCGGGTTGTGACTGCAGGCGACGTTGCAGTTGTCGGCGCTGCCGGTCAGCTGATCCAGCGTGCACGCATCGCCGTCCGCGCAGCTGGTGGGACAAGAGCTGGGCGGGTCGCAGGATTCGCCGCTCTCCAGCACCTCGTTGCCGCAACTCGGTGAGCAGTCGTTGTCGTCGGTCGAGTTGCAGCCGGTGGGGCAGCAGCTGTCACCCGACGAGCAGGTGCTGATGCTGGTGTGGTTGCAGGAGAAGTTGCAGTTCTGCGCGCTGCCCGTGCTCTGGTCCAGCGTGCAGGCGTTGCCGTCGTCGCAGCTGGTGGGGCAGGAAGCCGCCGGATCGCAAGTCTCCCCACTCTCCACCACGTCGTTGGCGCAGCTGGCCGAGCAGTCCGGATCCAGGGTGGCGTTGCAGGTGGCCGGGCAGCAACCATCGCCGGGGACGCAGGCGCTGATGGCGCTGAAGCTGCAGGTCAGGTTGCAGCTGAGGGCGTCGCCCACCGTCTCGTTGACGGTGCATGCGTTGCCGTCGTCGCAGACTAGGGGGCAGGCAGCGGGCGGGCCGCAGGTCTCGCCCGACTCGACCACCCCGTTGCCACACGTGGACCCGCCGAGAACCGCTGCCCCGCCAGTGGCGCCATACCCCCCAACGCCTGGGACGCCGCCACCACTCCCGGACCCTTCCGAGTGTGGAGAGGACTCACTCGCGCAAGCAAGTGCCACTAGGGATAGGCCGATCAGCGGGCGCAGGTATCTCATCAAGGTTTGCTCCTCTGCCTGGAGTGAATTTCCGATACAACGCCTTCTGATCGTGACTCCGCGCGGTTCTCCAGGCGGAACGCAGCATGGGGCCAGCGTCTTGGAATTCTTCTTCCAGTACTGCAAACTCCGCTGACTCTGCTGGAGAGGGCAAGGAATCGCCTTGCCCCCGACCGCGGTTCCCCGGGGGCAGCCGAGACGTCGTGGTGACGCGCCGATGCGCGCTCTCCGCTCACGCGCCTGAGAGCCCATCTCCACCCCCCACCTCTTCACTCGAACCGCGCCAGCGCCCGACAGAATGCGAGCCCGAGCCAGTAGGGCAGTCGCTTGTCGCTCGTTCCCCGCCCCATCACGAGCTCGAACGAGCCGTCTCTTTGCTGCTGTTTGCGGAACCAGGCGATGGCGGCTGCGACAGCGGGATCGTCCCTTGTCAATCCCATCCGTCCGAGCGAATCGAGGGCGGTGAGTAGATCTGTAAACCCGAACGGGTAGGCAAACTTGGTCCGGAACTCGCGGCGCCGTACGTGAAACAAGCGAGGGCATGATCCCCTTGGGCGCCCAGCGCCGTGGGACACTCAGGGGTTGCGGGGACGGCTCCGCTTGGCGACCGTCCTCTATTTGGCTCCCGTCCGTTTGGTGGCCGACTTCTTGCGAGTGGATTGTCGGGCGGCCGACTGCTTGGAGGGGGGTACCGTCGGCACTGCCCTGCCGCTGACTGAGCGCTGAGCCGCAGTTTTCGTCTTGGTCTTCGTCTTGGTCTTCGTCTTCGTCTTGGTCTTCGTCTTCGTCGTGCTGGCGGTGGACGGCTGGACCGGCGATTTGCCGGTGACGGCCTGCTTGGCGGTCGTCCGTCTCGCGAGGGTGGCCTTGGAGGCGGTCTGCTTGGAAGTGGCCTGCTTGGAAGCAGTCGTCTTGGGGGCACGCCTGCCAGTGGATCTGGCGACGGACGCCTTCGTGGGGGCGGCCTTGACCTTGGCCTTCTGCTTGCCTCTCGGCGTTGGGCGTCTCCGGACCGCCTTGCGGCGCCCTCCCTCCGGGGCAGGTTTGGTCGGCGTGAAGTCTCCGGTGGACGGTGCAGCCTGAAAGTCGATGTCCACGCCGAAGACCGACGAGAGCTCATGGGTTGCGAGCACCCGGGCGGTGCGGGACTTGCCGGTCCGGGGTGGCTGCGTGATGGCAGCTTCCACCAGCTCGGTCGGATCGACTCCCCGCAAGGTGAACAAGAGCTCCGGTTGGTGATCGAGGCGAGCGCCGACGCCGTACAGCGCCGCGGCGACATGCTTGCACATAGTGGCCCAGTCTGGGCAGGAGCACCGGATCCCGATCTCTCGCGGCGACGGAAACAGCCCCTCGCCCTTGCAGGTGACGATCTGCATCACACCCTTCGAGATGGAACCGCGAAGCAGCTCCACCAGCGAGTCGATCTGGCCGCTGCACCGATTCTTGATTGTGGTCCATTGCCCGCTGGCGAGGGGCGCGATCCGGATGTCGACTTCGTACAGCGTCGATCCGTTGACCAGGGCACGAACGGAACCGGCCTCGATCTGAAGATCGATCACCGAACCGTTGCGCGCGTAGGTCCTCCCGCGGGGCAGGCGATTGGCGTAGTCGCTGTAGGATTCCAGGTTGTCGCACCAGGCCGCTCCCCAGAACGTGGAGGCGATCTTCCGGCCCTCGATCTCGATCGGTGCGACGTCGTGGCCGGCCTGCTTCAGCTTGGCGACTTCCCGGGCGGCCCGCCTGCGGCGCTCGGCCACTGGAACGTAGGGTGGCCAGCTGAAAGAAGAGGTCCATTCGCGACGCCTGCCTCTACGTGCCATTCCCGCTCCGCATCCTTCCCAGCAGCAGCACTCCACTGGCTAAATCAGCGAGCGCGATCCTGATCACGGTTTCGCGAGCGCCCAGCAGGGTGAGGGCTCGCAAAACCTCAGAGGGCCGCGATTGTGCTCGAAACA
>CAZSVU010000586.1:0-3569 GCA_964610275.1 uncultured Polyangiaceae bacterium | reverse complement strand
ACGCTGGCCATCCAGGAGCAGGTGACACCGGGGCTGGCGGTGCGGCTGGGACCGCCGGCGCGTGCGCCGACTGCAACGAACCGACAGGGGGTCCGTTGGGCGACCTCGGTGGAGTGGAAAGCGGAGCGCCGTGGCCCCTCTTTGGCCTCAGTCCGACCAATCAGCGGCGCAGCAGCCATGCTGGCCCACTGGTGGCGGCGCTCAGCTGGGAACAGGACATGCCCCAGACCTTCTCGTCACCGGTCGTTGCTGCTGACGGCAGCATCTACATCGGTGGCATCGTTGGACTCAGCGCGTTCACTGGAGATGGACTGGAGAAGTGGGAGTTCGACGGCGACGGCATGGACGTCGCCGAGCCCGCGATCGGCTCCGATGGGACCATCTACATTGGTAGCTCGTCAGGGCTCCACGCCGTGAACCCGAACGGAACCGAGAAGTGGTTCTTCTCCACGTCGTTCAGAGTGACCGCACCCCCGGTCATTGCCGGAGATGGCACGATCTACGTCGGAGACGAGGACGGTATTCTCTACGCCATCAACCCGGATGGGTCGCAGAAATGGCAGCACGACACGGGCTTCCTAACGTACCAGGGCAACATCATGGCTGCCGTCGCCATCGCTCCCGACGGCACCATCTACGTTCCGTCGGAGTACCTGGTAGCAGTCACCCCCGACGGCGCCGAGCAGTGGCGAGGGATCTTCTTGTCGCACATTCGTTCATCACCAACGATCGGTGCCGACGGGACCATCTACGTTGGAGGCGGCGACTCCTACTCGTTCCTCTACGCGGTCTCGCCCGTGGATGGCACCGAGATTTGGAAGGTCCCGATGGACGCTGATCCGGACTCCTCCCCGGCAGTTGGCCCTGACGGGACGATCTACATTGCAGCGACGGGATCGGGCTTCGACACCAACCTCTATGCGGTTTGGCCCAGCGGCGACGTCAAATGGGCGTTCGATGCTGGCGAGTGGATTGTATCCTCACCGAGCGTCAGCGCTGAAGGCACCATCTACTTCACATCGATGACGAAGATCTGGGCGCTCTCACCGGATGGTCAGGAACTGTGGTCCTACGCGCTGAGTCCCATGGACTACTGCGAGACCTCGCCCGCGATTGGCTTCGATGGCACGCTGTACGTTGCGTCTCAGTCCGGCGACCTACTCGCATTCTGCGACGGCACGATCGACTGCCGAGGCGTCTGCAACGGCACCGCCGAGCGGGACACCGGAGGCGTTTGCGAAGGCGAGGGCGGAGGTGGTGCAGGTGGTGTCGGAGGAGTAGCGGGAGCCGGGGCAACGGGCGATGGCGGCAGCGGTGGCGGTGCAGGTGCTGCCGGGTCTGGGGGCAGTTGCGCCGGCACGGTCTGCGGCACGGACTGCGTCGACTTGGCCAGCGACGTGAATCACTGCGGAGAGTGCGGGAACGTGTGTGCTACGGGAGCGTGCTCCAACGGGCTGTGCCAGGGCCCCGAAGGTCAATCTTGTGCCGCCATGTCTGGCGCCGAATGCGCCGGGGAGAGTTGCTGCAAGAGCATCGCCATTCCGGGGGGAGCGTTCCTGATGGGCCGAGGAACCGAGTTCTGCGACGGTTGTGTGGATGGTTGCCCGCCAGTTGGGCTCGAGTGCAGAGCGAATGAACAGCCTGAGCACCCGGCGTCGGTCAGTAGCTTCGCTCTCGACAAGTACGAGGTCACCGTGGGGAGATTCGCTGCGTTCGCGAATGCGTACGAGGGAGGCTGGCGGCCCGCCCTCCACGACGGTGCAAACGCGGCGGTGGAACAGGCACAAGGGCTAGCGGCTGGCGCGACGGGATGGCAGAGCGCGTGGGACAGTGAGCTACCGAGAGACCGAACCATGCTGGAGACCATCGTCAGCTGCAACTACCTGCAGCAGACGTGGGGGATGGGAGAGGACACCTACCCCATGAACTGCGTGGACTGGTATCTGGCGTTCGCGTTTTGCATCTGGGATGGCGGCAGACTCCCCACAGAAGCGGAATGGGAGTACGTCGCAGCGGGGGGCAGTGAGAATCGTGTCTATCCGTGGGGCGACAACGTTATGGAGCCGCTTCCCGCGAACTACTCCGGGACCGACGCTTCAGCGCTCGTGCCCGTTGGCAGCTATCCCGGTGGCAGCGGCCGCTGGAGCCATTCTGACCTCGGCGGGAGTCTGCGCGAATGGGCGTTGGACTTCGCGAACGATGGTGGGTACTCCGGAAGCGGGGCGTCGTGCTCTGACTGCGTGAATCTGACACCCGGCCCATACTCCTACCGCGCGCTTCGGAGCAGCGGTCCGGGCTATCCTGCCCGCAGCCTCATCTCCGCTTTCCGCGACGGCCACGACCCGACACTAGACACCTATAGTATTGGCCTTCGCTGCGCCCGTGACGCCTCATAGCCGCGGCGCAGCGTTGAAGTGGCGCCTCCCACTCCTACGGACAGGTTCCCGTACCGTTTCCTTCGATGGTGCTGTTTCCTGTCCAACCTGCAGATAGGAGGAGGTCGGCCAGGTTGGTGGCCTGGCAGGTTGGCAGTTGCGGATTGTCACGGATCACCAAGTTTCCACCCAGCAGTGAGAGACTTCCGAGCGTGAGCTGAGCGAGCACGCTGTTGCTCTGTACGGACAGATCGCGTCCGATGGACTGGAGGTTCTCGAGACCGCTGGTTTGAGTCAGGGTCTGGTGGTCCCACAGAACCAGCCCACCGCCAATGGACGTGAGGCTCTCCAGGCCTTGGAGGGTTACGAGCTGGGATGGACCGGAGATCGAGAGCGTGTTGCCGACTGAACGCAATCCGCTCAAGCCTCTCAGGTCGCCCAGAGTCGCTTGGTCGTAGATGTTCAGTGTACCACCGATCTCCAGAAGGCCATCGAGTCCGTCAACGGTGGTGAGTCTTGCGTTGTTGTGGATGTTGACGTTGCCCGTGACATAGCGAAGGTTGTCGAGTCCAGTCAGGCTGTCGAAGCTATAGCGACTTGTTCCGAAATCCACGTTGTCGGCAATGGTCAGGTTGCTAGCCTCCACCAGAGACGGGAACCATGGAACGGTCGGCAAGCCTTGGTTGCTGACGAGGTTGAGGGCCCCCACCCGTTGGAGCGCTCCAAAGACACTGCCCAGTCCAGCATTATAGCAGTTCGTACAGGATATCGTCAGTGAGCCGTCGATGCACCTCACGTTGCCGTAGCCAACGGCTTGAGCGCTCGTGGTGATGGTTACGCTGCCGGTGATGTGCGTGATGCTGGCGTCGAATCCGTCCGGGGTGCCGTCCCAGACGTTGGGACCGCAGTCGATTGCTGGCGGCAGGCACGTACAGGTTCCAGACGGCACCCCTTCGGAGCTACAGGGCTGCGTCCCGTCACATCCGGCGGGTCCGATGCAGGCAACAGTCGTTCCGGGCTGGCAGAGGGACCCGCAATCGCATGGACCGTACCCCGTCCCCTCTGCGTTGCAGATCTGGGCCCCGTCGCACGCTCCTGGACCCATGCACGCGACAGTCCGACCAGGAACGCACACACCACCCGACGAGCCTCCCGAGCCGTCGCTGCCGGCAACGCCCGACGAGCCTCCCGAGC
>CAZSVU010000585.1:0-3609 GCA_964610275.1 uncultured Polyangiaceae bacterium | reverse complement strand
ATGCGGGCGCGTTGGTCGGCGGTGACGGGGAGGTTACGGGCGGCGAGGTCTGGCGGGCCGTGGGCGTGGGCGCAGGAAGCTCGAGGTGGAGCACGTCGCGCAGGAGCGTGAGCGAGAGCGTGGGGCTACTCGTGGAAGCTCCAGGGGGCGCTGCCGGGGGGGGAAGACGGCGCTGGAACGGAACGGGGTAGGGAAAACGCCGCCCGCCTCACCGGGCACTGGCTTTGTGGGCCAGTGCCCAGGGCGGGCTCTGACCGGACCGGTCGCAGCCGGTCCAGCGCAGGGGTCGGCCGGGGAACCGAAGTGCGTGTCTTCCGAGGTTGCTGCAGATGAATTCGAAATGAGCCCGGTAGTTTGTCCATCCTGAGGTTGAAACACTGGTATAAATTAGCCAATTACAGTGAATATGCAACGCGACGCGCTGCGCGCCCTGGTGGACTGGAGCGGGCGGCCCAACCGGAAGCCGGTGGTGGTGCGTGGGGCACGACAGGTCGGAAAGTCGTTCCTCGTGAGGATGCTCGCCGAGGCGAAGTTCGACGGCATGGTGGAGGTGAACTTCGAGCGCGACGAAGTGGCGCGCGAGTTGTTTCGCTCACAGTCGCCGAGCGAGATCGTCGGGTTGCTCGCGGCGAGGACGGGCGTGCGAATCGTTCCGGGCCGCACGCTGCTGTTTCTCGACGAGATCCAGGCAGCGCCACACGCGTTCGCTGCGCTCAGGTACTTCGCGGAGGAGTTACCTGCGCTGCACGTGGTTGCTGCCGGATCTCTGCTCGAGTTTGTGCTGACGGATCCGACGTTTTCGGTTCCGGTGGGGCGCATCGAGTACCTGCACTTGGGGCCGATGACCTTCGAGGAGTACCTCAGCGCCGTGGGCAAGCCGGGTCTGCTCAGGGTGCTGCGTGAATGGGCTCCTCCAGCCGAGCTGAGTCCGGCGCTGCATGCGGATCTGATGGCCGTACTTCGGCAGTACCTGATCGTCGGTGGAATGCCGGAGGCAGTCTCGGTCTTCGTTGACACCGGCTCGTATGTAGAAAGCGATCGCGTCAAGCAGAGCGTACTGCTGACGTACCGTGACGACTTCGCCAAGTATGGTCGCAGCCCCAGCCATCGACGCCTGGAGAAACTGCTGCTTCGGATCCCGCAGCTTATCGGGCGCAAGTTCGTCTACGCCAGCGTGGACCGTGGCGAGCGGTCGCGAGAACTCGGTAGCGCGCTCGAACTGTTGTGCCTCGCCCGGGTGGCACACCGGGTGAGACACTCTTCGGCGAACGCGATCCCCCTGGGAGCGGAGGCCCAGGACCGCGCGTTCAAGGTGCTGTTCATGGACGTGGGGCTGGTGTGCACGGTACTGGGGCTCAATGCTGCGGACCTTGCCCTCACCCGCGACCCAACGCTCGTGAATGAAGGCGCACTGGCAGAGCAGTTCGTCGGTCAACACCTGCTCTATGATCGGCCAGCGTACGAGCCGCCGGATCTCTACTGCTGGATACGCGAAAAGCGCAACGCGAACGCCGAAGTGGACTACGTGTTGAGCTTCGGTGAGACCATCGTGCCGGTCGAAGTGAAGGCGGGGACGACCGGATCCCTGAAGTCCCTGCACGTGTTTCTCAGCGAGAAGCAACGCGGATCCGCCCTGCGTTTGAACAGTGACTTGCCATCGCTGGTGCGAGGACGAGTCGCAATGTCCCAAGGGCCCCTGTCCTTCGAGCTGCTGTCACTTCCGCTCTACATGGTCGGGCAGGCAAGGCGCTTGTGTCGCGAAGTGCTGGCGACCCGGGGTTGAGCACGCGAGGACGCGAGGGCTAGCCCGTGGGCCCGTCTTCCGGGTCCAGCAGCGCCAGCCGCGGCACGCGTTCGAAGTGCTTTCGATTGCGCGTGAGCAGGGTGGCGCTGCGGGAGATACAGATGCCGGCGACGAGGGTGTCGGTGGGGCCGATATCCGCGTGCCGTTCGCGTAGCTCGGCGCGGAGCTCGCCAGCGAGGCGCGCGGCAGTCGAGTCCAGGGGGAGGATGTGGCACGCGTCGAGCAGCGCTTCGAGCGCAGAGGCCGCGCGCCCGGGGCGCGCTCCCTGCCAGAGCTCGAACACGCTCACGGTGGTGGTGGCGAGCTGACCGGACTCGAGGTGTCGAGCGACCAGGCTGCGGGTGCCGCCGCCGCGCAACGCGTCGATCAGGACGTCGGTGTCGGCGACGATCATCGCCACTTGCTCCGTGAGTCTTCGGCGATGGCCAGCATCTCGTCCGCCTCGTTGCCGGGGAGGGAGCCGAGGGCGCCGAGGGCACGCTGGACCTTCGCGGCACGGGCGGCTTCGCGTTCGAGCAGGAGATCGATGGCTTCCTGAACCAGGACCGAGAAGCCCTTCTGGCCCCTGGAGGCAGCGATTTCCACCAGGCGCGCGCGCTGCTGATCGGTGATTTCGACCGTGGTACGCATGCAGTCAGGGTGATCTGCATGCACATGCATGTCAAGTTGGGGCGACGGGATGGGCACCCGGTCCCATCGGGTGGCCCAGCAGCCAGATTGCGCGGCTCAGCGCTCGAAGACGTCGGTGGAGCTGCTGGCGGTGACCGCTCGGACGAGCCAGCGGTCGAGCTCTGCGAGGTCGCGGGAGAGGAGGATGCGGGCGCGTCTCCGGGGGTGGAGACGGAGTGGACACGGAAGCGGGGCAAGGAAGGCGCCGCCCGGTAGCGGTGGGCTGACTCGGAGCGCGGGCGATCAGGACTTTCCCAGCAACGCCACGAAGCCGGCGGCGGCGAAGTGGGCGTCCTGGGTCAACGCGTCACGCAGTCCCCGCTGCTTCATGACCACGAAGCTCACGCAGTCGGTGAAGGACCAGCCTTGATCGAGGTGCTGGCTCAGCAGGCGGCGTGCTTCGGAGAAACGCTCGGGGTTCATCCACTCCACCTGGCAGGCGTGGGACTCGAGGGTGGACTGCAGGAAGGGTTCGATCAGACCGACCTGGCCCCGGGCAGTCAGCAGCGTGATGGTCTCGTCGAGGACGTAGTCGGTGGTCACGAACGCCCTTCGGCGTCGGCGAGCTCCGGAGAGGACTTTCTTGGCCGTGGCGGGCAGCTGTGGGTCAGAAGGAGGAGGCCTCACTTTGCGCAACTCGGGCGGCGTTGCGCCCGAGTTGCTTGGTGATGGACCGTGGTGGAATCAACGCGGGTGGAAGTGCCGTTGCGGCCCCTGGGCCGAGGCGTTGCAGTGCCGGGTCGGACGCGTACCTTGCCGGCCCAGAAACGTCGGAGTACCAAGCGCGGCATGTCCTGTAACGACGCGCTCAGAATTGGGGATCTCGAGTTTCACTCCCGGCTCTTCATCGGGACCGGGAAATACAAGGACGTGGCCGAGACCCGGGCCGCGCTGGAAGCGTCCGGGGCCGAGGTGGTCACGGTGGCGCTTCGGCGAGTGGATCTCAAGGACCGGAGCGAGGGCTCGATGATGGAGCTCGTGCTCAGCAAGAAGTGGAAGATCCTTCCCAACACCGCTGGCTGCTTCACCGCCGACGACGCGGTGCGGACCCTCCGGCTCGCGCGCGAGCTCGGGATCGCGGACATCGTCAAGCTGGAGGTCATTGGCGACAAGGACAACCTCTACCCGGACAACGA
>CAZSVU010000584.1:0-3616 GCA_964610275.1 uncultured Polyangiaceae bacterium | reverse complement strand
CATCGAGATGGACATCTGGGATTCCTGGAACGAAGTGCTCCGTCTCATCGACGCGAACAAAGACGAGTACATTGGGGCGGGGCCGGGGCATTGGAACGATCCTGACATGTTGGAGGTCGGCAACCCCGGTCTGAGCGACACGGAAAGCCGCGCCCACTTCAGCATGTGGGTGATCATGGCGGCACCACTCATTGCGGGGAATGACGTGACCCGCATGAGTGCGACGACCATCGAGACGCTCACGAACCCCGAGGTGATCGCCGTCAACCAAGATCCTCTCGGCTATCAAGGTCGTGTGGTGGCCACATCCGGGGCGGACCTCGAAGTGTGGTCGAAGGAGATGTCGGGGACCAACACGCGCGCGGTGGCATTGCTAAATCGCGGTCCAGCAAGCGCCTCCATGACCGTGCAGTGGAGCGATCTCGGTATTCCCACGGGCGCCTCGACCGTTCGCGATCTCTGGAACCGGGAAGATCTCGGCTCGTTCACCGGCTCGTATACCGCAGAAAGCGTGCCCAGCCACGGTGTCGTCTTGCTCGAGGTGGTGAGCGTGCCGTAGCCGAGGAGGAAGTGCAATGCCGCTCCGGGGTGGTGTTGATCAATTGACCCCAGCGTACGTCGGGATCGCCCGCTCGGAAATGACGCGGGGGCGCGAGCCAGGCGGCGGCCGGAGGATATGTGAGCCATGAACGGCAAGCTCGTCGGGACGGTATCGTTTTTGATTTGCCAGAGTGTTGCCACGGTCTGCTTCGCGGACAACCCGATCGTGCAGACCATATTCACCGCCGATCCAGCTCCGCTGGTGCATGACGGAGTCTTCTACGTCTATACCGGCCACGACGAAGACGGCGCCGGATGGTTCGACATGCGAGAGTGGAGAGTCTACTCCACGACCGACATGGTGAATTGGACCGATCTCGGATCGCCGATGGACTTGACAACGTTCAGCTGGGCGAACGTCGATGCGTGGGCCGCCCAATGCGTGTACCGAAACGGCAGGTTCTACTACTATGTTCCCATCAGGCTAGATGGTGACTGGTTTGGTATCGGCGTTGGAGTGTCAGACAACCCCGAAGGGCCTTTTGTCGATGCCATCGGAGCGCCATTGCTCGAGGGGAATGCGTACATCGACCCAACCGTATTCGTGGACGATGACGGCCAGGCCTACATGTATTGGGGAAATGGCCATCTGTGGATGGTACGACTGAATGAGGACATGATTTCCACTTCGGGGGACATCATGGATATGCCCCGAACGGCGGAGACGGTTGACAATACTTTCGGGGAGGGTCCGTGGTTCTACCAGCGCAATGGGCTCTACTACCTGCTATTCGCATCCTTGTCCGAGCCTGCCCCGGGCGTTGGTCCCAATGCTGACATGGAGAACATCCGCTATTCCACCAGCTCTGGCCCGGCCGGGCCCTGGGAGTACCGAGGAATGATCATGCCCCCAGAGGGCGCGAGCTGGACGAACCATCCGGGAGTGGCTGACTACAAGGGGAACTCCTACTTCGTCTATCACAATGCCGCTCTACCAGGGGGCGGCAACGGCCAGCGTTCGGTGTGCGTGGAGCAGTTCGAATACAACGCCGACGGCACCATCCCGGAGATCACGATGACCGAGGAAGGGCCGGACCCCGTCGGCACCCTGAACCCATTTGCGCAGACCGAGGCCGAAACCATCGCGTGGGAATTCGGCGTCGAGACCGAGGCCTGCAGCGAAGGCGGAGTCGATGTGACGGACATCCAGAACGGGGACTACATCAAGGTGAGGGAGGTCGATTTCCGAACCGGGGCCGAGTCGTTCAGCGCCCGAGTGGCGGGAAACGGTGGCAATATCGAGCTGCACCTGGACACTGAAGCCGGCACGCTGATCGGAACCTGCAGCATATCGCCGACCGGCGGCCCGCAGACGTGGAACACCCAAACCTGCACCGTCAGCGGTGCAACAGGGAAACACGATTTGTACCTGAAGTTCACCGGCGGCGACGGTTCCCTGTTCCACTTCAACTGGTGGAAATTCGAGGGGCCAGGCGATCCCGGCACGGGCGGCAGCGGGGGAGCGGGCGGCCAAGGTGGTGCGGCGGGAGCCAGCGGCTCAGGAGCCACCGGGGGCGATGCGACCGGCGGCACTGGCACTGGCGGCGGCGTGGCGGGTGGCGCCGCGGGCGCTGCCGGACAGGACGGCATCACGGGTTCGGGGGGATCCCAGACGGGTGGCACCTCGGGCGCGGGCGGAGTGGTTTCTGCCGGTGGCAACACGGCCGCGGGAGGTGATTCGTACACCGGCGGCACGACCCTCATCGGCGCCACCGGCGGGAGTGTCTCGATGGGTGGTGCGATGATCGCAGCTGGAGGCACGGGTTCACCCGCGGGAGGTTCCATGAGCGGCGGCACGGGCACCGCAGTGGGCGGACAGCTCGGCACGGGCGGCAGCCATGCCACTGGAGGCGCGCAGAACTCGGGGGGATTCTGGGGGACTGGAGGCGCGAGCTCCTCGGACGTCGACGCCGATGCCACGGGCACTGATACTTCGTCGGACGAAGGCGGCTGCGGTTGCTTCGTTGCTGCGAGGCGGTCGAACTCGGGTTCGTTCGCCGCATTTGGCGTGCTCGGCTTGTTGGCGCTTCGCTCCTGCAGGCGCCGACCAAAGACGTCGAGCCAGACCGGCAATATGGGGGAGCGCAGCCGTCGGTCGCCGCCTTGAAACGCGCTGCGCGCGAACCGCGTTGCTCACCACAAAATTCGATCCGGCGTAACAATATCCTTCCGCTCCTGACAATACTTCCAACGGGGTTCTGCGCATTTCGACTGCTGGCATCCAGGCGGCCGACGCCCGTAGGGGACGAAACCCTCGAACCGGGGCGGTCTGGCTCTGTACGCCGCCGAACGTTTCGCATCTCGGATCGCCAAGACATGTCGAGTCGCGCTGCGCAGAAGGTTCATCGACGCGGCAACGCTGAACACTGCGACCCAGCGCGAGTTCCGAGCGCCTACGGTGGAACGAAGTGAGAAGCGACGATTCTCCCCTCCAATGTGCAAGATTGGACGCGACAGGGGAGATTCCGATCCCCTGTCGCTGGACGCGCCCGCGAGACAGACTGCTGAACCAGGCCCTGTCCTGGCATCGCTGACGACGGGGTGCCGGGTCGGTCGCGAAGACCGGCTCCTTCAAAGGAGCGCAGCATGCAACGCCACCTCCATTCCGCACTGCAACCATTCACGCCGGCGACGCGGGTTCGACGCTGCGTGGTGCTTCTGTCCCTCTTGGCTGGGGTCTTCCCTGCCTGCGGGGAGGAATCCGCACAGCAGGGCGCGGGCGCGTCGGCCGGGCAAGGACAGGGGCTCGGGGCCGGTGGCGTTTCGCCGAGCGGAGGCGCTGTTGGCAGTGGCGGCGACGTTTCCGCCACTGGCGGCCTGGCAATCGGTGGAGGTGGCGTCGGCAACGGCGGCACGATCGTTGGGTCCGGGGGTACGGTCATCGCCAGCGGCGGGGCCGTCCTCGGCAGCGGTGGCGAGCTGGTTGGCAGCGGTGGCGAGCTGGTTGGCAGCGGTGGCGAACTGGTTGGCAGCGGTGGCGAACTGGTTGGCAGCGGTGGCGAACTGGTTGGCAGCG
>CAZSVU010000583.1:0-3686 GCA_964610275.1 uncultured Polyangiaceae bacterium | reverse complement strand
CCGAGCTGGCGCTCGGGGTCGGTGCCTCGGGGTCGGGGGGGGGAAGCAGTACAGATACTGCTCGGTTAAGCGGACCCCGAGCTGGGGCTCGGGGTCGGTGCCTACCTCCCAAACACGTCCGCGACGTGGTCGACCGTGACCGCGCGACGGAGCCAGGTGCGGAGCTCGTCCAGGTCCTGGCACGCGAGGATGCGCGCGCGGTCGGCTCGAGTGACCTCGAGACCGCGAGCCTCGAGCGCCTCCAGCACCGCCTCGGCCCTGCCCCTGGCCTCGCCCTCGGCCTTGCCCTCGGCCTTGCCCCTCGCCTCGCCCTCGGCAAACGCCTTGCGCGCGGTGGGTCCCTGCCACTTGTAGCCTTCCAGTCGCATGCTCACTAGCTCCTTGCTCGCTCTCCGGCTCAGCGAGGCTTCCAGCACGTCCGAGTATAGCACTCGCCGCTCCTCTTGCAGGCCCGCGAACGCCGCGATCCCCGCAGCCGCCACCCGCGCTGCGAGCCTGCTGTCACGCCGCCGCCCATGCACCATCACCGACAGCAGCGCGAGCTCCGGCGCGCCTCGCGCCTCCTCCACGTCCGTCACCGGCGGCACCTCTGCTGGGCCCAGAACCACCGGCTGTACGTTCGAGCCTGGACCCATCTCGATCCGCTGCCGCGCCCACCTGGCCACGCCTGGGCGCGGCGCCACTACCAGCAGGCACACCGGACAACGGAGTCTGGCGTAGGTGTTGGCCACGTAGGTTGCCCAGGACCACGGCTTGCTCAGGTCCTGCTTCAGCTGAACCTCCACCACGAGCGCAAATACGGGCAGCGACGAGCCGACATCGCGCAGCTCGATCAGTCCGTCGGCCGCGTACGCCGGCGGCACCGCCTGCCCCAGATCTGCTGATCCGGGAGTGGCTCGTACGCCGCTCGGCAGCTCCAGACCGGGAACCCCTCGCAAGAGGCGCAGTGCGAGCTCGGGGTGCTCCCGAAACAGCTCGACCAGTACCTGGTGGGCAACCGATGGCATCCGCGAGGTCCCCAATCGGGCGTGGTCCCCGGTTGGTTTCCAGAAATGGAACGGCGGGGCGCGCCGTCGGGGGGTCTGCAGCAGGAGAGCGGCGTGGGGCGGATGGGAGGGAAGCAGCAACTCTACTGCCCTGATAAGCGGACCCCGCGCTGGCGCTCGGGGTCGACTGGGGGGAAGCAGAACAGATACTGCTCTGATAAGCGGACCCCGAGCTGGGGCTCGGGGTCGGTGCCTCGGGGTCGGGGGGTAGCAGCAGGAGAGCGGCGTGGGGCGGATGGGAGGGAAGCAGCAACTCTACTGCCCTGATAAGCGGACCCCGAGCTGGCGCTCGGGGTCGGTACCCCGCATCACTGCCCGAACAAGGCATCCATCGTCACCACCTGGACGCCGAGTTCCTGCCGGTAGCGATTGTCGCGCACACCGTGCGTGGTGACCAGCGTGAGGAACAGCGTCTTGCGCGTCTTCGTTACACGACCGAAGGTCGCCCGCCGGTCGCGCAGGACCCGAGCGGTGGCCTTGTCGATGACGAACTCGGCGTCGCTGAACTTCATCTCACAGAGGTTGATACAGCCATCCCTGCGGTCGATCACGAGGTCGACCTGCGCCCCCTGATCGTCATCCTGCGTCGGACGAACCCACCACGAGGATGCCTCCGTTTGCACGGCGCCGATCCCCAACGCGCTCTTGATCCGAGCCGTGTGTTTCAGGCAGATGCCTTCGAAGGCCAGGCCGCTCCAGGCGCGCCACGCCGGAGAGCCATGGATGGAAGTCCAATCCGAGGCACGGCGCCTGCGGCTTTCGATCCACGTGAGGAAAAACAGAGCGTACTCGTCCGCCAGCCGCATGAGCGCGTCTCGCTTCTCGTGTCCCAGACGCGGAGTCACCAAGATGAAGCCCGATTGCTCGAGTTCCTCCAGCGTTCTCGTGAGCGTCCCCCCGGTTGGGACTCCCGCCACCTGGATCAGCTGTTGCCGGGTCAATCCGCTCTTCCTTCGAGCCAATGCCCGACAGATATCGACGTGCCGGTCCGAGTGCTCGAACAGGGAGGCGAATACCCGGTCGAACTCCTCGCGCAAGGGGCCGTCCTGGGCGAAACAGGTGCGCTGGACGATCTCTGCAGCACTTCGCCCCGGCTCGGCGTGCCCGAGATAGTAGGGGATGCCGCCGAATGCCATGAACAGCTCCAGGCACTGGTAGCGCCCGAGTTCCAGGCCGCGAGCACGCAGGAATTCCTCGGTCTCCGCCAGGGTGAACGGCTCCAGCAAGACCTGCCTCGTGATGCGGTTGTGCAGCCCCCCGCGCTGGTGGAGAACTTGGCGAATCATCCAGGACGCCGCGGAGCCGCACACGATCACGACCAGATCCGAGCGTCGACTCGCCCAGGAATTCCAGAAGTGCTCGAACGCCGAAAGGAAACCCGAACGACGCGTGGCAAGCCACGGTAGTTCGTCGAAGAACAGGACCCGCTTGGCTCGCCTTCGAGGCAGCTGATCGAGCCATGCCCTCAGTTGCTCGAACGCAGCAACCCAGCTCTCTGGTACGGAAACCTCCGTCCCGCGCGCTGTGCCGAGTGCCGTACCGAAGTTCCACAGCTGGTTCCGGAGCGACGTGCCATGCATGCCGGTCAGCTCGAAGCAGAGGTACTCGGCCAGATGTTGACGCACGAGAAACGTCTTCCCCACCCGACGCCGCCCATAGATCGCAACCAACTCGGGCCGGTTGGACGCCAGCGCGCCGTCCAGTGCGTGCTTTTCTCGATGGCGGCCGACCAGAGGCTCCACGTCCATATCCAGCCACAACTCATGTTGGAGTGCAAGTTGTGGCTGGATATATATCCATATTCAGCCATAACGTCTGTGGATCGATACTTCTGGCCAGATATGCCCCCGAGATCACCCGGGCCGGCAGGCGGAGCCGACCCCGCGACGACCAAACCCCGAGCTCGAGCGGTGCGGCCGGGACGCCCGCACGGCGGGATCCCGAATTCCGTGCGAGCGACCGCTAGCCGATGGCGAGCTTGACGGCTCGCGCGATCGGAAACCGATCCGCCTGCAAACCGATCATGTGCTCCACGTACCGGAACAACCTGTCCCAGCACTCCAGGAATGCCTTGCCCTCCGCAAGGTAGACGATGAGGGTGAACTCGGATTCGACCGGCGCCACCTCCCAGCACCGGGAACGAATTCCGGGCTCCGTCCAGAGATGGAACTCCATGTACTCATTTTTATCGGCCAGCGTGATCACCTCATCCCAGGAACTCATCGTCAACAGCCGCCCGTAGAGCTGCTGGCGCTCCTCGAAGTACGAGTCGTGCAACTGCACGACCCGGTCCTGCTCCTGCAAGAAGCTCACGAGCGGCGCTCCCAGCCAGTCCGACTTCAGCGTCCAGACGGCTGTGTGTTCGTCCGCCACGACGTCGAACAGGGCTGGCTCGATCCTCTGCTCCCGCAGCCAGGTAGTGCGCTCATCGTCCGATGGCGTGCTCCCGGCGCGCTCCTTCCATTCAGCAGAAACGCGCGCCACCAACCCCACGTGAATGTAGCTCCCCATGAGCAACCGGTAGCATGGTCCCTCCGTGCCAGTACAGCCGGTACTCGCGCAGGTGCGCGGACGCGGGGGTAGCAGCTAAATGGACGAGCACGATTATGGAACAGGTCACCCGTCCCGCAAGCCGGTTCG
>CAZSVU010000582.1:0-3693 GCA_964610275.1 uncultured Polyangiaceae bacterium | reverse complement strand
CGCTGTGTGGCAACTGCGGCAATGGGATCATCGAGCCGGTGGAGGTGTGTGACGAAGGCACCTTCCGCGACGACGTAGGGTGCACGGCCGGCTGCACTGCGATTCAGCCGAACTTCTACTGCATCACGGCCGGTCAGGCGTGCGAGGAGTGTGGCGACGGGGTGGTGCAGGCGAACGAGGTGTGCGACGACGACAACGCGGTGAGCGGAGACGGTTGCCGCTTCGACTGCGACGCGGTGGAGGCCGGCTGGGAGTGCATCAATGGGGGCACGGACTGCTACCGGTGCGGCAACGGGACGGTGGATCCGAACGAGCTCTGCGACGACGGCAACCGGCAGAACGGCGACGGCTGCTCGAGCGATTGTCACACCATCGAGGACGACTACCAGTGTCCGACGGCGGGCCAGCTGTGCCAGCTTTGTGGCAACGGCGTGGTGGAGAGCGCCGAGACCTGTGATGACGGCGATGCCGACCCGGGAGACGGCTGCTCGGACACCTGTCAAATCGAGACGGGCTGGGCCTGTCCGGTACCCGGGGCCGACTGCGAGTTCTGCGGCAATGGCGTCGTGGAGCCGAACGAGATCTGCGACGACGGCAACTCGGACGGCGGCGACGGCTGCTCCGCGACCTGTACCGCGGTGGAACCGTTCTATGCGTGCAACGTGGCGAACACCCCGTGCGAGCTGTGCGGCAACGGTGTCGCGGTATTGCCGGAGCGCTGTGACAACGGCCGACTGTGCGTAGGCGGCACCCTGGACGGCACCGACTGCACGCTACCCGCCGATGCCACGGCTTGCGTGGCTGCCAGCGGCGACTGCCGGACCGTGGATGGCGACGGCTGCCGCGCGGACTGCACGGCGGTGGAGCCGGGCTGGGAGTGCATCAACGGCAGCACCGAATGCTACCGGTGCGGCAATGGCGTGGTGGACCCGAACGAGCAGTGTGACGACGGCAACCGCCAGAGCGGGGACGGCTGCTCGGCGGATTGCCACACCATCGAGGACGACTACAACTGCGCAGACCCGGGGCAGCTGTGCGAGCTGTGTGGCAACGGCGTGATCGAGAGCAGCGAGACCTGCGACGACGGCAAGCGCTGCGTGGGCGGCGGCGCGCTGGATGGCACCGAGTGCACGTTGCCCGCACAGGCGGCGAGCTGTGTCGCAGCCGGCGGCACCTGCGAGGTCGAAGCCGGCGACGGCTGCTCCGACACCTGCCAGCTCGAGGGCGGCGGTTGGGTTTGTGCCATTCCCGGCCGGCCCTGTGAGCTATGCGGCAGTGGCACGGTCGACTCCAACGAGACCTGCGACGACGGCAACACCGACGACGGCGACGGCTGCAACTCCACCTGCAACGGTATCGAGCCGGGCTACTACTGTCCGCCGGGCGGCGGAGCGTGCGAGCTGTGCGGCAACGGCGTGGTCGCCGCCCTGGAAGTGTGTGACGACGGCCGGCAATGCGTGGGCGGCACGCTGGGCGGGACGGACTGCACGGATCCGGCGGATGCCACCACCTGCGAAGGTGCCGGGGGAGTCTGCCAAACCACCAACGGCGATGGTTGCCGGTCCGACTGCTCCGGCGTGGAGCCCGGGTGGGAGTGTGTGGGCGCCACCTGCTACCAGTGCGGCAATGGCACGGTCGACCCAAATGAGAGCTGCGACGACGGCAACTTCCAGGGCGGTGACGGCTGCTCCGCCGACTGCAGCACCATTGAAGACGACTACAACTGCCCGACTCCGGGACAGTTCTGTCAGCAGTGCGGCAACGGCGTGGTCGAGAGTGCCGAAGCCTGCGACGACGGCAACACCACCGCCGGGGACGGCTGTGCCGACGACTGCCTCAGCATCGAGCCGGGCGGTTGGGCCTGTCCGATCCCGGGCGAGGCGTGCGAGCTGTGTGGCAACGGCATCGTCGAGCTGAACGAGACTTGTGACGACGGCGACCTCAGCGGCGGCGATGGGTGCAGCGCGGACTGCACCACCGTGGAGCAGTACTACTACTGTCCGCCTGCTGGCGGCGCTTGCTATCACTGCGGGGACGGAACCGTCCAAGGGGCCGCGGCGGTACCGCCTGGGATCGAGTTGTGCGACGACAACAACAACATCGACGGCGACGGCTGCCGTGGCGACTGCAGCGCCGTGGAGCCCGGCTGGGAATGTGTCAGCGGCGGCACGATCTGCTACCGCTGTGGCAACGGCGTCGTCGACCCGAACGAAACCTGCGATGACGGCAACCGCTCGAATGGCGACGGGTGCTCGGCCGACTGCCACACGATCGAGCCGAACTACGACTGTCCCACTTCCGGCGCTCTGTGCGAGCTCTGCGGCAATGGGGTGGTGGAGAGCTCCGAGGCGTGCGACGACGGCAACACCGCCGCTGGCGACGGGTGCGCCGACGACTGCCAGAGCATCGAAGGCCCGAACTGGGCCTGCCCCGTGCCAGGCCAACTCTGCGAGCTCTGCGGTGACGGCATCGTCCAGGCCAACGAGACCTGCGATGACGGCGACGCCCTGGACGGCAATGGCTGCTCTGGTGACTGCACCACGGTCGAGCTGCACTACTACTGCCCGCCGGGCGGCGGCGCCTGCGAGCTGTGCGGCGACGGCACGGTCGACTCCCAGGAAGAGTGCGACGATGGCAACTACATCGACGGCGATGGCTGCCGGGCCGACTGTGTGACCGAGCCCGGGTACGACTGCACCGGGGGCACCTGCTACCAGTGCGGTGACGGTATCGTCCAGGACGCGAGCTTCGTCCCTCCGGGTAGTGAGGTATGCGACGACGGCAACGCCGCTGGCGGCGACGGATGCAACGCAACCTGCACTGCCGTGGAGACCAACTACTCCTGCCCGAACCCGGGTCAGCTCTGTGAGCTCTGTGGCAACGGGGTGGTGGAGAGCTCCGAAGAATGTGACGACGGCAACGTCAATCCGACTGACGGCTGCTCGGCGACATGCCAGCTGGAAGGCGCCGGCTGGAACTGTCCGGTGCCGGGCGCGGCCTGCGAGCTGTGCGGTGACGGTATCGTCCAGGCCAACGAGACCTGCGATGACGGGGACCTGGTCGACACCAATGGGTGCAACGACACCTGCACCACCGTGGCGCCGTACTGGTACTGCCCGACGGGCGGAGTCTGCTACCACTGCGGGGACGGCACCGTGCAAGGTGCCGCGGCGGCTCCACCGGGAGTCGAGGCGTGCGACGACGGCAACAACCTCGACGGCGACGGTTGCCGCGCCGACTGCGGCGCCACCGAGCCCGGCTGGGATTGCAGCAGCGGCACCTGCTACCGCTGCGGCGACGGCATCGTCCAGGACGCAAGCTTCCTGCCCCCGGGAGACGAGGTGTGCGACGACGGCAATGCCGCCGGCGGCGACGGGTGCAGCGCCGATTGTGGCCTGATCGAGCCAAACTACGCCTGCCCGAACCCGGGCCAGCTGTGCGAGGAGTGCGGCAACGGCGTGGTGGAGAGTGGCGAACAATGCGATGACGGCGACGCGGATCCCGCGGACGGCTGCTCGGCCACCTGCCAGATCGAGGGCGCTGGCTGGATTTGCCCAGTTCCGGGCCAACCCTGCGAGCTCTGCGGCAATGGCATCGTCGAGGCCAACGAGACCTGCGACGATGGCGATCTGGTCGATGACAACGGCTGCAACGACACCTGCGACACGGTGTCCCCCAACTACTGGTGCCCGC
>CAZSVU010000581.1:0-3738 GCA_964610275.1 uncultured Polyangiaceae bacterium | reverse complement strand
TGCAGGCGCCAGTGCCAGCGTGAGCTGGCGCGCGCCTGCGTATCCCCCGCGAGCAGCGCTCGCGGGGCTCGGTATGAGCTCCGTGTCTCTGCTGCATGATCCCCTCGGGCGACGGCACTCAGCGGACCAGTAGCAGCCGAGGCGCCGCGGGCTGGCGCCGCACTGAATCCCGTGGGCGTACTCGGTACGCCAGCGAGGAATGCGCCGCCCGCCTGATGGTTGGCCGGGCCTTGGGGGGCCCGCCAACCGGGCGGGCTATGCCCGACCGAGTAGCAGCACCAGTTGCCGCCGACCGCGACCGCCCTCGACCATTCCCCCGCCCTCGACCATCCCCACCTCCTCGCCCCTGACCATCCCCGTTCCCCCTTTTCAGCGCTCAGCTGCGACTTCTTGCGCGTTTCTTGTCGAGTCACCGAAACAACGGCCCCGTCGCCTTCACCGATTCCCGTTTGTCGTCGCGCCCTTGCGCGTTTTGATCCGAGAACTAGCTAGACTGCCGAAGGGTCGGTCGGAGACGCGGGGTGCCCGAAAATCTCTTGGCAGAAGAAGCGAACTAGCGCCTGACGTCGTGACTGCTCCTGCGCGTGATGTGGCATCAACGACGCGGTGGGCCAGCGCAGGAGCGACATTTCGTACTCCATCATGGGGCTGTACGAGCTGTCGAGGTACCACGCGTAGAGCAAGCCAAACAGGAGTCCCGACGGCAGGAAACCCTCGTCGGCGTTCATGCTGATGCGGTGCACCAGCGGCTGGTTGGGATCAGGAGTCATCCGAGCGAGCTTCAAGTAGTTGCGCAACTGCTCGTCGGTGAGCAGGCAACGCCGCCGGTCGGGAGGGTGAAGCCGGATTTCGTAGCAGCGGCACCCGCACGTAGTGGGCGGCCCACGGACCCAAGTGCGAGAGTCGATGTAGTTGCCGAGCAGCGACTCGCCCAAGGCAACGAGAAGGTTCTCGCGAAGCGCTTCGGGTTGGTCCAGCAACTGCTCGTGAACCTCGATACAGCGCTCGGCCGGATTGTAGTAGCCGAGCACGCTGTCCCACTCGGTGCCGCGCTGCCAAGCCGAGTGACGAACGCACCGCACGCGGTCGAAGTAGTCCAGGTGCCGCGGAGAGATGTCCCGATTCTGCCACGCCAGCTCGAGCATGGTCTCGCGCAGCGACTCAGGCGCGAATGTCTTCTGGGCGACGCAGCGCTTGGTATCCTGTCGCTGATCACAGAGCAGGCGGGTGCGGGTCCGATGGGGAAACCCGGGGCCGCGCTGGTGTCCTGGCGGGTGCGTCCAGCGTGATGGCTCGAGGCTCGGGCCGCCGATAGTACCGGGAAACCGCCGCGCGTAGAGGAGCGCCCGAAGCGCCAGGGCGAAGTTGCTGGCGTCATGATGGACCACCTCCCGGTTTCCCAGCTGAGCCCGGGAGTAGAGCGTGGCTTCGACCGGTTGGAGGCCCATCTGCTCCACACGTGAGCGGTCCAGATATATTGGCCGCTTTCCCTCCAAGGCGTAGTTGCGCAGAATGTTTCCGGGGATGTGCTCCAGGTTTGCGCAGAGTACGACGTGGAACAGTCCCTTGGCGCCTCCCGGAACGTTGCGGTCGTACGCCTCGATGAGCTCCGAAACGCGAAAGCCGCGACCAACGCGGTGCAAGGAAAGGTCGGTTTCCCCTTGCTGGATCCAGAAGTTCGCGCCCAAGATCTTGAGCGCCCGGCGATTCTCTCGGATGGCAGTGACGATCGGGTCCAGCTGGAGCACCGGGAGGATCGAGGAGAACACGCTGCCCGGTGCGTAGACGATGAGGTCCGCCTGGCGAATGGCCTGACACAAGTCTTCGCTCACCGTGGGGTCGTCCACGAACTCCGCCACCACGGTTTCGACGGGAAATCCCCGGCGTGCCAGAGCCGCCTTGCGCTGGCCGTACACCTCCACGCCGTTCGCATAGCGGAACTTGAGCTGGCCCGGTGTGGCAGTGGCGGCGTGCAGGCGACCTGGAGCGCCTCCGACCGAGCTCGCGACCACGTCGATTCCGCGTCGGAGCTCAGCGAGCGATGCCGGCCGCTCCGCAGTCCCCGAGGACTCAAAGATGGCGGCGGTGAGCAACAGATTGCCCAAGCAGTGCCCAGCCGGATCGATGTGCGGCTCCCCGCCGCTTGGCGCGACCCGACGGCCCAGTGCCGCCAAATGCGTTGCCAACTCGGGCGGGCACGCGGCGCGCAGGGGCTCGGGTGCCGCCAGCGTAGGATCGGTGAGGATGGAGAGGTCGGCGGATTGCGTGTCGAACCGGTGGTTGAAGACGTGCTGCAGCCAGGTTGCGACCTGCTGAGCCTGTGCCTCGTCGACACCGTAGCGTTGGCAGAGCGCCTGCGCGCGCACGGAGGACAAGCACGACTTGCGAAGATCGCCAATCCCGATCATTGGAAGTTGCTCGAGCAGTCGGCCCGTGGACCCTCCGTCATCCGTGGTGCAGACCACGATGTCGAGCGCGCGGAATTCCTCTTTCAGTCCCACGAAGGGGCGCTCCCGCCAGTCCGGGTGGGCCGAGTTCCCGCCGACCACGGTGCTCAGTCCCGTACCGCCTCCCAGGATCACGACGCGCGTGTCACTAGCGTCATACCGCTTCACCAGCTGCGCCTGCTCGCGCAACGTGACGTCGTACGCGCCGTCCGAACCGTTCAGGACGAGCTCCACCAGGTGTTCCAGTGGCGTACGCGTGGAAGGCGAAAGCATGGGCAGGCCTGGGCCCGCGGGCCGCGCTTGACGCTAGCACCTGACCTCACGAATTATAAAGCGGAAGCGAATATCCAGCAGAAATAGTCATGGCAACCCCAGACCCAACACGCACGCTGGAGGCGAAGGGCCCGCAGACGGGCAGCCAGCTGCAAGACCTGACCCGCATGGAGGTGCGCGCCTTGTGGAGAGCGTGCAAGCAGGAGCCAAGCATTGTCTTCGAGGTGATTGGGAACCGCTACCTGCGTCTCGATCGCAGCATCGACGGCTACGCGCGCCTCTCGCCCTCGATCAGACGAGAGTTCCAGACCTACTCGGTGCTGGGGCTCCTGCAGCAGCAGGAGCAGGCGGCCATCATGGCCCAGCGGCTACGCGACGAGATTGAGCAGATCAGCCGCGCTAAGCTGCAGCTGGCGCGTGAAGCCATGGAGACCGTGACGGCGTCGCTGCCCGATTGGAAGGAGTGGCGGGATCAGGTCTGCTTCGTGATTGCGGGAGACGTCGTCTATTCGATGGCTCACAACGTACCGCGCCCAGAGTCGAGCACCGGCGAACTGGTGCGAGGCTCTGACCTGGACATCGTCGTGATCACCGACGATGCGATCGACCCCGAGCACGTGCGGGCCTTGGACCAGGCCATCTACCGACAGAAGCACTTTCTGCTCATGAACCCGAGCTATCGAGAGGAGATAGACTCTCTCATCAAGAACCTCACCAAGGTGAAGCAGCAGGTGAAGTTCGATACCTTCGAGCACATGGTGGCCTGCAAGATCATTCGTGAAGGGGAGTTGCTCGGCGGGAGCCAGCGGGTCTTTGACGAAATCAAACGGCTACTCGACGACCATGGCGTGCCGGCGCGCCTTGACGAAATGGAGCGGCTGGCCACCGAGCGTCGGCAGGAGGCAGAACGGATCCTGCTCGACCCTCCGGAGAACCTCACCAACCGCGACGTGCTGACGCTGTTTTACACCAAGGAAGAGAGTGAGGAGATATTCTAGCCCGCGAACGAAGTTCGCGG
>CAZSVU010000580.1:0-3763 GCA_964610275.1 uncultured Polyangiaceae bacterium | reverse complement strand
GCGGCAGACCGATATCCGCGCAGCCCACCATCAGCTCGAGTTCCAAGTCCGGATCACTGCCAATGAGGGTGCAGGTATCTGTGCAGAGTCGCATTCGAGACTCGGCGACGTCGAGATAGTAGCCGTCCAGACAGGGGGGCGAGTCGCGCAAGATCTGGATTGGGCTGCCGCTGGGCTGATGTAGCACCAAGGTCGCGTAATTCAGGTCCAGCAGCTCACCTTCAGGCGCTGTCGGGATCTCGCAGGTGCAGGGCTCTGCTGAGTCGAGGGTGGTACCGGTACAGGCATTCCAGCGCAATTCCTGGACCTCTGCCTCGGTGAGCGCACTACCCGCAGGGCCAAAGTCTTCTGCGGTCCACACGCCGTCGTCGTTGCCATCCTTGTCGTCAGTGCGCGCGTGGGAGCAGGCGAGCGTCAGCGTCATGATCGCCACGACAGACAAGCTCACCCTCGAACGATTCATAAACACTGCGGGCTGCTCGAGCGCCCCAACCAAACGGTACCCATCACGCGACGGGCCCGCATGACTAGTGTCCTCAGAAACCGCCCTGCCGCAAGCCATCGCGGCCTGTTGCCCACCATCCTGCCGCCCCCCACCGCTGCCGCGCTGCCCACACACTGGCCACCCCTCTACCCACCAAGACCCCACCCCCACCCGGTGATAGCATCCTTGCTGGACGGGCACACCATACCGATCCCCAGTGTGGTCAGAACGACGGCCCCGGCGGGGGTGGCCGTGATGGCTGGCGCCGTCGGCGCTTCGTCTACGGCGCCAGCCCCCGAGGTGTGAGCCCGTTCATTGGGCCGTCACGTTTGCCACTGGGAACTCGATGCTTCCCGATCCACCCCCAACTTCCACGAGAATCTTCGCCTCGAGCATGCTCCCGAGCTGCATGCCCGCAGCCGTCCACCCGCCAAAGTGTTCGGTGAGGGATATCGTCCCGCACTGACGAGCAGACTGCCGGACACTCCAGAACTGGTCCCAGGTCGTAACGCCGCTGCATCTCGAGCCGCCGGTGCCCTGGGTGGTGTTTCGGTAGAACCTATACTGCTCGCCATCGATGGTGGCGCTACCCGTCTCGGTCGCCTGCCAGGGATTGAATGGGAAGGTGTTGTACGAGTCTTCGACGATGTACCACTCGACGCAGGGGTCATTCGACCACCCATACATTCCGATATACGAGAAGCCCCCGCCGGTTCCCGTCTTCCTGTACGAGAACTCCGCCCTCAGCGTCCCATACGCGGTGTAGGGCTGCGGAGTCTCGCCCCAACCTCCCCATTCCAGGCCAATACGGGCCAGGAAATCGCCCGACTCGACCCAACGCGCACTGAACGCGGTCGTGTCATACGTGGTGATGCACGAATTGCTGTTGATGGCATTCGACCAGAGTGACCAGCTGAGCCCGCCGGCTTCGCCTTGAGTGTTGGATCCGCAATGATCCGTGCCTCCCGTCGGCATGGGAGCGCCGCAGTCGACTGTGCCGCCACCGCCGCTCCCGGTCGCAGCTCCGCCCGAGCCGGTCGCAGCTCCGCCCAAGCCGGTCGCAGCTCCGCCCGAGCCGGTTGCAGCTCCGCCCGAGCCGGTCGTGGCGCAGCGACCGCAGCTCTCGTCGCAGTAGTGGTTGTCGATCATCCAGGCTGCGTCGCATTCGCTGGTCTCGCTGGCCCACTGATCGCAAGTGGCCTCGTCCCAGTCGGTACCGGTAGGACGGATGTTGGTGCATTCAGTGGTTGCTCCGCCGGAGCCGGTCACGGCACCGCCGGAACCGGTGATGCTTCCGCCCGAGCCGGTGACGCCGCCGCCCGCGCCGGGAGTGGTGCCGCCGGTCTCGATTCCGCCCAGACCTCCGCCTGGGTCGCCGCCCACCCCGCCGGTTGCACCCGGCGGACAGTCAGGATCGGTGGAGCAAAGGCTCTCGCAGACACCGTCTGCAGCGCAGGAGACCACTTGAGGATCGCTGTCGTTCGATCCGCTACCGCACCCCATTGCGACGCAGCCACCAATTGCTGACAGAAAGGAGATCCTGAATCCGCGTGTGCTCATGCTGAGTTCCCGACCAGAACGCTAGATTGCCGGCAGAGAACAAGATAGCTGGCGTGCTCTGCGCGAGCAACTCGCGCCCGTGGCACAACCGGTCACGATTCATGCGCCAATGCCAAGCGCCCAACTCGACTGCAGACGTGGACGACGCAGACGCGCTGCTCGATACAGCTCGCCGCGCTTCTCTGACTTCGCTACTCGGCGCGGCGCTCTCGAACGCGCGGTCAGGCGCGGAAAACCTGCTCGCGGGGCCCATCGCGGAAACGGTTCCACATGTAGGACGATATGCCACACTGCCGCGCGAGAGCACGACCCCGGCCGCCGCGGCCCGCAAGCGCGTGCGGCAGTGCGGACGGCACGATGCGTGGCCGCTCGACGCGTCTTCGCGTTTCCTATTTCTGCGTCCCGCGGCGGCGGCTAGCCGGATCTTTCCTGTGCAGCCCGTTTGAGTGATCTCATTCGACAGCGGCGGGAATTGGGTACGGGCAGATTTGTATCTTGGAGGCTCGAATGCGTTCACGTCTGGTGCAATTGGCCGCTCTGGGTGTTTTTGCTTCGGTAGGTTGCAGTGGCCCAGGATCGACAGGCTCCGTCACGAACGCAGCGGGCAGCGCGTCAATCGGTGGTTCCGACTTTGGCGTCGGCGGCGCAGCCATTGGCGGCGGGCTGGGCGTCGGAGGCTCGAGCATCGGGGGCGGCCTGGGATTCGGCGGTTCGGGCGTCGGCGGGTATGTCGGCTCGGGTGGTTCGGGTCTCGGCGGCTACGTCGGTTTGGGTGGCTCGGGTCTTGGCGGCTATGTCGGCTTGGGTGGTTCGGGGGACGGCGGCTATGTCGGCTTGGGTGGCTCGGGCGACGGCGGCTACGTCGGCTTGGGCGGCTCGGGTGACGGCGGCTATGTCGGCTTGGGCGGCTCGGGCGACGGCGGCTACGTCGGCTTGGGCGGTTCAGGCGATGGCGGCGACCAGGGCTCCGGTGGCGACGGCGTTGGTGGCGACCCCGGGTCCGGGGGCACCGGCGATGGCGGGCTCCCGTGGGGGCTCGGCGGCGACCAGGGTGTCGGCGGCGATCAAGGCGTCGGTGGCGATCAAGGCGTTGGCGGCGACCCGGGCGTTGGTGGCGATCAAGGCGTTGGTGGTGACCAAGCCACGGGCGGAAGCGACGTGGTTGACTGCAACGCGGCCATGCCGACTTCAGGCGGCCAGGACCACTCGGCGACCTGGGCTCAGGGCGGCTCGGGCAACCTCGCCTGGCAGATCTGGACGAATGGGAGCCCGGGGACTCTGACCACGTATGACGGCATCACTGCGTTCAGAGCGTCTTGGAACAACTCGGGAGACTACCTGGGACGTATGGGCTTCGAATGGGGGAACAGTGGGCAGCAATACACCGCCTACGGAACCATCACGGCAGACTACGTTTGGAACAAGTCTGGGAACGCCGGCGGATACTCGTACCTGGGAATCTATGGGTGGTCGAACAACCCATGTATCGAATGGTACATCGTCGAGGATTCGTTCCACAACATGCCGTTCAACACGGGTACCGCTCCCAGTGGGACGGCTGAGGTTGATGGGGCCACGTACAACCTCGTGCTCCGCCACACTTCCGGAACCGGTGGCGACAGGTGCGGTGGCGTTTCGAGTTGGGACCAGTACTACAGTATCCGGTTGGAAGGCAGCGATTGCGGGACCATCACCGTTTCCGATCACTTTGACGTGTGG
>CAZSVU010000579.1:0-3770 GCA_964610275.1 uncultured Polyangiaceae bacterium | reverse complement strand
GACCATTGTGAGCCGAGCGTGGACACCACGCAACCGCAGCCGACGGCTGCCAGCCCGGCGCTGCGTTGGTGCATGACTCCTGACCTCGGACTACGGTCCCAGCGTATTCCCCGATTCCCGAGTTCTCGATGACCGCCTTCAAGCGAAGCCAAGCGAAATACGTCAAGAGGTCCTACAAGACCGCCAACTGGCCCGAGTACGAGGCGGGCCTACGGCAACGTGGCAGCGTGACGGTGTGGATCTCCGAGGAGGAGCTGCGGGGATGGGGGCCACCAGAGCGCGGTCAGCAGAGGCCCGGCGGACAGCAGCGATACTCGAACCACGCCATCGAGACGGCCCTCACCGTGGGCATGGTCTTCCACCTGGCGTTGCGTCAAACCGAGGGCTTCCTGGGGTCGCTCTTTGCGCTGCTCGGCGTGGACTGCCGGGCTCCCGACCACACCACGATCTCCAGACGGGACAGGAAGCTCGGGAAGCTCCCCGTCTGCTCAGTCGCTGGCAACAAGCCAGTCCACATCCTGGTCGACAGCACTGGGCTGAAGATCCACGTCGGCAACCTGCGAAGGCCGTCGAAAGACCGCGACTGGCGCAAGCTCCACCTCGCCGTCAACGCGCTGACCGGCGACGTCATCGCGTGCGACCTGACCAGCAAGAGTGCTCGTGATGCATCTCGCGTGCCTGCATTGCTCAAGCAGATCGACCGTCCGCTGGCATCGGTTTCCGCGGACGCTGCGTATGACAAGACCGCGGTCTACGAGGCGGTCGAGAACCATACGGACAGTCGTTCACCGAGGGTGCTCATCCCGCCGCAAAAGAACGCGCAGCTGAGGCCGGACGTGGCCGTCTTGAGGGAACGCAACCGGAACATTCGATCGCGAGTCAGACTGGGCAACCGCCAGTGGCACACCAAGTCCGGCTACAGCCGGCGCAGTCTGGTCGAGAAGGGTTGTCGTCCACGAACACCTCAAGGCAGTTCGCTGCGGGGGCTGGGTCCCCGAATAGCGGACCGCCCACCGCGTCGAAGCACCGGCGCTCGCGTGTGGCCCGCGGCATGTTGGAGAGCATGAGCTCATGTTGGAGCCACACGAGGCCGGCCTCGTCGACCCCCATGGCCATTCCGCACGCGTAGGCGCACCCGCACCCACCAACCAGCGGAAGGCAGTCTCCCACGCGGGTAGGGAGCGCAGGTGACGGAGCGAGGGCCGGCCCCGGTGCGTGCGACGAGGCCGTGGGAGGCTCCGCAGCAGCGTCCGGGTCGGTGCCGGCGGCGTGAGCCTCGCCGCCGTGGTCCGCATTCGCTTCGGCCTGAACGTTGGACGGGGTGGAGCGAGCTTGGGGCGCTGCGGGAGGGGAGCAGCTGAGCGCGCTCAGGCAACCGAAGGCGCCTACGTGTCTCACCCACCGGTTCTGTTGCTCCATGGGCTTTTGACGGGAGCGGGCCCCGGCGTCTTCAGCAAAAGGCGCGGGGCGGTGTGAATTCGAGCCCGTTCTGTGCGGAAACCAGATCCACCTTGAATCACGCCGCTGCCCAGCTACTGGCCAGCGCGGGATGAATGAAGACTGACGACCACTCGACGCCTCTCGTCCAGCCCGGGGCCGCAAACAGCTCCCCATGCATCCAGGCACGACCGGGCCCACCACCCACCACCCCACTGCCGCCCTGCCGCCCTGCCTACACCACCCCCAGCCCTCCCCACCACCAAGACCCCAACCCCAGCGGGAGAACGCATCCTCGCTGGACCGGCACACCACCCTGACCCCCCAGTGTGCATCGAACCGGGGCCGGGCAGCTTCTGCCGTGATGGTTGGCGCGTTCGGCGTGCAGAACTCGTCGGTGGGGCCAATGGGGGTGGGCGCCGCTGTCGGGCCGGGACGCTCGCAAGAATCCGACCGGGTCCGAGGCGACTCGCCGCTTCGATTCGCGTGGAATGAGGTTCGCGGGCACCACGAGCAGACCGCATCCTGTGCCCCCTGCTGTGGTACCGTTTCTGGATGCGGTCGGCGCTACGGGGGACAATGTTGGCATCCGCCGTCATGCTCGGCGGGTGTGTCGCTCCGCGTGCCGCCGTTGCTCCCAGTTCGACCGAAACGGCGAGCTTCGGACCGGCGTCAGCGGAATCCTGCGTCGCGCACTTGCGAGCAAGGGGGCAACCTCTAGGGTCCGACGAGTTTGTTCTGCTGGTGCAGGACCAAACCGACAAAGTCATACGGCACGAAAGGCTTCTGGTCGTGTTGGATGGGACCCCGGTATTCCAGGAGGACCGACCTGAAGCGCTGCGGCAAGGCCATCGCGTGATCCTTCGGAGTAGGCTCGTGCCCGGGGCGCACACGCTCCGGCTCTTCAGCAAGCTGCGCGGCAGCGGCCAAGGCAAGTTCAGGTATCTCCGGGGCTACAGGTTCGACGTCAAGTCGATTCACCAATTCCAAATCATGGTGGGTCGCGCTCTGTGTCTCACCATTCACATCTACCTCCGCGACGCTTCGCTACCGGTGGAGCAGAGGCCCGCACTGCGCTACGTCGAGCAGTACTCACCCGAAGCCGAACGTAAGTCACAGCACTGAAGGGGGTTCGCGTCACGCTGGCTCACCAAGCCCAGCAGCTGCGTCGCGCGTTTCCTGAGCCGGGGTGTTGGCCAGCTCATCCTGGCTGCCAGCCGACGAGCCGTCGACAACTCAGCCGCCACTTGAGACGCGACGGCCCAGCAAGACCGGACCTGGCGCAACTACCCCACTGGCCTCCTGAGTAGCTCCCGGCCTCCCGCCAATGCCCACCCCTCGGTACACGCACGCCAGCGAACCACACGGAGAACGCATCCTCGCTGGACGACGACACCATCCCGACCCCCCAGTGTGTCGAGAACTACGATCGCCCAGCTCTCGGCACTATGTCTGGCGCGTTCCGGGTGCGGAAGTCGTCCTTGGCCCCAATGGGGTGGCGATCATCGCCGTCCCCGTGCTCGGCGGACACCGTCATCACCAACGCGCAGCAGCGTGACGTGGGCAGGCGCCGACGACAGCCGCCTCGCATCGCGTAGTCGGCAACTCGTACACCATTGTCCCGGTGGCGCTGGCAAACAGCTCAGCAGTGCCACGGCGCTGTCAGGTTTCTTCAGCGTATCCGGGGCAGATGTGGCATGGTGGGTGGCGTGGGGAAGCGCCGGAGCATTGATGCTTGCTGCACTGCGATCGCAATTGCCTTCGTGGCGCCACCTGCGTGCGGCGGGTCGCAGCAGGACACCGCTCCCGAGCCAGTGGACGCGGGGCCCGACACCGCGGTAGAGGACGGATCAGCAGGCGCCAGCGGCACTCTGACTACTGCCGAAGTATGCCCCGAGCTTTCCCCTTCAGAGGTCGCCTCCCTCGAATCCACGGTCGGTTCGGTGTGCGAGTGGCAGGCGTGGAGGCCGGAGGCCACCGGCGGAACGGAAGGACTCTTGGGAGCCGACTGCTCGCTGGACCTGACCGGGGTGTTTGACGAAGACCTTGACCAGATGGCCGCGTCGAGCCAACTCGTGGTGGTTACGGTGTGCGAAGTCCTTGCACGGACTGAAGGCACGCTTGAAGCACGATCTTGGGACTTCTATGGCGCTGACAGCGTCGTCGGAATCCGCTTTGGGGAAGAGATCTGCCTTGAGATCAACAGTCTGCAAGTGGAGATGCTTCAGGTGGGCAGACTCTGCGTCGGCACGGAGTTGTCGTGAGGTGTGCCTCCCAAAAACTCCGTCCACCGCGAGATCATTGAGATTGGACCCTGGCGGGAGCAGGCTCCC
>CAZSVU010000578.1:0-3794 GCA_964610275.1 uncultured Polyangiaceae bacterium | reverse complement strand
CCGCGACCTTGTCGTTGACCTGCTGGCCACGGGCCGCTGGTTGCGGTGCGGGCAGTAGGTCACTTCCGTCCGTCACTTCTGCTTCACTCCCACCAACGGCACACTGGGGTTCCCGGGTGGAGCGCCGCCCTGAAACGGGCGCGCCGGGCGGCAGTCTGCGCCTCGTTGGCCACGGTCCGCGCCTCGCGGGCGCAGCTCGGCCGCGCCTGCGCCCCGGTGAAGCGGCAGGCGATACTGGCCGCTACCGGTTCTCGCCCAGCAGGTCGAGCAACGGTGAGGCATACAGGGCGACCCGCCTCGATCCAAACCCGGGCACTCGCAGAAGCGCTGCCCTGGTCTGCGGTCGGGTGGCGGCCAACTCGCGCAGGGCAGCGTCGTCGAACACCGCGTGTGTCGGTACCCTTCGAGCGGCTGCGAGCCGACGCCGGAGAACCTGCAGTCTGCCCAACAGCACGCCATGCTCGGAGGGACCGATGTGCTCGGCACGAGAAGTCTGTCGAATTGTCGCGGCAGTGCCCCCAACGCACACGTCGCAACTCGTCGCGCAGCGTCCAGTCTCCTCTGCGAAGTGCGCGGCCAGGCGCTGGTGCCGACACCCCGGACTGGCAATCCAGTCACGCATCTCGGCGGAGGGAGTCGGCACGCGCAGCGGGGACTGGCGGAAACTCTCGCCGTGGGGAGTTCCCAGGCGCTCCAGCTCCCAGGCAGAGTAGAAAAGCACACAGTTCGCGCGACGTCCATCGCGGCCCGCGCGACCGATCTGCTGATAGTACTCCTCGATAGAGTGGGGCACGTCCCGGTGTATCACATAGCGCACGTCCGGCAGGTCGATCCCCATACCAAAGGCGACGGTGGCCACCACCAGATCGAGTTCGCCAGAGCCGAATTCAGTCTGCACGGCGTTGCGCTCAACTGCGCCGAGTCCGCCGTGGTAGGCGCCAGCGCGACACCCGTGGGACCGAAGGTACCGAGCAGTGCAGTCCACACTGCGCCGTGATCGGCAGTAGACGATCCCCTGCTGCCCTGGGCGTGCTGTCAACAAGTCCAGGATCGCCTCCCGCACCGGCCCGAGCCTGCGACCACTTCCGTCCATTCCGCCTTTGGGGAAGGCAGACAGGTGCAGGTTGGATCGGTAACAGGAGCCCCGGTAGAAGCGCGGACCCGCGAGCCTGAGCTGCTGGATGATGTCTTCCGCCACGCGGGGCGTGGCCGTGGCAGTGACGGCCAGCACCGGAACTGACCCCAAGTCGGTCTTGAGGCGGGTCAGCGTGCGATATGCTGGTCTGAAGTCGTGCCCCCACTGGCTGATGCAATGTGCCTCGTCGATGGCAATGAGCTTCACTTTCGCTCGACTCAGAACGCCACGAAGCCAACCCCCAAGAGCTTCTGGCGAGGCGTAGACGAGTTCCATGGTTCCTGCACGTATCGCGGCACCGAGGGTGGTGCGTTGACTGGCAGTGAGAGTCGAGTCGACGTAGGCAGCCCGAAATCCCAGCCTCACGAGCCCGTCGACCTGATCCTTCATCAGGGCAACGAGGGGGGACACCACCAGGGTCGTGCCGCCGAGCAGTCGGGCGGCGAGCTGGTAGATGAGCGACTTGCCGGCGCCGGTAGGCAAGACCCCGAGCGCATCCCGTCCTGAGAGCACTGCGGAGATCAGCTCCAGTTGGCCCGGGCGGAACGACGCGAGTCCGAAGACCGACTGGAGCACCCGGTGAGGCGCGGAGCTGATCACACCGCCGCGGTCCACGTGGCACTTCATGGGTGCGAGGTTCCATACGCAACGGGGCTTCTCACTCTGGTGTCCTTGTAGCGTCGCTTCGCGTCCTTCTGTGCTTCGGGCGCAGTGGCGGGCCGGTTGCGCAATTCTTGGCAAACCACCTCGTACGTTGTGCCCGACTTGGGTGGCGACGTGCCGCCGTCCACCGGCGGTTTCGCCACCTCACTGCGCGGAAGATCGCGCGTGATCAGCGACTCCGGATTGTGGCACGCCGCTGGCCTTGCCCGCGGCATGCCTGCGCGTGGAGTTGCGCCCGACGATCCGGTCGAGTACCAACCCCGCCGTCCGGCGGACACGGTCCTCTACCAGCTGGTCTCCGAGCATCTGGAGACCTTTCTGCAGTACGCTCGTGAGAACCACGAAGGCGGGCTGCCCAAGTATGTGGAGCAGGAGCTGCGGCGGTACTTGAAGTGCGGTATCCTGGCATACGGGTTTCTGCGCGCTTATTGCGAATCCTGCGGACGCAGCGTGCTCGTCGCATTCTCCTGCAAGCGCCGGGGGGTGTCCTGCAATGCTCGCCGCATGTCTGGCACCGCGGCGCACCTGGTGGACCACGTCGTTCCCGATGTTCCGTTGCGCCAGTGGGTCCTCAGCGTACCGTTCGAGCTCAGGCTGACGCTGGCCCGGCATGCCAGCGCGCTCACTGCCGTGGGCCGCATCTTCGTGGAGGAAGTCTTCCGGTGGCAGCGAGAGCGCGCACGAGAGCTCGCCACCAGCGAGGTGCGCAGCGGTGCCGTACAGTTTCCGCAGCGCTTTGGCGGCAGTCTCAACCTCAATGTCCACTATCACGTGGCCATACCCGATGGCGTCTTCATGCGATCCGAGCCCGACGGCCGCGCTGATTTCGTCCCGTTGCCACGACCCACGCAGTCCGATCTGGAAGACCTGGCGCTGAACGTGGAGATCCGTGTGGCGCGCTGGCTCAGGCGTCGGCGCCTCGTCACGGATTCCGACGAAGCCGACTGCGGCAAGACTTGCCCTGACCGCGATGCCCTGGATGCTTGCCTGGAGGGATCTGTGGGTCTGGGTGAGCTCACCTGTCTCCCGGATGCGTGCGACTCGTGTACGGACGGCGACTGCGATCCGTCGACTGGGCCTGACCGCACCACACGCCGCAGCGCCCGCTATCGGGGCTTCGACGTGCACGCTGGGGTGGTTGCCTCAGCGATGGACCGTGACGGCAGGGAGCGGCTGTTGCGCTACTGTGCGCGTCCCCCGCTCAGCCTCGAGCGTCTCAGCGTGACGCCGGAGGGGTTGGTGGCCTACCGCTTGCGCAAGCCGTGGGACGAGCGGCGCACACATCGGGTGATGACCCCAGTACAGTTCCTGGCGAGACTCGCCGCGCTGGTGCCGCCACCGCGGCATCCTCTCATCCGGTTTCACGGCGTGTTCGCGCCGCATTCATCCTGGCGTTCGAGCGTGGTGCCGTTGCCGGTAGAGTCGACGGCTGCCCAGGCCGCCGCCACCTCGTCGGAGCAGGCCGTCAACGACGAGCGCGCTGGGCCCGAGGGCGCTGGTCAGTGCTCTGAAGGCAGAGGCGGAGCCCTGCCCAGCGGCGACGGCAGCGTGTTGCTGCGCCCGCTCGCGGTCGCACTGCCGCTGCAGGACTCGCATCCCACCGACACGAAGTCCCGCACCGCGCCCCGCGCGCTGGCGGCGGGCTCTGGCTACATCGATTGGGCCGAGTTGCTGAAGCGGGTCTACGACGTGGACGCTTTGGCCTGCCCGTGTGGTGGCAGGCTGCGCTTCATCGCGCTCATCACCGAGAAGGAGACTGCGCGGACGATCCTCGAGGCCATGGCGCTCCCGGCGGAGCCGCCGCCAGTCGCCCGCGCCCGGTCCCCCGACTTCATCGACGAGATCCCAACGGACTGGTAGGCGCGGAGCCTCCTCGCGCTCCACGTCCGTCTTGTCGCCCGCTTCGCCAGCCACGCATGTGCGGTGGTGTGCTTTGGATCAGCTCAGCGGCCCCTGGCCCGCGGGTCAACGACAAGATCGCATATGCGAGATTACG
>CAZSVU010000577.1:0-3807 GCA_964610275.1 uncultured Polyangiaceae bacterium | reverse complement strand
GTGGGCCATGAAGGACTCGAACCTTCAGCCTCCGGATTAAGAGTCCGCTGCTCTACCAATTGAGCTAATGGCCCGACCGGGAGGCCGCTCTTACCACGGTGGTGAGATCAGTCAAGGTGTACCGAAAGTTGGTTGGGATTCGGTAGGTTTGCGGCCTGCGGCTGCGCGGCGCCGTGGACGGGCGCGGTGCTCTGGGGAAGTGGATCGGCTAGCCGTGCGGACTCAGTCGCGCGGCTGCGGGGCAGCGGTGGAAGCGCCCTGGCTGGCTTCGTTCGGAGCGTTGTCGCGGCGAAGTGACGGCGAATCGGTGGGTGCTGCTGGTGGAGTGGCCGCGGACCGGTCCGGGGTCGGGGTGGCCGTGGCAGTCGCTGGGAGGGCAGGAGCCGACTCGGCAGGGGGAGACTCGAGACCAGCCGGAGCGGCAACGGCGCGCTCCGGGTCAGAAGGAGCATCACCCGATCGGCGCGCGATCCACGTGGCGAGCGCCATGCCCAGTGCCGCGCCGAGGGCGGCGATCGCCGCCACGCGTAGAGTCCTTCGGGCCGTGGCGGCACGACGGCGCGGGAGCCCGTCTTGGGTCTCCGGTAGCCACATGGCGCGCAGAGAAACGTGACCGACATCCTCGGTCACGCCGTGGTTCAGCAGCCACGCAGCCAGATCGCGTCCGAGCTCACGCATGGATGCGTACCGCTGCTCCGGCTTCTTCATCAAGCCGCGCTTGAGGATGTCCCAGTATTCGTGGTCCCCAACTCCGAGCTTCCAGGTCGGAGTGGGATTGCGCCGCACCACGGCCCGCATCACGTCGTACTGGCCAGTGCCCGCAAACGGCGGATGTCCGGTGGATGATCGGTAGAGCACTGCGCACATCGCCCACACGTCCGTGCGGTGGTCGACATCGCTCATTCCCTTGACCTGCTCCGGCGAGAGGTACGGCGCCGTGCCGAGTCCGCGACCGTCGCGAGTGAGCGTGGAGAAACCAAAGTCCGGCGCGATCAGCTTCACCAGACTGAAGTCCAACAGCTTGGGGTAGGTGCGTCCGAACGCTTCGGCGAGGAAGATGTTGTCCGGCTTCAAGTCGCGATGCACGATGCCGCAATCGTGGGCTGTGACCAGCGCCTCCACGATGGGCAGCAGCAGCCGGACGGCGTCGATGGGATCGAGCGCTGTATCGTTGTCCAAGCGGCGCCCCAGGCTCTGACCGCGCAAGAGCTCCATGGCGATGTACGGATCGCCCTTCTCGGTCTTACCGAAGTCGTGGATCCGGACCACGGCCGGGTGGGTGAGTTTGGCCGTCGCGCGAGCTTCCCGCGTCATTCGCTCAACCGAGGACACGCTGCGCCGCGTGTTGGGCAGCTTGACGGCCACGTCGACCTTGAGCTGTAGCGAGTGCGCCAGCCACACCACCCCCATGCCCCCCGCGTCGATGGGACGGGTCAGGACATAGCGTCCATCGATGACCTCGCCGGGTTTGTGCGTTACCTGCACGTGACCGTCGGCGGGACCGTGGTCCTCGACGGACTCGAACCCGTCGCCGCTCACCGCTGGTAGCAGATCTCCGGGGGTGCGGATGGCCTGAAAGCTGGACGGAGGAATCAGCGCTCCGTCGCCGTCACTGGATCGGATCCCGCGCTCGGAATCCTCTGCTTCCGCTTCCGCTGGCTTCGACTCGCTCGGCCTGGAGGACGGCGCTGCGTCCTCAACCTCGCATTCAATATCGTCCTGTGCCGCGCGCCCCTCTTCTTCCGGCGCAGAGGCTTCCGCGTTCTGCTGCTCTCCGTCCCCGCCGGCCTTGGCCATATGCAAACCTCCCAGCGCCACATGAAGCGTAACGGGAGCCGGCCGGGAATCAAGTTACTGGCGAAGAACCTGTGGTTTGCTCACCGAAACCGCGGACTCGAGGTGTTCGGCTGCAGGGTCGTCGGGTGGTCCTGGCGGTCTAGGCTGTTGCCCGCGGGTGGGGATCCAGCGCCGGACCCAGGCCTGCTAGGTGCCTTGAGGAGACAGGACCGTGAAAGTTCAGTCAGGTTTGGTAACAGCGGGTAGCCAGCGGGGCTGGGGCCCCCGCGCGCAGCGCGAGGCGGAGGCCGAGCGGATGTTGGGAGGGGGCCCCGCGCAGCGGGGGAGGGGCTGCGCCAGCCCCTCGAGAACCGGACGGATACGACTGCTACCGAGGCGTGTGTCTGCTGCGGGCAGCCCGAACGCAAGCCAGCAGCCCACCAGTCAAACGTCTCGTTTGGTCTGAGGCACCAGCCTCGCTAGAGTACGATTGCCATGCGCTCCCTGATCCTTGCTCTGGTTGGCATCGGCCTGGTTGGGTGCGGGGCCCCGCCCGCCCCCGTGGCCCCGCCTAGCTCTCCTGCCGAGCCGCCCGCGCAGCCCTCGGTTCCAGCGCCCGACACGATTCAGGTCCAGCACGCGGAGGGGCCAGTGCCCTGGACCCACCTCGACGCGCGGGCCTCCAAGGACACCTTCCAGTTCGCCATCGTCGCCGACCGAACCGGCGGCATGCGTCCGGGGGTCTTTGCCTCTGCCATCCCCAAGCTGAACCTGCTGGGACCCGAGCTGGTGATGAGTGTGGGGGATCTGATCTCCGGCTACACCGAAGATCGGGCCCGCATCCAGCGGGAATGGGATGAGCTCGACGCACTCGTGCGACGCCTCGATGCCCCGTTCTTCTACGTGCCCGGCAACCACGACCTCACCAACGCGACCATGAACGCCGTTTGGCAGGAGCGATACGGGCCCACTCACTATGCGTTCGTCTACCGAAACGTGCTGTTCGTGTGCCTCAACACGATGGACGGAGAGCAACACCAGATCCGGGACCCACAGCTGACCTGGCTCCGGCAGACGCTGGCGGACCATGCCGACGTCAGCTGGACTCTGCTGTTCCTGCACACACCCTTGTGGGACCGGTTCGAGGGTTTGGAACGACCAGCGCGCGAGAGCGAGCAGTGGCAACGAGTAGAGGCCGTTCTCGGCGACCGTCGCTACACGGCGTTCGCCGGTCACCACCACCGGTACATCAAGCACGAACGCCACGACCACAAGCTGTTCACCCTGGCCACGACCGGCGGTGAGAGCTCCCGCCGCGGGCCTCAGTACGGCGAGTTCGACCAGATCATGTGGGTCACGATGACGCCCGCCGGCCCGGTCGTCGCGAACCTTCTGCTGGACGGCATCCAAGACGAGAATGCCCGGACTCCGGAGCTCCGAGCACTGTTGGCACAGCTGAGCGCAGATCTCACGCCTTCGAGCCTCTACTATGATGGAAGGCTCCGGCGCGGCACGTCCACCGTGCGGCTGCGCAACGATGGAGATGAGCCGCTGGCGGTGTCCGTTGCGGCACATCCACCAGCAGGCGTCGAGGTCGTGCCGTCGTCGCTCGACCTGACCATTCCTCCGCACTCCAGCAGCGAGCGAACCCTGGAGGTGCGCGTGCGCGCGCGAGTTCCGTCCGCCGTGACGATTCCGGTCGAGTGGCAGGCGCACACGACCCGCGAAGCCGGCAAGCCGGTCGAGCTCCGTGGGCAAACCTCGATTGCCCTGGTGCAGCTCGTGCATGCCAGCCTGGCGAAACGTCGAGTCACCGTGGACGGAGTGCTGAACGAGTGGCAGAAGCTTCCGATCGAGGTGACCGCACCGCGGCAAGTCCTCAATGATCGCAGCGCGCTTCGTGGCAAGAGCGATAGTAGCTACCGCGCCGGCGTGCAGTACGACGAGCAGTTCGTCTACCTGGCTGTCTCGGTTACCGACGACTCGGTCTTGGCCGAAAGAGACACCGAGCCCTGGGAGCAGGATGGGATC
>CAZSVU010000576.1:0-3851 GCA_964610275.1 uncultured Polyangiaceae bacterium | reverse complement strand
GGTATTCACGAAGATGACCTGGCGCCCGCGGACGAGGCGGCTGCTGACGAAAGGGGGAAGAGACTGGAGTGCCCTCGATGCATTGCTCGCCGGCTTCGCGGGAGGTAGCCACCACCCCGAGGAGTAGTCACACCCCTCGGTCGTTCCGATCCCGGTTCTCCCGTGCTAGGCGAGTCGGGTCGTGGCGAGCCGAAAGCAGGATTCCAACACTTCTGGCGCAAACACGTCGGCGACCTCGTCCCCAATCCCCACGTCGTCGACTACGGCGTCTGCGTGAGCTGGCTGGTGGCCGCCCGGGAACTCGACGCAGAGCGCGGCGCTCGAATCCTCGCCGAGTGGGCGAAGGCACATCGGCTCAAGCACACCCTCTGGCGGGCCGTTCGCCAGGCGGGGCTCCCGGTGCCCCCCGGCGTCAGGAGCGGCTAGCTATCCGCTCCTCTTCAACCAGCAGCACTTCTTGTACTTCTTCCCGGAGCCGCACGGACACGGCTCGTTCGGCCGGGTCTTCTTCCTCGAAGCGTTCTGCGTGGATACGTAGTAGGCAACGAGGGTCGCGCCAAACACGTTCATGCGCGGACGGCGAACGGCGTGACGCGCTCGGTAGTTCGGGTGGCGCTGCAGGTAGCGCGACCAAAGCAGATCGCGCAGCTCGGGGTCCCGCGCATTAGGCTCGAGCGTCCACTCCCCAGACGGCGCCACGTTGACCGCGCCGATGTCGAAGTCGTCGCCGGCCCGGCGCTGCAGGTCATCGAACCGCACCAGCACCTTGCCACAAGCGCAGTCGGGCATGACGCAGTAGTTCTCGACGGCCTCATAGGCACTCCCCCCCGCCAAGTAGATGTCCTGACGAACCCCGTAGAATGCCTCGATCCAAGAAACCAAGTCGCCAAGCATCCAGCCACCCACGCTCGAGGGAGCCTGCGGCAAGCGCTCGGGATCAGGCCGCCCTTTGCCCCGGTACCAGAGCCTGCCAAGCCTCTCGAGAGCTTCCCCGTCGATGGCCCCGAGCACGGCCCCGAGCCAGGGGTGCCGCTCCACGAGTCCCACCGTCGCATCCCCGGGTCCCGCGGTCGAGTCGTCGCCCATCAGCCAATGGGGCTCCCCCGTGTCGATGTCGACCTCGAACGCAGCGAAATCGTCGTTGAGAATCGCCACGAGGTCTGTCAGCTTCTTGGAGGCGCGACGAATCGTTTCCGCCGTTCGTACAACCGGCAGGAGGGCTTCCTTGCCGCGCCGTGTCGCGACGATGAGAGCAGAACGGCAGTCGCACTTCGGGTGCGAGCAGGTATCGGCCCAGATCCACATCGGCGTGCGGCACTGGCTGCCCAGCTCCATCAGGCCCTCCTCGAGGGCAAGCGACGATTTGGGTTGGCTGCCTGTCAAGGTTTCCGGTCCTTTCGTGCCTCTTGGGTGCACGGCTCGGTCTCACCTGCCATCGTCTCGCTCCCAGCCACTTGTCCTGCTTGCTCGACCGCGGCACGGCAAACCTGATGGGTACTGCGTTGAACGGCTCGATGCTGGCCCCCGCAGTTGCCAGCAGCCGATTCCTCGTCTCCGGGCAGAGCTCCCGATGCCCGAAGAAAGTCGGAAAACGCGCGCAGATTCCGTCGATAGCGCGAGACCGCCGTCGGGCGATCGCTAAACTTTCGCCTAAACTCGGACTCCCATGACCATCCGTCGAAGCACCCAAGAACACTGTCGCCCTTGGGTGGATCGTACATCAGACAGAGTTGCCCAGCCGCGTTCAGGTCCGAGCTCACGGACGAGAGCGTGCGTGGCGAGGCACCGCTGGCTCTCAGGTGGACAAGATAGCGCGCCATGCCGTCAACGATCACTTCCACCACCTGACGACTCACCTCGTAGTCATGGCTCCAGTCCACGACCCAGCCAGCAAGACCTTCTTGCTCCGTCGGGCTTGCCGGTCCAGATCGCTCTTCACGAATCGCTGCGATGCAGTCCTTCACGTCCTCCGCGGCTTCCTCAAGGTCCAGATCCACAAGCAGTAACGTTTCTTCACAAGCGCGATCCAATCGCCGAAACTCGCGACAGCCAGTGCCCTGCCGCCCGAAGCCACCGCGGAGCGTCAACCGCCCCACCGGCGTGAGCAATCGCTCATCACGACCCGAGCGCAACTGCATATCCTCGGGATGCGCCCAGAGCAGCAACGAAACGCCAACCTGCCGTACCAGCGCCAGCAACTGTCGCCCGGATTGAAGCTCCCAGGGGATCTCTACCACGTCGGCGTCAACACCACGGAATACTGCCCCAAACTCTGCGCTGTCTTCGCCACCGAGCGATTCGAGCAAGCTGCCAAGGTCCACGAAACGAAGGCCGAACGCCTCGCAAGCGCGAAAGCCGAGCGTGCTCTTGCCCACACCGGGTGGACCGAAGAGGAAGATGGTTGGGGGAGGATTGGGACCGGTTGTACTGCTCGTCATGCTCTCTTCGACTTGTCTAGCCAGGTGCTGGGGTCGGTCGCATCGGGAATGTCAGCCATCATTCCTCCCAGTGGGTTCGTTTCCGATCCCCAGCTCCCGTCGAACCGCCAGCGGGCGCAACGGCCCCTTCCCTGGCCAAACGAAGTGTCGGCTGTACGCCTCTTCGACCTTCCGATCACCCGTCTTGGAGAAACGAAGGCGCCGCTTCGGTCCCTTGCCCCAACGCATGTACGCGGTCGCGGAAGGAACGAGATTCAGATCGTGAGCGTGGAAGCGCAGGATGCGGAGCAGCCGCGAGAGCATCGTGAGGTTGCCCCGGATGACCTTCTCCAGATAGGGCACTCGCCCGAAGCGCCAGTCCTCGAGCCGAGCGGGCTCCAGAAGCTTCATGGCAACCAGGACATCGACCGGAGCGACGACCTTGCCGCGAGCAAGGATCGACGCGACCGCGCGAACGATCCGGGGGTGGAGCTTGTCGTCACGGTAGCCGTCCACACCCACGTGAGCGCCTGATTTCGGCTTCTGCTTCTGCCACTGCTGTCTGGGATCGGTCATCTACTGATCGCTGACCAGAGAGAGCGCGCTGGATCGGAGTTTCGCCGCTTCAGTTCGCCTTCAGGAAACTCGGCCAAGAATCGAACGAAGATGTCACTACTCTGCGCCCAGTGCGCCCATGTTCTGCTGCACGGTGCGCATGATGATGGCAGTCAGAGTCAGGTGCGTGTTGCCCTGCCAGTGCTCGAATGCCCGGACAAAGCGGAACTGTAGCGTGGCCGCAAGATGCAGGAACTCGGAAGTCTCCTCCTCCGGCGCAAGCGGGAAATCCTCGATCAGAGGAACGTCCTCCGCGCTCTCGAGCCGCCGCTTCAAGCTCTCCGCCGCTGCGCGCTCGACGTCTTCCGGCGTTCGCACACCCTCGAAGTCTCGCTCAAAGGTTTCTTCGGCGGCCCGTGGGTCGACAACCGTGACATCCCGGTCCAGCATCCCGAGGAGTTCGTCTGACTGCCCTTCGTCTCCTGCAAAGCACCGGTTCACCACCCGGCATCGCAACGCCACGACCTTGGGGCCGAGAAAGGGTCCAAAGAAACGGGCTCCCTCGACCGACCGCGGGATCGAGTTCGTCTCGAAGGTCATTCCGCCGCTCGGCGGGAACCGGATCCGACCGATGACGATCGGTCGCTTGTCGCTCGGAACATCGTCGTAGCCACCGAGGAACCGGAGCGATGCAGCCTCGGCCTCAAACTGCCACTGCCAGCACTGCTCCTCAGGCGCCTCGACGATGCAGGCGAGCTTCTCGAGCTTCGCCAGCACGAATGCCCGACTCGGAATCGAGTAGTACAACCGCACCGGCTGAAAGGGCTCTTTCGTCATCGTCGTCAACAGAAGACGCCGCTGCTTCGACTTCGCCTGCCC
>CAZSVU010000575.1:0-3881 GCA_964610275.1 uncultured Polyangiaceae bacterium | reverse complement strand
GATTGCTCAACCGCAAAGATGCATCGACGCTGCTTCTACGATCACCCACATCGAAGATTGATCGCCAGACTGTAACTTTGGGGTTTCCCAAATGTGACCAAGAGTCAGGGTTGAGGCGGAGCATTGTGGACAGCCGATCCGTCCCTGCGGACCCATCAATCGAGAGCCGGGTCCAGCCCCACGCCGCCGCGCTGGCGCGCGCTCTTGCCACATCCGGTTGATTCCATCCCGCCCGACGGGCAGGCCCGGCGACCTGGGCTATTGTCGGCCCGCCCGCGGCCCCCGCGCCGCGCCCCCTCCGTGCGCGTTGGACTAGCTCAGAATGAGCCGTCAGCTGTGCCGCACAACGACGCAAGGAATTCTGATCCGTCAACTTCGCGGCTCCCAGGACCGACCGAATGCCTTTGCTTCGACTTCTCGCGACAATTCGGGGCTCCGACAGACAATTGCTCTTTAGAAGTTGCTCTCGACTCGCCCCCCGGTGCACCGCAAGGCACTTGCGCCGGGATTACCGCCGTGCAGCAGCGCCCAAGAGGGATTCATGCAACACCGATGGATTGGACTCAGCAGTGCAGCGCTCCTCGTGTCGACGATGGCGACCAATGGTTGTATCGGTGACTACAGTAGCGGGCAGCCCGACGCGGCCGGAGGGGGTGCGGGCACTGGCGGAGATTCGAATGGAAATAGCGGGTCCCCAGCCAGTGGCGGGAATCAGCAGTCGACCGGGACAGGTGGCGTTCTGATTGAGGTTGGAGGAGCGCCAGCGTCCTGCGATGACGTGAGCCCTTGCGGTGGCGACGTGGTCGGAACGTGGACCGTGACGTCGTCGTGTCTGACTGTGACGGGGGACTTGGACGTCTCCTTGATTGGCATGAGTTGCCCGTCTCTGCCGGTCACGGGGTTCCTCCAGGTGGGTGGCACGTGGACCGCCAACCCCGACGGGACCGTTTCGGACAATACGGCCACGGTGGGCACTGAGCAGTTCACGTTGGCCCCCGAGTGCCTGGAGATCTCCTCGACCCCGGTCGACTGCGATGGCGCGGCGAGCGTCATCACCGCCTTGGGCTACTCCTCGGTCGATTGCGTTGCCTCCACCAGCGGCGGATGCGACTGTTCGGCCACCGTCGAACAGTCGGGCGGAATGGGGCTGGTTTCCTATCTGGCGTCGCCGCGTGGCAACTACACGACTTCGGACGACGTGCTGACGACCAACGTCACGTCCTACTCGTACTGCGTCTCGGGAAACACGTTGACCATCACCCCGCAGACCACGACCCCGATCATGGGGGGCACGGTCGTCCTCCAGAACGCTGACCGTCCGGGCTCGGGCGGCACCACGGGCAGCGGCGGGCAGACCAGCTCGGGCGGCGCCACGGGCAGCGGCGGGCAGACCAGCTCGGGCGGCAGCGCGGGGGGCGCCGGGGCGCCCGGTGCGGGCGGCGGCGGGCAGACCAACTCGGGCGGCAGCGCGGGGGGCGCCGGGGCGCCCGGTGCGGGCGGCAGCGCGGGTTCCACCACTGGGCCCTGCGACATCTATGCCGCTGCCAGCAACCCGTGCGTCGCTGCGCACAGCTCGGTGCGCGCTCTCTATGGTTCGTACGCCGGGAGTCTCTACCAGGTCGAGCGTGCTTCGGACAACGCGCGCCAAGACATCGGCCCGCTGAGCCCGGGAGGCGTTGCCGATTCGTCGGTGCAAGACTCGTTCTGTTCTGGAACGACGTGCATCATCACCGTCCTGTACGACCAGTCCGGAAACGGAAACGACATGTGGTACCAGGGGTCCGAGCACGTCCCCGCCTCACCAGTGAGCACGCCCGCGAATGCCACCAGCGAGTCGCTGCAGGTGAACGGCAACCAGGTCTACTCACTGTACATCGAGCCCAGCAATTGCTATTGGCACGACGGCTCCCAATCGGGCATGCCCCTCGGCGCCGATCCCGAAGGCATGTACATGGTGACGAGTGGCACGCACTACAACTCGGGCTGTTGCTTCGACTATGGCAACAGCGAGACTTCGCGCAGTGCAGATGGAGCTGGCACCATGGATGCCATCAACTTCAGCACGATCACGGCCTGGGGCTCGGGGGCCGGATCCGGTCCATGGATCATGGCAGATCTCGAGTGGGGACTCTTCGCCCAAGACAGCTACGACATGAACCCGAACAATCCGTCCCAGACGACCCCGTATGTCACCGCCGTACTGAAGAATAACGGAACGACGGAATTCGCGCTGCGAGGTTCGGACGCGACGAGCGGCAGCTTGAGCACGTACTACAAGGGCCCCCTTCCCGGCGGCTGGACCCCGATGCAGAAGCAGGGCGCGATCACCCTCGGCTGCGGCGGTGATTGCTGCAAGCCGGACGGCGGCGCCAACCTCAGCGCTGGCACCTTCTACGAGGGAGCCATCGTCACTGGCTACCCGTCAGATGAAACCGAAGACGCGGTTCAGGCGAACATCGTCAGTGCGAGGTATGGCCAGTAGCGTGAGAACCACCCCAACACCTCTGGGCCGGATACGTCGGTCGTTCGCCCCGGGATCGTTCAGGGTTCCGACTACAGTGGGTGAGGCTCGGAGGATTTGGCCCGGGCTTCTCCGAGGTCCGATCTTGGCTCCACATCGGCTGTGACGACGTTTCCGGAATGCACGACACGACGCTGTCGCTTCCGTGATCAACATCAAACGGGACTTCGGCTCTCCCGCTCTGCCTAGAACGCTGCAGCTTTGGGGGGTGATCATTCTCCCCCCCCTCCGTCCAACGGGCGCTGCGTGAGCGCTAGAGCTCTACTTCCGCTGCCGGTTCGGAGATCAAGACGCCCGGTATTGGGAATCGTTCAGACAGGAGGTCACCGTGCACAAGAAGCTCGCGAGAATGCTCGTCCTTGGTCTCTTGCTCGGGATCTGGAGCTGTGGGAGCAAAGACACCACCCCAGCGGAGGAGTCCGATGGCAGCGCCGGCTGGGCGAGTGGCGTGGGCGGCTCGGTGAGCGGCATTGGCGGCACGGCGAGTGGCGTCGGCGGCACGGTGAGCGGCATGGGCGGCTCGGTGAACGGCATGGGCGGCTCGGGCGTCGGCGGCTATCAGGGCTTGGGGGGCGCAGGTGTTGGCGGCTCAGGCCTAGGCGGTGATACCAGTGCGATGGGCGGATCAGGTCTAGGCGGTGATACCAGTGCGACGGGCGGATCAGGGCTCGGCGGGGATACCAGCGCGACGGGCGGATCAGGGCTGGGCGGTGATACCAGTGCGACGGGTGGCTCAGGCCTGGGCGGCGATCCCAGTGCGACAGGCGGCGCTGGCCTAGGCGGTGATACCAGTGCAACGGGCGGTGCTGACCCGGGGAGCGGAGGTACGGTCGTCACCGGTGGAAGCACGGGCTCCGGTGGGAGCGACTCGGGAGGAAGCGCCGGCGCTGCGGGCGAAAGTGCGACGGGTGGCACAGCGGGCACCGGCGGTAGCACCACCAGCGGCTGCGAGGTCTTCCCCGACCTGCCAGGGGCGGAACGAAGCTCACTCTATTCCGTCACGGTAAATGGCTCCCCACTGTTCGTGGAGAAGATGAGCAAGTTCTCGCCTCAGATGCAGGTGCACTACGCGCACTGCGCCATGACGGATTCTTCCGACATGGACATCGAGGTCGCCGTGAGTGGTGGCTTCAATTCGTACACGCTGAGCCCTAGGAGCCGGCAGATTGCCACCTCGCAGAACGGCGACACCCTCAGCTTCAGCAGTGGTCCCAACTACTTGATACTCCAGGTGGACTCGAACGAGCTTCTGTTCATTCTCTTGGATCCTCCAGAGTCGAATGCACCCCGTCTCGGCGATGCCAACGTCAAGAACCTCGCCGACTACGGAGTGGACGACACGGGCGGGTCGCTGGTGACG
>CAZSVU010000574.1:0-3891 GCA_964610275.1 uncultured Polyangiaceae bacterium | reverse complement strand
TAGCTCAGGTCTCTTTGTCCTGTGTCTATTCGACTACCACACCACTCGATGGATGGTGCCACTGTTCTACTTGGCATACGCGATGGTCCCGGGCGCTGTGTGCGTGCTGGCCATGCGTCTTCCGGACGACATTCCAGTCCTGCGCAAAGCGCCATGGATCGAGAAGATGACGGTCGGGCTGGGTCTGACGATGGCCTGTCTGCTCACCGGGATCTCTTCCCTGGGAGGCTCGACGACGGCCCTGCAAATCGTCTGGTCAATCGTCTTCGGTGCCGCGTTTCTCTTCTTCGCCGTCACCTTGTTGGCGCGCTATCTGCGCGCAACCGGCAACCGGCGCGACACGCTTCGGGCCTTGCTGCTCGCCCTCGTGGTGCCGCACGCCGTCGTCGGTGCACTGGTCGGCGTCGCACCGATCGCGGGCGCCCAGGCCATGTCGCAGACTCTCGTATATCCGGCACTGTCCCTTGGTCCCATCGCCACTGCCTACGCGTTTGTGAGGCATGACCTGTGGGGCAGCCGCGCGGTGCTTTCCCGTATTCTCACCAAGCTCGTCATCGGTACCGCGCTCTGCGGCGTCGCGGTGGGTGCCGGAGCGGCGCTCGCGAACGAGCTCGGGGCTCCGTTTCAGTGGGCTGTGGTGGCGGCGACCGCCAGTGGAGTGGCGGCGGCGCTCTTGGTCGTGTTGGGGCTGCACGCGAGTGAGCAGCTCTTGTTTCCTGCTCGGGCAGAGTTCAAGCCCACGGTGGAGCAGCTGAGCGAGGAGTTGACCGGCGTCACGTCACCCGAGGCCGTGGGCCGTGCCATCGTGGCCACGGTGAAGCGCTGGCTGCCCTGTGAGCACATCGCACTCGAGCTCAATCTGAACGGTAGCCGGCCCAGTCGTTCCGCACCGCCCAAGCGCAGCTACACTGCCGCCCTCGCACCGCCGAGGGCCAAGACCTCCGTGAACCCGGACTCGGCAGAGCTATCGCTCCCCATCACCTTCGGGAACGAGCACCTGGCCCAGCTTCAGGTCGGCTCCAAGCGAGGGGGGGCGTTGTTCACCACCGACGACATCGACCTGCTCTCGACCATCGCCAACCAGGGCGCGCTGGCGCTGGCGCACGCGCGGGCCTACCAGGAGCTCGAGCAGCGACGGCGCCAGCAGGCCGAAGCGTGGCGCGGCGAGCGCGAAGCGCTGGTGGAAACCGTCGCCGCCGAGATCGCGCACGAAATTCGCTATCCGATCAATTACTTCCGTAGCCTGTTCGAGCACGCGAGCGAACAGACCCTCGGCGCCGAGGACATCGACATCGGCCGCGAGGAGGTCGAGCGGCTGGAGCGGCTGGTGGCCGGCTTGCGCCGGATGGCCGCACATCGACTGCAGCGTCGGGCGGTCTCGATACGTGACCTGTGCGTTCACGCCGAGGTGCTGTTGCGAGATGCGCTCGAGGGCCGAGCCCTGGTGGTGACGGGGGACCCCTCGCTCTCCATTCGCTGTGACGCCGACCAGGTCACACAGGTCCTCGTCAATCTGCTCGCCAATGCCTTGCAGGCCACTCACGCTGACGGAGAGGTGGGGGTGACCTGGACCAGAGAGTCTTCCGGAGCCACCTTGACCGTCTGGGACGCCGGGCCCGGGTTTGTCGAGGATCCGGCCACCCTGTTCGCTCCGTGGTACACCACACGCGAGCGGGGCACGGGCCTGGGGCTGGCCATCACCCACCGGCTCGTTCGCGCCCACGGTTGGACCATCCAGGCCCGCCGCGACCACGAGCAGACACTCTTCACCATACAGATCCGTAATGCCGACGTCGTGCGTGACGACGAGGACGGCAGCACGGACGCGGGAACGGAAGTCGCGTGAAAATCCTGGTCATCGACGATCAACGCAGTGCCCGGAAGGTGATCAAGGGCATCCTGTCCAGACTGGCCGACGTGGAAGTCATCGAAGCCGGCACGCTCGAAGAGTCACGGCGGGCCGTGCAGAGCCACGAGCCCGACCTGCTACTGGTGGACATCCGGCTCTCGGATCGTCCCACTGACCGCGGCGGGCTGGATCTCTTGCAGTGGCTCGGAGAGCAAGGCTACGGCATGCCGGCGGTGATGGTAACCGGTTCGACGGAGCTTTCCGAGATTCGGGAGGCCATGCGGTTGGGCGCCAAGGACTACGTGCTCAAGGACGAGCTGTGTCCCGAGATGCTGCTGCCCATCGTCCAAGGGTTGGGCGAAAAGCTGACGCTCACTCGACAGGTGCGGCGCTTGCGCGAGAAGGTGGACCGAACCTGGGGTCTCTCGGCGCTGGTGGGCGCATCGCCCCAGATGCAGCGGGTGCGCCAACTGATCGAGCGGCTGGCGGATGCGGACGCTTCACTGCTGATTCGCGGCGAGACCGGCACCGGCAAGGAGCTCGTGGCCCGCGCACTGCACACACTGAGCCACCGCCGAGACGAGCCGTTTCTGGCCGTCAACTGCTCTGCGCTTCCTGGCACGCTCATCGAGTCGCTGGTCTTCGGTCACATGAAGGGCGCCTTCACCGGGGCAGACCGACGCATGCGCGGCCAGTTCGAGCTGGCCGAAGCGGGCACGGTCCTCCTGGACGAGGTCGCCGAGATGCCCATCGAGCTGCAGGCCAAGCTCTTGCGGGTGCTGGAAGACAAGTGCTTTCGTCCGTTGGGCGGTGAGAAGGAACTGCCACTGCAAGCGAGAGTCCTGGCCGCCACCAATGTGGACCTCGAGCACCGCATGCACGAAGGGCGCTTCCGTGAAGACCTCTACTATCGACTGAACGTCGTCAGCATCGAGCTCCCACCCCTGGCTGAACGAGGGGATGACCTGATGGAGTTGCTCCACGCATTCGTTGCCGCGAGCCCGCGCAAGCTTCGGTTCGACCAGAGCGCCGTCGAGTGGCTGCGGTCACGACGTTGGGTCGGGAATGTGCGAGAGTTGCGCAACGTCGTCGAGCGTGTGACCCTGCTCGCCGACCGGGACGACATCGATCTGGTCAGTCTGCGCGAGCTCGTGGACGACGACGGCAGCCGGGCTGCCCGCGAGATCGACAAGATGGCCAAGGCCATCCTGGCGCTGCCGATGCGCGTCGGCTCGAAGCTGGAATTCGTCGAGCGGGCGGTCTTGCACCATGCCATCGAGACCTGCGCGGGGAACAAGAGCGCCGCCGCTCGCCTGGTGGGGGTGGATCGGAAGTCGCTGGAGCGCCGCTGGGGGCGCCTCTCGGACGCCGCGCCGAACCTGGACGAAGACCCGATTTCGTCCGACAATCTGCGCGGCGACAAAGCAGAGAAGTGAGGTACCTGCCGTGAAACGAGTGCGCTTGCTGGGCGCAGCAGTCTGCGCCAGCCTGGTGGCTGCGGTGGCGGGTTGCCAGAGCCAACCGCAGTCGGAGCCACCCGCGGCGCCCGTGGCGACGCCTCCCCGGCCCTCGGCCCCCCCGTCGAGCGCGGCGGCCGAGCCACCAGCCCCTCCCACCTGTGGACAGATCGACTGCCGGCTGTTAGACAGCGCCGCGGAGGCCGTCGCACTGGCGTTCACCCTGCCGTGGCGGCGTACGCATCCACTCGCGATGCTCGCGCTCGCCTTCGGTATCTCCCACGCGGTGAACATCGCCTCCATCGCAGGTCACGCAGGCGGACCGGTCACCCTCGCCTCGATGGTCTACCTGCTGCTGCTCGTCTATGCGGTGTTCCGTTGGGGGTCCGGTCGTGAGGCGGTTGCCGGGTCCGCGATCATCCTGGCCACCGACGCCCTGAGCGCGGCCGTGGGCCACGCGCAGATCGGCGACGAGGTATTCGGTCTGGTGGTCCTGGTGCTCACGGCAGTTCTCGGTGCTTCGGCGCGACTGCGGGCAACGTCGCGTCTGCGGCGGTGCTCGCCCTCGAGGCCGGTCGGGGCGGC
>CAZSVU010000573.1:0-3921 GCA_964610275.1 uncultured Polyangiaceae bacterium | reverse complement strand
ATTCTATTCATCGCCGACGAAGAGCGCAGCTCCTCCTTCGACACCGTCGTTGACACGGGCGTCACCGACTTCATCCGGCGTCCCATCGATCTCGACGAGCTCCTCGCGCGAGTGCGCGCTGCCGTGCGCCTGAAGAGCGGAGTCTACGTTCGCGCCTTGGAATGCGGCCCCATCCGGATCGAGCTTGGCCGGCTAGAAGCATTCCATGAACGGACCCGGCTGCGATTGACTCCGACCGAGTATCGACTCGTCCTGCTGCTGGCAGCCCGAGCCGGACACGTCGTTCCAAGGCACGAGATGTTCGAGGTGGTTCTCGAAGGTTGGGGCGATGCGAGTAACCTCCGGTACCACGTCTGCAAGCTGCGTAGAAAACTGAAGAACGCAGGTTTTTCTGGCAGCATCCGTGCAGCAACAGGCGGGTATTCGCTTCGGCTGGTCGGTGATGCATGAGGCAACGGGATCCCCAATGAGGAGCGGTCCACACTCGGCGGGAGCCGAAACCGTGGGCCGCCGCACGAGGAGCGGGCCTCCGCATGGTGGTTGTCCAGTTTGGAGTCAGATGACGATGCGCAACGGGGATTGGGTCGGTGGAAAATCCGGTCAGGTACATGGGTCCAACCCGTCGGGGCGAAGCGTTGCCCCCGCTCGCATATCCGAGAATCGTGGCCCGAGGCTGCGCCGACCCAGAGGCTGCCAAATGATCGTTATCGCGGCGCTGCTCGCGTTCGGTGCCGCGTGCGGTGAAGACGAGTCGGACTTGCCGGACTGGGAGAGTGGGGCCCGCGCGGAATCAGGCGAAGATTCGAACGGATCATCAGACCCGGGGCCGATTCCAGGCTCGGATTCCCCCGACTTCCAGCGGTATGTTGCGCTGTGTTCCGATCTTGCCGCTCTACCCTGCGCGTCCGCTGTCGTGCGTGAATACGATTGCGCCAGCCGCCTGGGTCTGGCGCGCATTGAGGCCGAAGACGATGACTGCGGCGACGAGAGTGCGTCGCTTCTCGAGTGCGTGGAACGGACACCGTATGCGTGTGCTGATTCCCAGCTTGTGTTCCCGAGCGAATGTGACTCGAGTCTGACGAACTTGATCGCGTGCGGCGGAACCATGTGGGGTGAGGACTGCAACCTGGGAATCGATGCCGACGGGGTGTGCAGCGCCGAGTGCACCACTTTTCATGGCGAGTGCCATGCGTCGGGCGACGACGCCGGTTGGATCTGTACGTGTACGACTGGCCCTCACGAAGGACTAGGTTTCATGCCCGAGGACGAATGCTTCGACCTCCAGCCAGCCTTCGAGGCGCACTGCAGCTAGGCGAAGCGTCGGCAATAGCCTCTGCGCGCGGGATTCGGACAGTAGTCCCTCACGCCCATCGCGGTGACCTGCCGTGCCCCCTTGGGTGACCACACGTGGTGCGTGACCGTTGTGAGCGGCCCGGTTCCGACATCGTCGGAATCTGACAGTGTCCGAGGGCAATTGTTGGCGAATCCAAACGCTGCATCTCGCGGAGGCTCTGGCAAGATGCGCGCTCCCGACGGCACTCGGCCAGCCGCGGGAGGCGGGAGGACTGTGAGGGCCAACGATCGGCCAGTGAGAGAGCGTGTGTGCCTTCGGTCGGGAGGTAGGCGTCGACGGTTCTCCTGCTGCGCGATAGGCCATCGATCCGATCGGAGGTCGCATTCCCGGCGCGCGGACGGTTCAAGGCAACAGTGGACATTGATCAACCCATCGAAGGGACGGACCATCGAGCCACGACATGGAACTCACACTTGGGTCGCAAGGTTCACTCGCAGCACGAGTCTGTGGACCGCTGTGACCCGGCTGGCTCGTTGAGGGAAGAAGATGGGTAGCAACGCCATTGCGATCACCGCGTTACATCTCCCGGGGGCACGCCGTGCCGCCCAGGGTGGTCTCCTCCTCTTGGTTTGCGCCTGTGGCGCCACCGAGGCTAACACCGGTGTCCCTGCCAACACCGGCGGGGCTGTCGCGAGCTCCGGCGGCACCACGGCCAGTGGGGGAGAAGGTGGCGTCGCGGGTGCGCCGGATGTCACAAGGGGTGGCTCCGGCGGCGCCGCGGTGGGATCAGGTGGGGGAGCAGGAGCAGTCGCGGGCGGCACCGCCGCAGGCGGAACTGGTCAAGGCGGAACCGGCGGGGCTGTGCCGGTAGGCGAGGTGGGTGCCCTCGGGGAGTCGTGTTCTCCGGCGGGAGCCCTGTCCTGCGCAGGCAACTACCAGAAGCTTACCTTGGTCTGCGGTGCCAGCGGTGCTTGGGACGTCAATGTCACCTGTCCCGGCACCCAGATCTGTGACACCCGCCCAGGTGTCACCGCCGGCAGCTGCCAGGAGCAGGACCCCAGCTGCCTCGGACACGATCCCGGCTATCGCTTCTGCCTAGAGAACTCCGTCCACGAGTGTGGCCCCGACAACCTAGATTCGCCGGTTGTGCAGGAGTGCACGGGCTTATGCACCGACGGGGTCTGCGATAACACCGTCGACGCATGCCCCACCGTTCCCATCGCTGTCAACTGCTCCGACACGTGCGGTGGTTCGAGCGAGAACTGTGCGACGGCCGAGTGCAGTGATCTCCGGGCCCGGGGCGTGCAGTTGGACGCCGCCGAGTTCGCGGACTACGCCTTTGTGCTCCGGACTGCTTCGGAACCGGGCGTGGATGCGTGCGGATGTGGAGTGTCCGGTGCGGGACTGGCGCCGGAGTACTCGATGGTCATCAATGTGCCTTCGGAAAGCGGTCCTCGCTTGGTCGCGGAGGTGTCTCGACCGTGGCAACTCCGAGTCGAGTTTGCAGAAGGGCTGCCTCCGTGTAGCCCCGGTGAAGGGGCCCAATGTGCAGAATTCGGTGGTGGCCTGGGCCGGTTCTTCCTTGAGGTTTTCACGTATGAGCCGAACGCACCAACGAGGAATGTGAGCATTCGCTACGCAACAATTGGAGAAGAGGTGTGCGCAGAGGTCCCCTAGGAGAAGCCGGCGCGCGCAGAACAAGTTGAGCGGACGACTGAATAGGAGGACATGCCAATCATGAAACGCGGAAGAACTGGCGCTGGCCGATCCCGCGACGCGCGGTGGGACTCGGATCACCGATTTCGTCATGTTTCCAGACGCAGTGTGGCGTTCCTCACCTGGGTGACATTCGCCGCCTCTCTCGCGGTGACTGCCTGCGGTGGGGACGAGCCCGTTCGAACCGACGAGGCGCCTCGCAGTTCAAGTGCTGGCCCGTCCTACCCCCATTCCATCAAGGTCTACGCCGGGCCGCCTGGCGCGCAACGCCTCGTTGAGATACCGCCCGTGAGAATCGGGCGCCAAGATCGCGGCGGTGAGTCCGGCGTGGAGTCGCAGCCGTCCGAACCGAGCGGCATGACAGGGTCGCAGTCGGTAGACGGTCCGCCTTTGCGGCCGATGGCAGAAGTCGAAAGCGGGGACGCGGGACCCGGCGACACCAACGATCTGGATCAAAGGTGGAACAATGTTGCGGGAACAACCCTGTTGATGTGGAGTGCGGAAGCCTGCATCAGAGCTGCCGCGTACGAAGAGGAATTGTCGCCCGGGGTTGCACCGGACTACCTGGGGCCATGGAATGGCGGCTGCGAAGAGGGACAGCCCGGACAGACTGCTGGATGCCTCAATCCGTGGCCCTGGTACGTCTTTCCGTACTCGCCCAGCGTCCACGCTTCCTGCGACCATCTGCTCGTGGCGAAGGAGATACTTCTCTGTACCGCAGACAAGCTAGCCCAGGTGGCTGACACGGTTGGAACGCTGGTGTGGGAGTCCGCCGCGGACGTTGATGAGTATGTGAACCAGAAGGCTGACATAGTCGTTACCGTGCCACCGCAGGAGACCAGCAACAAGTTTATTGCCCGTGATATGGCACTGAACGTCCTGGGTCACCTGGTGCAGCTGGACCTGGAGGT
>CAZSVU010000572.1:0-3924 GCA_964610275.1 uncultured Polyangiaceae bacterium | reverse complement strand
CTTGCTCCATCTTCTTCACCCCGGCCGGCCCGAACTCCGAGCAAGGGTGCCCGAGAGACCACCCTTGATCTACGATCCGCCGGCCGCCACCGCCCCGGTCGCGGCCACCCACCAGACCTCGGTCAACGGATCCCGACCCGGTCCCGGACGGTCAGCTCGTACGTCACTTCGCGTCGAGAAGTGCTCGGACCTTCTTCAGAAGCTCATCGTGCCGGTACGGCTTGGGCAGGAGCTCGAACTCTTGCCCCAGCTGGAATCGCTGGTCACGTTCCGACGCGGCGTACCCGGTGGTGAAGAGGACTCTGGCGTGTGGGGCTAGATCCTTCAGGCTGACCTCGAGCTCGGGACCGGTCGCATCGGGAAGGACGACGTCCAGCAGCACCAGATCGATGGCGCCTCGGTGTAGCTGAGCCAAGGCGAGCGCGCTCTTCCCGTCTTCCGCGGTCAGCACGTTGTACCCCGCCCTGGTCAGCATCTCCTCGGCAAGGCTCCGGACCAGCTCCTCGTCTTCCACGACGAGGATGGTTTCTGCTCCGTCTGACTGGGCCTCTCGCTCACCGTCTTCGGGTTCGTCCGGGGCCGGGGCAACGGGTAGGTACACGCAGAATGTGGTGCCTTGTCCCAGCCCGGTCGACACATCGATCGCGCCGTGATGCTGGCGGACGATGCCGTATGACGTCGACAGACCCAACCCCATCCCCCTGCCGGGCGCCTTGGTCGTGAAGAATGGCTCGAAGATCCGCTCCCGCGTCTCCGGTGACATGCCCACCCCGCTATCCGAGACCGACAGGGCCAGATACGCTCCTGGGGCGATTCCAGCGTGGGCTCCACAGAAATCGGCGTCGAGCTCCACCACTTGCGTGGTCAGTACCACCTCGCCGCCGTTGGGCATGGCGTCCCGCGCGTTCACACAGAGGTTGGTGACGATCTGCTCGAACTGCCCCTGATCGGCGCGAATGCCGATCTTGGCAGCGCCAGGCTCAAAGCGCAGACTGACCCGGTCGGCGAGGAGCCTTCGCAGGAGCCCAAGCGCTTCGCGGATCAGCTCATCCGGTTCGACGTACTCCGGTTGCACCACCTGCTGGCGGCCAAACGCGAGAAGCTGCCGAGTCAACACTCCGGCACTCTGCGCCGCAGCGTCGATCTCGTCCAGGTGCGCCCGAAGCCCTGACTCTGCCGGGCACTTGCCCCTCGCCAGAGCGAGAGTACTGATGATGACCTGGAGAATGTTGTTGAAGTCGTGGGCGACGCCACCTGCGAGGAAACCGACGGCTTCCAGCTTCTGCGCCTGCCGCATCTGAAGCTCCAGCTTCTTCCGCTCTCCCTCGGAGGCAATGCGCTCGGTAGCGTCGCGGTCCACACCCTGGAACCCGCTGACGGCCCCATCCACGCCCACGATGGGAACCCCGCTACTCTCCAGGAATCTCTGGCTGCCGTCTCGGTGGCGGTAGCGCAACAACAAGTCGTGCCAACCGCGTCTGGCCGCTGCCAACTGCGGCAGCGATTCGCGCAACTCTCGCCGGTCATCCTCGTGGACGAGCGCCAACTTGGACGTGCCGACGATCTTGCGAGCGTCGAGTCCGAGAATCTGTGCGATCCCCGCATTGCTATAGGTGAGCACGCCGTCGACGTCCATCGCCCAGAACCAGTCGTGGGAAGACTCCACGAAGGCCAGCATCCGCTGCTGCCGTTCGTGGTCTTGAAGGAGCAATGCGTCCGTGGCTCGCTCGAGCACCTGGTGGTACATCGCCTCGCCATCTTCCCCGCTGTGCCCTTCCCCTGAGCGCGCCGCTGCGCCGGACGAGCGGGACGGCTCGATCTGGTCTGCTCCAGCCGCAGACGCAGGGTCGGAGGGAGGCTCGCTGGCGGCCACGCCGACGCAGAATACGCCGAGCACACCGCGACGTCGAGAGCGATGGATGCCACGCGGAAGAATCGGACGCTACTTCAGGAGCCGGCGCAGTGAACGCACTGCCTCCAGCTGCCGACTTCAGCGCACGTGCTCGACGGCGACCACGCCCTGAGCGAGCTCCATCAACGCCATGACGCTCGTCTTCTGCCACGTTACATCCGGACTGATGAGAAGGCGAAGGCCGTAGCGGCGCTCGGGAGGCTCTCGGATAATCCACGTCGCCCAGCTGACGAAGAGGCGAACCGCGAGCGAGTTCACGAACGTCAACCCGGCCACGTCCACGCTCACGTGTGGCAGTTCGTCCTCGATCGCAGCCGCGTGGAGAGCCCCGAGGAAGTCGGAAAGGGCGCTGATCTCGTCGGGCAGTGTCAGCGTTCCCGCGAGTCGAACGCCATCGGGTGGATGCAGCGCGACGGCTACGTCTTTCAGACTGGGGATCAGCAGTTGTCGCACGCTGCTCATATCGCACCGTAAGCGGTCACGCGAATGCGACCGCCTTCCTCTTCAGTCATGGACAGGTCGACCTCCCCCTCGTAGCGGATCCGTGCGAGCCCGAGCCGTGGCGAGCCCACCGGTGCCGCCGCGGCGCGGCGAAACGCCTCGACGTACGCCTCCCTTGCGTCGCGCGAATAGAGCTGCTCGAGCTCGGCCTTGAGGCTAGCGAGGTGGCCCGGCTCCGGTACGCTCGACACCGATATGGTCAGGGTTCGCTCGTCGCACCAGATGGTCAGGGAAAGCTCCGTGCTGCGGGTCGTGGCGTACTTCACGGCGTTCTCCACAGCCTCGTGAACCACCACCCGCGTGCGCTGGGCAAGTGGTCCGTTCCCGTACCGTGCACCGACGACAAACGCGCAGATCTCGCGCAGGTGCTCGACATACTTCACGTCGGGAAAGAACCGCACGAAGAGCAGCGGGTCTGCCGCTGGCTCGCACTCTGGCAAGCTCGGGCTGGAGCGCATCAATCGGACCTCCGCCGCCACCTCGGTGGGGACTCTACCGCGTTCTCGGGAATGTGGGGAGTGGGTGGCCGGCAGCTTCGCACCCCGCATGCACTATCCGTCAGCTCTCGCGCCGACAGTCGAGTGTGAGATTGTCGCTGAGCCGAAACCCCAGGCTGCACCAAACACCGCAGCAATTTCGCTAGCTTCCAAAGCCGCTGACCGGGGCTCTTGTCTTCGCCGACTTGTAGCCGCTGACTTCACCAGGAGGCACCACGTGGCGCATCGCCCTTCGTGGACCTGGAGACGCAGAAAGTGCTACGTTTGGCTCCATGAGCATTGCTCCGAAACAGCCACCATACCCGTACGTCGAGCATGACGATCAGGGGGTCCCTTTCATCGCGGGAACCACCATGAAGGTCGTCGAGCTCGTCATGGCCCAGCGGGCACATGGGTGGAGTCCAGAGGAACTGTCATTCCAGTTTCCGCGGATATCCATGGCTCAGATCCACTCCGCGCTTGCATACTACTGGGACAATCAGCAGCAGCTCGACGCGGACATTGAACGGCGAACCGAAGCGGCCGAGGCGCTGCGCGACGCTGCGCGCCAATCTCCCCTCGCGCGGGGCTTGGCCGCTGCGAAACACCATTGAGTCTCCGCCTGTACATGGACGAACACGTCAGCCGCGCCATCACGGTTGGCGTTCGCCGCCGCGGCCTGGACGTGCTCACCGTGCAGGAAGACGGCAGGACGGGCGCGTCGGACGAGCGGGTGCTCGACCGAGCCACGGAGCTCGGCCGAGTCCTCTTCACCCAGGACGACGACCTGCTCGTGGAAGCGAACCACCGACAGAAGTCTGGATCACCGTTCTGCGGGGTGATCTACGGCCACCAGCTGACTCTCACCATCGGCGAGGCCGTCGGCGATCTAGAGCTCATTGCGAAGGCCACGACGGCCGCCGAGCTCATGAACCAGTTGCTCTTCCTGCCGCTGTGAGCCCTCTCCTGGCCGAGGTGCTAGCTAGTTCGCGGCGCTAAACGCGGCAATCGCGAGACGATACCGTAGCGGTGGCA
>CAZSVU010000571.1:0-3958 GCA_964610275.1 uncultured Polyangiaceae bacterium | reverse complement strand
GCAGCGCCGGTACCGGCGCTGCGACGGGCATTGGGGGCGACAGCGGGCTTGCCGGGTCGATGTCCGCTGGAGCGCCTGCCTCGGGCGGCGCATCGGGGAGCGAGGCCACCGGTAGCGGCGGCGCCACCGGCAGTGGTGGCGCCACGGGCAGCGGAGGCAGAGCCACATCGTGCCTCGCTGCAGGATCGGTCTGCACCTGGAGCAACGCGGACGATTGCTGCAGCGGTAGCTGTGACGGTGACTCGTGCTGTGGCTATTTGGGTGACCCGTGTCCGTACGGGCACGGGTGTTGCTCGGGTCAGTGCATCGGTGGCACTTGTCGATGCCCGCCCGACACACTCAACTGCGGCAGTGGCTGCGTCGGCATCCTGTGGAACGACAACAACTGCGGTGGCTGCGGCATCCAATGCGGCATCAATTCGCAGTGCGAAGAAGGTGAGTGCATCTGCGATCCGAACCTGTTCGACGCCCAGTTCTACGAGATGTGCCCGGAAGGGTGTTTCAACACCCGTTCGGACGAGGAGCACTGCGGCGACTGCGATACCGTGTGCACAGATGGAACCGAATGCTCGGGCGGCGTGTGCGAGTGTCCCTACGGCACCGTGGATTGCGGCAATGGTTGCCAGAGCGTCGCCGACGATCCGCTAAACTGCGGGTCTTGCGGAACCGCCTGTGACGCCGCGACGGAGGTTTGTGTGACCCGGCAATGCCAGTGCGCGCCCGGCCTCACTGCGTGCACCCCTGGCGTTTGCCTCGATCTGCAGACGGACTCGTCGAACTGCGGCGAATGCGGCAACATCTGCAATGGAAACCGGACGTGCCAGGCTGGAGTCTGCGCCAACTGAAGCCCCGCAAGCTCGGCACCACCGGAATTGCCACCTCCTCAGATTGAGAGCTGCGCACTCGGATGCGGCAGCGGCTTCGCGGGACGACCGGCTTACGATTGTTCGGCCGCGCGCTGCACTGCAGCGGCGAACTGCTCGAGCTGATCGAGATCGCACGTCAGGAATCCGAACACCGCCTCGTGGTCCACGTCCAGGTAGAGGTGGACCAGGACGTTGCGCAGCCCCGCCCAGGCCACCATCGCATGTGCGAGATCTGCAGAGAGAACGCCCTCGCTGGCAAGGACCTCGAACGCCTCTCGGTAGGTGTTGGGCGTGCGCCACGCACGCTCCGCGATGAGATGATGTGCAAGATCGATGCAGCACTCGGAGGCCAGATGCAGCCACCGTTCGGCCTGCGCCTGCAGTTCGACGCTGGCCAGGTAGGTGTCACGGTCCGTGGTTCCCAGCCGACGCAACCGGCGCACTAACTCTTCGAGCCTCGCGAGCCGGAGGTCGAGCGCCTCACGGTCGACCATAGGTCCCCTCCTGAAGCCTGCGGGCGCGTGCGGTGCGCTGCAGTTCCCGATAGTGGCGCGCATCCTCGGCGACGGCCAGCGTACGGACGAAGAACCGAACGTACTCCCGCGCAGCCCGCTTGACGAGTACCTTCCCGCTCAACGCGCGGTGGGCCAGCAGCGCTGGGGCGTCATTGAGCAGCACGCAGTCCACGTTGATCTCGGGACTCAGCGCGGACGAGAGGCGGAGGCGCACTTCCAGCCGGGCACGTGGATCCAGGTTCCGGTCGACGTACACCGCGACGTCCCAGTCTGAATCTGGACGCGGCGAGCCTTCGGCACGCGACCCGTAGAGCAGCGCGAACAGGACCGCCGGCTCGTCCAGCAACACCTGCTTGATTCGCGTCTCCGCTGACATGCTGAGAGACTAGCACATTCGGGGCATCCCTTGTGGCAACCTGCGCGGCCGTGCGCGCTCCGATGGCATGCACGGTGCACGCAAGGATCACGACGATGCTCGTGGCTGCCAGCACGACCCCGGCATGGCTCCAGAAGTCGGCGCGCCCGGCGGAGCCATTGAGTAGCGGCACGAGCAACGTGCCCCCGACGTACCAGAGCACGGGTACGAGTACGGCGCGAGGGAGCCACCGGCTCATGCGGCCCACCTCCGCACGACACTCGTGGCCAGACTGTAGAGCACCAGCAGCGCAGTGAGATACACCACGACTCCTTCCACCCGGTGGACTTGCCCGGGTGGCAAGAGTGCCCAATCCCACTGTGCGCTCTGCAGCGCAGCCCCCACGACGATCCGGGTCGCGTTCACCACCACCGTGGTCGTGTAGGCGAGAGCCGCACTCAGTGCGAGCCAGACCAGCTTCGCGCGCCCTGGGCTCACTTGGTGCACGAAGCCCACCCCGAGCATGCACCACGCGATGACCAGGAAGTTCACACCGGCACACGACGGCGCGATCAGGATCGAAAGCTCCTGGCTCAGATATCCAGCCCCGGCCTCAGCCACCACCCCGGCGCCAGTGACCAGTCGGACCAGCGCAGCGGTGGGCCCGAGCACGTAGCGCAGGTCGTCGGCATTGGCGACGGAGTAGTGGTACTTGAGCATTCCTCCGACGGCAACCACGAGCGCTCCCAGTACCAGGTCCCACCACCCCTGGGCTGGGACGTCGGGCGAGCGCCGATCGAGCGCACTCGCGGAGCTCACGGGCAGAGCCCTCCTCGTCGGCGTAGCCGCATCGTCCAGCCGGCGCCGAAGAGCATCGCCACGCCGAGGAGCAGGATGACGAGCTCGGGCTCTGGCGCGCCGTGAATGGCGCCGCCCGCGATGGCATTCGCCGAGACTCCCACCGGAAGCGGCAGCGGCTGGTCCACGTCCGTTGCCTTGCCACCCCGGTTGCGCACCTTGTGCGCCACGGCGATGAACGACGTGTATTGGGTCAAGAGGCTGTACTTCAGCCCGAGCTCGGTGATGCTCGTCTGCTCGGCAGGGGTGGGCTCGCCCAACGCGAAGTCGTGCAGATTGGCAATGCGCGAACGTGCCCAGAGGTAGCGGAGCGCCCGGTTTTCTGCGCGTGGGGGCACCAGCGAGGCATCGAAGCGCTGTGAGTACTGCCCGCCCCCCGAGACGCCGCTCACGGTGATCGAGCCCTGGGGCTTGCCACGCCATTTCCCAAACACGATCACCGGCCGTTCGGAGAACACATCGGGAATGGCCGCAGGCTCCACGTCGTGGACGCTGAACCCCTCGTACTTCACCTTCAGGTCAGTGAGCACCGGCGACCGGACGTAGTTCTGCAGGCGGGTGGCCGCGCCGGGCGCCTCGGCCTGGGAGGTCACGACGAACGGCTCACCCAGACCCGCCTTGGCCAGACCTTCGATCAGGTAGCGGTTCACGCTGGTCCCGATGCCGAACGAGAACACGTTGGCTTGGCCAAGGTTGGATCGAACGTACTGAATCGCCTGCCGGTCGGCTGAGATGTAGCCGTCGGTCACCACGATGAAGCTACGGCTCAGCCCAGCTTCCGGCGAGAGCGCCATGGCCCGTTGCAGCGCGGATAGAAGCTCGGTCCCTCCGCCACCGCGCTGGCCGTCCAGCACGGATACCGCATGCTGCACGTTCGCTTTCGTTGCCGGCAGGGACTGCGGACTCAGCAGGTGCGATCCGCCCGAGAACAGCAACACGTTGAACTTGTCGGTGGGGCGCAGTCCGCCGATCAAGTGACGGAGCAGCGACTTGGCGGTAGCCAGCGGAAAGCCTTCCATACTACCCGAGACGTCGACCACGAAGACGTACTCTCGGGGTGGGACGTCCTGGAGTGCCACCTGTTTGGGCGGCTGCACCATCAGCAAGAAGAACTTCTCTCCACCTGCTTCGTACAGCGAGAGTCCGGACTGGATTGTGTCGCCGCTGAGTCGGTAGCGCAGGATGAAGTCGCGATGGTTGCCGTGCTGCTCCGAGTCAGTCAGGTTGAACCGAGCGAGCTGAGCATTGTCCAGGTTGTGTGCGAGTTGGTGGGAGGGGCTCGACAGTTGCTGGATGGGAATCGCGGTCGACAGCGTTCCCGAGAGCTTGAACTTGGTCGCTGATCCGTTCCCTTCTGGCAGGTA
>CAZSVU010000570.1:0-3983 GCA_964610275.1 uncultured Polyangiaceae bacterium | reverse complement strand
AAAGTGGATCCCTCTGGGCGCCGCAAGTGGATCACGCTTTGGCCGCCGTTGAAGCGACGTGTTTCGGATCGACGGCGGCGAGATCCGTTGGTACCTGTCTTTCCCGCTGCGCGGGCCCCCTGCCGTGTCGACCGAGGGCACGGCGTATCTCGTCTCGGATTGGGGGGTCACAGCGATCGGGCCCGAGGGCGACACCCTTTGGGAGACTCCGCCGCACGACGGGTGTTTCTTTCTGACGCTCGGGATGGCTGTGGGTGCCGACGGAGTCCTGCACAACGGCTGTTGTGGCTGCGACCCGAATCAGCCCGACCGTGCCGGAGTCGGTGCGTTTAGCCCCACCACCGGCGAGTTGCTTTGGATCGAAGATGCAGGGGGAATCCACACCACCCTTGGACCGACGGCCATCGACGCAGACGGCAACGTGCACGTGCTCACCCATCCCAGCGGCAACATTGAACTGCTATCACTCTCTCCCGACGGAGAAGTGCTCGGCAGCCGCGCCCTTAACGAGCACGTACGATCCGTGCTCGTGGGTCCGGGTGGTGTGGTGGTGCCAGACATGTTGGCCGACGAAACGTGGGTGGTTCGGCTTCCCGATGGCTCTCACCTCCCGTTGCCGGTCAAGCCGAGCCAGCTCATGCTCGTCGCTCCGAGCGGTGTCTTAGCAAAAGACTGGGAGGGGCAGGCGATCCTGACTGACCACGGAGGGAGAGAGCTTTGGCAATGCGCCAACTTGGCCGGTGTCGTTCGAGTCGTCGGCGACGGCCTACTGCATTTTCTCAATCGCGACGACCACCGCCTCCACGCGCTGGTTGCACCCGTGCTGGGGCCTGCGCACGCACCTTGGCCAATCTACGGTCACGACTCGGGACGCTCCTGTAACGCTGCCCTGTGAGGCGACAAGTGGTGACCTCAAGACGCCGCGAATTGCGAGCGGGCGACGCGCCCGAATCCCTGGCCTGCCGGCTCCGCGCGACTGCGAAGCCCGCATCTGATAACATCGTCGAGAGTGGATGCGGGTCGGGTGGTGTTGTGAGAGCGCGGTGGCTATTGGCGGGTTCGGGAATGATCGCGACGGCGCACGCATGTGTAGGGTGCTTCCTCATGGGGGAAACGGACACAGGAGAGATAGTCGCAGACGGGGGCGCCTCCATCGAGTACCTACCGGGCGAGTGCGGGGATGTGGAACCGGGCGTCTACGCGATCCCTCCAACGGGCACGCCAGCGTCGGATTCGACGGTCGGTAGTCTGGTCAGGGATCGAAGCGACGGGGCGAGCGTCCAATGCAGCGTGACTGAACAGGCCGACGGAGTCTTTGTCGTTGACGGTACGTTGGAGTACGAGGGTTCAACGTTCCGAGTCGCGGGGACCTTGGAGTCTGTCGGGACTGGCGCCTACTCTGGGCAGGGAACAATCGAACATTCGAGTCCCGAGACCGGTGCGCATCAGAGTCCCGCCGAAGCTTGCTCACTCACAGTGTCTCCAGAGCAGGACATCCGTGCGGACAGACCAAGGGTGTGGGCGAGCTTCACGTGCCCTTCGATGGTGACCACGGACGCGGGCACTGCTACTTCGGGCTGCCCGGTAGCTGGCAGCTTCGCGTTTGAGGACTGCTACCCGTAGGCGGTGCCGCCCCCTGAGACGCGGAGCCATCGGCCAGGGGACCCAGGACTGCTACCCGTAGGCGGTGCCGCCCCCTGAGACGCGGAGCCATCGGCCAGGGGACCCAGGGGACCCGACCCCGGTTGACAGGGCGTGGACAGCGCGAGATGAGTCCAACGCGCGAGGCGAACGAGCCAGTCGGACCTGAGCCGGCTGGCAGCGATAGCCGAGAGCGATGACACAGCCTCTGGACGCGTCCAGTACGTCACAAGCCGGATGCCCGTTACGGCCGTTCACATCGCGAAGACAGACGACTCCATCCCGCCCCATCGCGGGCAGGGTCCCAGGGTCCAGCGCCCTTGACGGCTACCCAGGCACCATGCTCTCGCAGCGGACGCCTTCGCGCACGCGCATGGCGTAAGTACCAAGCGGGAACTTGACCTCGCGGTCGCCATTCCGCCAGCGCGTCCACGCCTCGCGGTACCGATCGAGAAAGCGTGCCAGTTCGTTCAGCGTGCGGACACGGTGCTCGGTTGCCTTGCAGGCGATGCGAGGGCTCAGATTGCGGCGCGGCTCCGGGGTCTTCGGTCGAGCGCTGAAAGCCTGGCGGAGCACCATCTTGGGGCCGACAAAGCTCTTGCCCGCTTGTCGCATCTCGTCACGAGCGCGACGTACCCGCTTGCCCACCTCCTGCTTGAGCAGGGCGTCCAGTTCGGACGCATCGAGCTCGGGATAGATGGGAGGCCGCACGAGCTGCAGCGTGGCTTCCAGGGGCAGTTGCCCCTCGTCGTCGAAGAACACATCCGGCATCTCGACCTCGAGGATTTCGCCGACGTGCCGAGAGATGAGACCTGGCCACTGGTCAGGCGACTTGACGAGGCCGGCCGTGGTCGGGTTGGCTTGGACGTAGGCCATCTTGTCGAGCACATCGTGCTCGTCGACCAAGCGGACCACGCTGGTCTTGTCGCTGGACCAGAAGTTCTCCCAGCGGCCGAGCGAGGCGTTCATTGCCTTGGCAACGAGCTTGTGCAGAAGCGCCAGGAACTCCGGGAGCGTCCCCAGAGGGTCACTGACGACGCCGTGCCAGTGGTTCGACAGGACCGCCACCCCGTGGACTCGCACCCCGGTCTGCTCCGCAGCCACTGCGAGACAGTAGGCGAAAACCTGGTTGGTGAGATTGGACGGCCGGAGCAGATACTGCCGCTGCGTGCAACGACGCGTGATCACGTACACGGCCCCGGGCAGAACCTGGCGAGGAGCGGTCACGCCTCCTCATCGGCACGAGTGGTCGCTCTGGTGCGTCCAAACCGTAAGCGCTGGTCGTTTTCGTCACCCGAGCCTCAGGCCCGACCCCGAGGCCGCGTCCGGTCGGGGAGCGGAATCGCGTTCGCGCCTTCAACCAGGGTCGGGTCCCCTCAACCAGGGTCGGGTCCCCTGGAGCATATCTGATCGGGTATACCACTGTGACGATGCCCGGCGGATTCGGCTCTGGGAATGAGAGGCCGCGGAACACGCTGAGCATGCATTGCACGGCCCCGCAATCAGGCAGCGAGTTGGCCGTGGCGCGAGCTTCCCGCACCTGGCCGTTCTTCGCGATCACGAATCGCACGGTGACCACTCCGCTGGCGTTGCGGTTCCCTGCGAGCGCCCTCTCATAGCAGGCTCGGAGATCGTCGTACTGCGAGCGTATCGTTTCTTGGATGAGCTCAGGGTCCAGCCGAGCTGATGTGGCCAGCGACGGCTCGTCCACGCAGGTTCCCTGCTCCGGCCCACCGTCAGTGCCGCGCGAATCCGCAGGCAGAGCCGCGCGTAGGCGGCGCGGTTCCGTGCCGCGTTGAAGAGCCAGATGGGCTATGAAGACGTTCGACGCCTGGCTCCCCGGTGGCGCCCGCATGCTGCGCAAGCGGCGCCTCACGCATGCCGCTACGGGGCAGTCAGCCGGGGCGCTCTGCTTGATCTCGTGATCGCCGGACTTGCCGTCGTGGTCGAAGATCAGTCGAATGGAGAATCTCGCCTGTTCGACCGAACCGGAACCCCGGCTGCAGCTGACAAGCCCGGGGAGCTCCGCATCGAGTCGCCGGCCAACCTCCTCGGTCCAAGCAGCTCTCGCTTTCTCTTCCGTGGTTGGGGGGTCCACGCACGCCGCCGGGTCCGATCTTCCCCATTCCCAGCGTCCGAAGTCGTCCTCGTCGTTCATTGCGCGAGCGTTGCCTTCAGCCAGGTCGGGAGGGCCGTGCTTGGCAAGGGCGCAGGCGGAAACAAGGGCAGCTCCCAAGTAGCAAAGTGGCAGCGCCCTCACAGAGGAGCCGCGCAGCCGTCCAAGGGCTGGCTTCCCTAGCACCGCCCCATACTACCAGAAGCGCTGCGTGCCCGAGATGCCT
>CAZSVU010000569.1:0-3996 GCA_964610275.1 uncultured Polyangiaceae bacterium | reverse complement strand
CCGACGTTGCTCCATCATCTTCACGCCGCCCGGCCCAACCTCCGAGCGAGGGTGCGCCGGCGAGGGCTCACCGGAAGGGGGCTGTGGGTCCTAGAAATCCTCGTCCACCGCGAAATCGTTGGGGTCCCTCCGCGACCGAACACCACCCCTGCTGCACGCTGGCGTTCGGCCGAGCTGTTGGCCAGCCCAAACTGGCTGTGAGTCGAGTTTCCGTCGCGTTCCGTCCATCTTGTGCTGGGTGACAGCAGGGCAAGCGCCAGTGGCACACCAAGTCCGGGTACAGCAGACGGAGCATGGTCGAGAATGCGGTGTACCGCTACAAAACCATCATCGGGCGGACGATGCGGAGCCGCACCCTGCAGGGGCAGCGGGTGGAGGCGAGAGTTGGAAGCCGGATTCTGAATACGATGACCACGCTGGGGATGCCGGAGAGCCATCAGGTGGGCTGAGCCCGATGCGGTGTGGAGAGATCTGAGATCGCGACCGAGTTGTGCACCAAGGCAGCGTGTGGTCGGGCGCTTGGATGCTAGCCAGCGCAATTCGCGCCCCCAGTTCCAGCGCTCACTCGAGCGGCATCAGAATTGGAGCGAGGTACGGTATCGCCGCCGATACGTGCTGGCGCTCTCACCCGTGAAAGCACGAAACCGCCGCGAAAAATATAGCGGATCGGCGAAGCCGTGCGCGCGCGCGATCTCAGCGATGGGCGCGGCGGTGTGAACCAGAGCCCGACAAGCGTGCCGCAGGCGTGCTTCGATCAGGAATCGATGGGGAGGTACACCAACGTTGCGTTGCCAGAGCCTTCGGAAGTGGGTTGGCGAGAGTCCATGCCGCCGGGCAAGCTCATCGAAATCGTGGTCGTCACGCCAGTGGATTTCGATCCAGCGCCGCACCGACGCGATGCGATCCGCGCTGCCCTGCATGGGCGCCGCCGCTGTGCCAATCAAGCTCTCGAGTATCAGTCGCTCACAGCAACGATCGATGCGATCGATCTGGTCGGCGAGCACGGCGGGATTGGAGAGAAACCTGGATAGATCATCCAGTTGGTGCTGCACGCCGCGCGTGTCGCCGAGCGACCAGAACGGTCGATCAACGGCGAGATAGCCTCGCCGCGCCAACGTATCGACGGCTGTCGGCGGATAAATGAGAAAGAGCTCGTGCCAAGTCCGGTCAGGGCCATAGTGCATGGGTTCGGCAGGCCATTGTCGGAGCACGGTCGGCCCGCGCACTGGATAGCGCGTTCCGCGCCACTCGTAGAACCCCTCTCCCCGGAGCACGAAGCTGAAGTTGTAGGTAGAGAACTCACCCCTGACGACGTCGCTTTTCTCGGGCAGGTTGCCGATTTGGGCCACTTGGAGCTGGTTCGGGTAGCGCCGTCCAAGCGGCTGCAGGTGGAGGAAAGAAACGTCCATGTCGTGGGAAATATCGCATATTGAGGAGCGCGACACGCGAAAGTATTAGAGCCAATGTATCCATGAGCGCCAAACTGCCGAAAGCTCTCTTCGTCTCGAGTGGGTGAGACAGTCGCGTGAGTACTCCTCGTCTCTGGTGTCTGGCTGCGTTCGCCGTCCTCCCAGCCGCGTGTCTGACGCCGCCGATGCTCCGTTCCGCAGAGTCCGATGGCTCGACGTTCACTGGCTCGCGCAGCAAGTCAGGGCCCTACACCTGGCGCAACGTGGTGATCATCGGTGGCGGTTTCGTCTCGAGTATCATTTTCAGTCCAAAGGTCGAGGGCCTGGTTTACGCTCGCACCGACGTTGGTGGTGCATACCGCCTCGATCCCGGCAGTGAGACCTGGCAGCCGCTCCTCGACTGGGTGGGCCGCGACGAAGCCCACTATCTCGGCGTGGAGAGCCTTGCGCTCGATCCGAGCGATCCGGACCGGGTGTACCTGGCTGTAGGCCTGTACACCAAGGGCTGGGCGGGCGCAGGCGCGATGCTGCGCTCGAAGGACCGCGGTCGTAGTTGGGAAAGTACTGACATGTCGATCAAGATGGGTGGCAACGAGTGGGGCCGTGCGTGCGGGGAACGGCTCGCTGTCGACCCCAACCGACCTTCGCATGTGTTGTTCGGGTCACGTCAGGCGGGCCTGTTGGTCAGCCGGGATCACGGTGAAACGTGGGAGAAGCGCCTTGGTTTGCCCGCGGGGACCGGCAACGATCCGATCGGGATCACCGCCATCGTGTTCGCTGCCAAGAGCGGTGAACCAGGTCTTGCGACGCCCGTGATCTATGCGGCGGTGGACCAAGACGGAGGTAGCGTGATGCAGAGCCGCGATGCCGGCAAGACCTGGAAAACGCTGAAGGGCCAGCCGGAGGGTATGCTTGCGTGCCACATCGAGCTCGATAGACAGGGAAACCTCTGGGCGACCTACGGCAATGGTCCGGGCCCCAACGACGTCACCGATGGGGCCGTGTACACACTCGACCCGGAACAGGGCACGGCCACGGATGTGACCCCCCTGGAGCCCTCCGGTGACGACAAGTTCGGCTACGCCGGCCTCGCTGTCGATCACACCCAGGACGGCAGACTCCTCGTCACCACGATTGATCGCTGGACCCACGAGGACGAGATCTTCTTCACGCAGGACGGCGGAAAGACCTGGAAGGCGATCGGCCAGACCGCTCGGTGGGACGTCAACGGCGCGCAGTGGGCCACGCTTCACCGCGATACCATCGACGTGCCGTGGTGGATGGGCGACATCGACCTCGATCCGTTCGATCCGAACCACGCCAAGATTAGCGCCGGGATCTGGTCCGCGACCCATCTCGACAAGGCCGAGGCTTCGGAGCCGGTCGAGTTTCTGCTAACCAACCGTGGCATCGAGGAATCGGTGGCCAACGTGCTGGTGAGCCCGCCCGAGGGTGCTCCGCTCCTGAGCGGCGTGAAGGACTTCTGCGGGTTGCGCCACGCGAGGCTCGACCAGTCTCCGCGCGAGGGCGCCTACAATCCTCCTTGCCAGGAAACCTCGGGACTGGACTTCGCCGAATTCCAGCCGAACCTCGTGGTGCGCACAGGGACAGTTTGGGGCTTCTCGGACAAGCCGGAGCCCAACGGCCTGCTCTCGATAGATGGGGGCAAGACCTGGCAGGGGTTTGCCTCGGTGCCCCCGGGTGCCAAGACCGGCGGCATGGTGGCGATTACGGCCGACGGGGACTCGATCGTTTGGACCTTCAAGCACGACCCGATGGTGGTCTCGCGGGACCGTGGCAGGACTTGGCAGGAGGTCAAGGGGCTGCGAGAGAGCGCAGACGTTCCGAACTGGTCGGCGAGCGACCTCCAGCCGGCGGCCGATTGCGTCGACCCCAAGCGGGTCGTCATCTACGACGCGCTCGAAGGGGTGCTCTACTTCAGCGCCGATGGGGGCGCCACTTTCCGGAAGGGCGCACAAGCGCTACCGACGATTCCGAACTACGCGCTGATGGTCGCCGACATCGAGCCGGTGCCCGGTCATTCAGGGCACCTGTGGATCTCGACGGGCAAGGAGCTCTATCGCTCGACCGACGGTGGCAAGACCGCGAATCCCGTAGCATCAGTCGAGGAGAGCTACGGCGTGGGGATCGGCAAGGCGGCCCCCGGTGCCAAGTATCCGACCGTCTTCCTCTCGGGGCAGGTAGACGAGACGAAGGGCGTGTTCCGGTCGACCGACGAAGGTCACCACTGGGTGCGCGTGTCCGACGACGATCACCAGTACGGCATCGTCAACGTGGTTGAGGGCGATCCGCGCGTCTTTGGTCGCGTCTATCTCGGCCCGAGCGGGCGGGGGATCGTCGTCGGTGAACCGCGGAGCTGTTCGCCAGCGCCAACAGGACAATGACGTTCGAGAACTCGACGGACAGCGCGTGAGTCTGCTCCTCTGCACCTGGCCTCGTCGCTGTCTTGGTGCATTGCTCCTGATGCCGAACTACAGTCCCAGCGTATTCTCCAAGTTCGGACTCTCCGGTGAGCAACTTCAAACGCAGCCAGGCCAAATACGTCAGGAAATCCTACAAGACCACC
>CAZSVU010000568.1:0-3999 GCA_964610275.1 uncultured Polyangiaceae bacterium | reverse complement strand
CAGGACCATCTCCACCACTAGAACCAGCCTTCTCGTCGCACTGACACAGCAGGACAACCCACCATCGATCTGGCGCTCGAGTTCGCGCTTCGACCAGCGTTGCTCACATGCGAGGCGCAGGTAGAACCGGCGCTCCCCTGGCAGCTTGCACTTCCCCAGGATGAGCAGATTCGCGGACGCGCAAACTCGGTTCGCACTGTCCACCAAACAAAGAATGGGCGGGATTACGAGGGGTTGAACGGCCATCGGGGTGGACGGTTCTCCATGTTTGCACTGTCCCAGGTCAGTAGCAGCGAGCTTGAGTTGGTCAGCACCGGCTTCGAGCAGCACGTTTCCCAGTACAGGCATGGTGCTTTTCTTGTCAGCTACGCCCTGACACTCGCGAGTGGGGGGGCATTCGCAACCGGCCACAGCGCCTTCCGCTGAGCGACCGCGGACGAGGTCGTCTTCGGTCACGCGAACGGCGTCGATCCCACCCTCGTCGAGGCCCGCCGGAAGGCCAGCACCGCTGAAATCGCTGGGAACCCGGCAGACTCAAGACCTGGCGACGCTGATCGATTACGTGGGCTTCGAAGCAGCGTTGACGACCACCGGCAGCTTGCCCTTCCAGTTGGCCCACGTTCTTGGGTTCGTCACCAGCTCGCACATGAAGTGCGCGACGTTGGCCATATTGGTGCTGCCCGGCGCGAAGAGGCCATTCACGAGGCCCTCGTGCAACGTGTACTCGGAGACGTCGCCTTCCAGGAGCGAATCCGGTCGGACCGCCGCCCATTGAACGAACTCGTTGTTCGCCCCGATCTTCTCGAGAAGGAAGTCCGCGGCTCGCTGGTTGTCTTTGGCTGGAGGAAGCAGGTCGCACAGCACCCAGAGAAACGCCCGCTCGAAGGAGCCCCGGCGCGTATCGAGGCCGCCTGGGCGATTCACCGAGACGCTACTCATGAGGATGAACTTGACCGGCGCTGAGGGCTGCAGCGCTTCGAGTCCACGGCACAGGCTCGTCGTCGCTCTGGTGACAAGGTCGCGCGGCGCTCCGAAGATGCCCTTGAGACTGAGGCCGTGACCGAGACAGGAGATGACGGCATCGCAACCGCGCAGATGCTGCCGCAGCTCCTCGTCGCTAAGCGACAGGAGGCTGGCCTCGACCACGGTCAGGTTGGGGTCGCCCGCGACCTCGGGCGGGAGCTTCCCGCCCGCCCGCACGATAGCGCGAACGCTGATGCCGCGGCCCAGGAGCTGCTGCAACACCCGCCTGCCGGTGCGTCCGGTGCCGCCAACGAGAAGAACGGTCTGCTGCGTGGGCATGTGTACGTCTCCTACAAACACCTCGGGCGTGCAAGGCCGAGCGTGGTCACCAGCGCCGCCACCACTTGTCGCGGTAGCTCGGCGGCGGCGGGATGGGCTCGTCCGGCGCCTCGGCGCGCTCGGCGATGAAGGTGCTCGAGTCGCCGTCCTTGATGCGGAAGGCGCCCTTGAGCCGACCGTCCTTCCGAAGCGTAACCCGTCCGGAGCCCGACAGCTGGTCGTACTCCCACGCGCCCTCCCAGGTGAACGACACGCCGGTCTTGGTCGGCTTGCAGTTCACGTGGGCGAGCAGGCAGTGCATCCGCAGACGGTCGCCGTGCCCGGTGAGCGAGAGAAGGGCGGGGCCAAGGATGTCGAGGCCGTCGTCCACCCACTGCAACGTCTCGGTGATCCGCCACCAACCGCGGTACTCGGATGGGATGGGCTCGCGCATGCCTATGGCCCTCCGATGCGGACGATCGCCGAGTACGTACACAGGTGGCCACACGTTCGCGCGGTTGCCCATGGTGATGGCTTCTTCTTCTGGCCGAACGAATAGGCCTCGAAGCCCTTGTAGCAGGACCGCGGCGTGACCATTCCGTCGGGACCGAAGGTGCTTGCGAGAGCCTGAACGATCTCCTTCGCGCTCTCCTTATCCTCGACCGAGGCGGTCTTGCCCTTCCAGATCGACGGGTACGGTGCGACTGCCTCGAGCACCGCAGAGGCGTCGTACCAGGTCGGCGGCCACTTGCCGGCCACGAAGCGCTTGCCGTGACCGAACATGTAGGGCTTCTCTTTGGCGCGGTTGCGCCACGCGCCGAGCAGGGTACCCGCCGCAGTGGCGAGCTGCCTCGGCCGCTCGGAGGCATCCACGAGCGCGAACAGCCGCAGGGCTTCGACCGTCACCTGAAGGCAGGCGTCGTTCTTCCGGCCGGGACCGCGCCACTTCGCGACCGGATCCGGGATGCAGTGCCAGGCTCGTCCCTGAGTGGTGGTGGCAAATGTCTCACGGACACGGGCGAGCGCCTTGTCGATACCCGGCGCGTCCTTGCGGCCGAACAGCAGCAGCACCTCGAGGATGGCGAAGTGGTCGCAGGGGAGAGAGGCCCAGGCCGAGGGCTTCTTGCCCGTGGTGCCGCCCGGGGTCAGGTAACGACCGTCGTCAGCCTGGTGCCGCAGCATCTGGTCGAGCATGCGCTCGATGGCGGGGAAGTCGCCCGCGCGAACGCCCATGCCGTGCAAGAGGCGCAGGATGTTGGGCGGGAACGCTGGCGAGTTGTGACCACCGAAGACGAAGGGGGACTCCCAGCCCGGCAGGCGATCTACGAGGGCACGCACGCCCGGATCGGCGACAACCGCCTTGCGAGCGCCGCGGACCTCGGCGTCGTCCTCCGATTTGCCGAGGACGGCGGTCATGGCCACGAAGCGGGCGAAGGGCTCCTCGCTCGCGAGGAGCGCGCGCCGGGGGTCACTCGGCAGGAGTGACAACCATGCTTCGCGCTTCGATGCCATCGTCCTTCTCCTCGCTCATCCCTCCACGCGGACCGAGTTGCTGTCAAACAGAGATCCACGCCCAGTAAGCCAGAGATCACGGCTCTCGACCCGCTCTCTGACCCTCCGCGAGCGCTCTTTGGCCCTCCGCGAGCGTGTCCCCGCGGTCATCGTGATCTCTGTTTCGCCGTCGAGGACGACCCACGGGAGGAGCGCGAAGCGCAAGTGCCCGCGAAATCTGGGCGAAAAAGCGAAAGCCCCGCCGAGGTCATCGACGGGACTTCCAGTAAACCCAACCGACCACAAAGTGGTCGGGACTGACTATGGCTCCAGCGGTAGGACTCGTTCTTTCCGAGCTGCCGTGCCAACCCTGCGAGATCGTTTCATGAGTCTGACCTTTCGCAGGGGTTTCAGTGCGTTGCGAGCGTACCGCGTCGGTCACAGTTGCTCGAGGAGCATCGCCGTCTTGCGCCGTTCCTGGAGACCTCCAAGGTGTGTGACGTGTGCCGAACGACCGTATCGCGATCCTACAGGTGTGGTCACAAGCCGCACTCCGTTTTCGCGTCGGTGTCGGCAACGTAGTGCAAATTTAGCATGCGCTGTGTGGGTGACGCCAGGCGGACTGCGCTACCGCGCGAACGGCACCGCCCTGCAACGTTCTCAGTTGGCTGGCACCAATTCGCAGAGAGTGCCCGTACAACGCGCCGCCAGTGATTCTGAAGAACTGCAGAACGCCTCGTAGCAAGTGGTACAGTCTTGGTTGTATCTGTCGTTCAACTCTTGGCCCCTCCGAACGAAGGCATCCATGCTCTGGCGGTCGTTGAGCGCGGCAGCGCACTGCAGGTCGAGAATGCACGCGCGGTCGAATACACGACGCAGATCCACGACCTGACAATCTTCGTCCTGATCGCACTCAGCAAACTCCTCCACCAGACTGGCGGCGAAATGCCTGAGTTCCTTGCAGCGGCCATCGTCTACGTGGGAACAGCAGGTGAGCCCACCCACCAGAAGCGTCACCCAACGCCACACCCTCATCACGACTCTCAGTGTACGCCCCATCTGGATCTGGGCAACGATCACGCTAGCCTCTGCAGGCGAGCGTCTGGCCAGAGCCCGAGCAATGGTACTCCGCCTTCCAGTAGTGCGAGTCGTCGATGACCCGGTACTTCAAGACGCCAGTGGAGGTGTCGTAGATCCTCGCGAACGGCCGAGACAAGAGCACAACAG
>CAZSVU010000567.1:0-4000 GCA_964610275.1 uncultured Polyangiaceae bacterium | reverse complement strand
ACGCTGGACCGAAGCCCAGGCACAGCCTCACGCCATCGAGCTCCGGAGCCTCTCCACCGGACACTACCGGGTGCTCGCGGTGGGGGGCAGCGGCAACGCCCAGGGCCAGCTTCACTTGCGTGTCGAGAACCAGCGTCGCACCTTCGCCCTGGCCGGCGCGGGCCCACGCACCCTGGCCATCGTGAGAGTACGAAGCGACCTCGATCCGTAGCGGGCAGGTTCGGACTTTGCGCTCGCTGGGCTTCGTTCAGGCAGCGCCCCGTGTCCACTGAGTAGAGCGGCGACTGCCCGGGTCGTCATCACGTCTCGGACCCCTCGAGCAGGCCTCGCGACTACTTTGAGGCCACGACCTCCAACTCCGCCGTCACCCCGTCCACCGAATTCCCGCCCACGTGGAGGTCGAACCAGCCCGGTTCGACCACCCGCTGCATGCGCTCGTCGAACAAGGACAGATCGTCGCGCCCGAGCTCGAACTGCACCTCACGGCTCTCGCCTGGGGCGAGCTTCACTCGAGCGAAGTCGCGAAGCAGCTTCACCGGGCGGGTGACGGAACCGGTCCGATCGTGCACGTACAGCTGAACCACCTCCGTCCCCTCACGCGAGCCGCGGTTGGATAGCGTGACACTCACGCGGGCCGATCCATTCACTCCGATGCGCGTCGGCGTCACCGTCGGACGGGAGTACTCGAAGCGCGTGTAGCTCAGTCCGTAACCGAACGGACGGAGGGGTTCGTTGCTGGTGAACAGATACCCGCGCCGAGCCGACGGCTTCCGGTAGTAGTACACCGGCAATTGCCCCACCGAACGCGGAAGGGTGACCGGTAGCTTGCCGCTCGGGCTGCGATCGCCAAACAGCACGTTCGCCACGGCCGTGCCGGTCTCCTGACCCAGATAGAACCCTTCGAGCACCGCCTGGGACTGCTCCAGCACCTCACCGGCGGCGAGCGGTCGGCCGTTGATGAGCAGCACCACGACTGGCTTCTTCAGCCGCACGATCGCCCGCAATAGCTCGTTCTGCCGCCCCAAGAGCTGCAGGCTGTCTCGATCGCCCAGGTGATCCTGCGACCATCCTTCGCGCGACGTCGCCTCGTTCTCCCCCAGCACCAACAGCACCAGGTCCGAGGCGCGTGCCACCCGGATGGCTTCGGCGATGCGCGCTGAGTCCTCCTGCGGGTCGGGCAGCTCCACTTTGTCCTGCCACCACCCCTTCCAGGTCAGGTCCTCCTCGGTGATACGGCAGCCCTCGGCGTAGCGAACCGTGACGCTGTCCCCCACCTTGGCCCGGATCCCTTCGAGCACACTCACCGTGTGCAGCGGATCCACGCTGTAGCTGCCCAGATGGGTGCGTGCGGCGTTGGGGCCGATCACAGCCATGGAGCGCAGCTTGGTTCGATCGAACGGCAGCAGCCCCTGGTCGTTCTTCAGCAGCACCAGCGCCTCTTCCGCGGCACGCAAGGCCAGCGCGCGGTGTTCGGCCGTGTTGGTCACCTGCTCCGCTGCCTCCGGGTCCACAGATGGATCGTCGAGCAGACCGAGCTCGAGCTTGGTTCGAAGCACGCGCGTCACGGCTCGGTCGACTACCTCCAGCGCGAGTCGCCCAGCCTGGACCTCGTCCTGCAGACCGCCAAACGTGTCGCCGAGCTCGAAGTCGATGCCACTCTGCATTGCCCGGATTGCGGCCTGTTCCGGACGGTCGGCGATGTGGTGCAGCCGAACCAGCTCTGGGATCGCCTTACCGTCGGAAGTGACGAATCCGGAAAACCCCCACTCCTCGCGCAGCACGCCGTTGAGCAGCCACCGGTTGACGTGTGCCGGGACCCCGTCGATGTCGGTGTACGAGGCCATGACGCTGCGGACACTGGCCTCGCGCACCGCAGCCTCGAACGGCGGCAGCAGCTCCTCCCGGAGCGTGCGCTCGCCGAAGCTGCCCGGTCCACCGTTGGACCCGGATTCGGGTTGCCCGTGGACGGCAAAGTGCTTGGCGGTCGCCAACACACGGTCGGATCCGATGGGCCCCGACCCTTGCAGCCCCAGGATCGCGGCCACCCCCAGGCGCGAGGCCAGCCAGGGGTCCTCTCCATACGTCTCGTCCGTTCGTCCCCAGCGCGGGTCCCGCGCGAGATCGAGCACCGGCGTGAGCACCCAGGTCGTCCCGCGTGCACGGGCCTCCCGGGCCGCGACGGTGAAGACCTCGGCCACCAGAGCTGGGTCCCAGGTCGCTCCGAGCGCAATGGCCTGCGGGAAGCTGGTAGCACCCTGTGCCATGTACCCATGGAGTGCTTCGTCGATGACGAACGGCGGGATCCCGAGTCGCGTCCCCTCCTTGAAGCACCGCTGCATGGCGTTGACGAACTCGGCCGTCTCCTGGGGGCCTCGGTGAAGACCCAGACGTCCAACCCCGCCGATACCGTGCGGGAAGCGCCGACAGACTTCCTCCGGGCTGTCGTCACCGGCGCGACCCGTGATGAGCTGCGCGAGCTTCTCGTCGAGTGTCATCTGCTCGATCAGCTGCTCCACCCTGCGATCTCCGCCGGACGACGGCCAATCCACCTTGACGGGCGGCCCGGGCGGCGGAGGCTTCTCGGCAGGTGGAACCTGCGGTGCGGGTGCTCGCGCGCATCCCGCCGCGGCGAGCAGACCACACCCCACCCACATGGTCCGGCTCGCACTCGACGCTCGACGCGCTCGTTTCGACATGTCTGCAGGCGCTACTTGGACTTGGTCTGACGCCAGCCGCTCAGGATTTCCTTGGCGATGGGAGCGGCCGAGCTTCCGCCGTTGCCACCGTTGAGCACCACCACGCCCACCACGAGCTCGGGGTCCTTCGCCGGAGCGAACGCCACGAACCAGCCATTCTCCTTGCCCTTCTCGGAGCCGGCTTCGGCGTAGTGACCCGGCTCGGCACTGCCGGTCTTGCCCGCCACCTCGAGGCCCTCGACCTGGGCGGCGCTGCCCGTGCCCTCGGGTCCGACACACGCTTGCATGCCCTGGAGGATCTGCTGGTCGATGAGCTGCAGCTCCTTGGCCTGCGCCTTCTGATCACTCTCCCGGGTGAGGCGGAGGGCCAAGTCAGCATAGGCGCTCGTGAGTTGGGCCAGCGTGACCTGAATGGGGCCATGCCCGAGCCCGATCAGCAAAGTGAAGCCAGGCCACAGCGCCTTGGCCTTGGGATCGGGAGCGAGGTGCCGTAGCGCAGCGTCGTCCGGGATCTTCCCGCTGCTTTCGTCGGAGACGAGCCCGGTGGGCTCACCAAAGCCGAATCCCTCGAACCCCGCGCGTATCTTCTCCAGGCCGGTCTTCTGGGCGAGGTTGAAGAAGTAGGCGTTGCACGAAGTGCGGAGAGCGCTCACCAGGTCGAGCTCACCATGCTGGTCGTAGCAGCGGAAACCCGGCATGGGCGCGTATCGCCCCTCACACGTGAAGCGGGTGTCCGGTGACAGCGTGCCGGCACGAGCCGCGATGTAGGCGAGCAGCGGCTTGACCGTAGATCCGGGTCGTAGTGCCTGCCCGGCGGGATCTGCGCCACGCTGCCCGGTCGCCGTCACCAGCTTGCCGCTGCTTTCCAGGACGACCGCGGCCGCCGGCAGGGGCGTCTGGCCCAACGCCCGTTCGACGATCTCGCCGACGGCGGCTCTGTCCACCGCGGGCGCGCTCGGCGGTTTCTTCGCCTCGCCCGGCCCCACCTGCGGCGACGCCGACTCGGCCGGCTGGGCTGAGGCAGCCGGTGCCTGACGCGACTCAGGCGGAGACGGCTCCGCGCAGCCAACCAGCAACAGAACCCAGAGCCCGGACAGTATCCGCATCGTCGTCCCTCGACACTCGCCCCAGCAGCCGCTCCGCCTGCACCGAGCTTCGAGGAATGCCCTGGAAAGGCACCGGTGGTCAAGCCTCGCTTGAATCAGCGAGCGCAATCCTGATCACGCTTTTGCGAGCCCCCCCTCAGGGTGAGGGCTCGCAAAACCTCAGAGGGCCGCGATAGTGCTCGAAACAGATTCCTGTTG
>CAZSVU010000566.1:0-4038 GCA_964610275.1 uncultured Polyangiaceae bacterium | reverse complement strand
GTGGTGCAGCTTCATCATGTACATGACGCCCACGGTCACGTTCTGGTGGAAGGGTTCGCCGGTGCGTCCGTCGAAGAGCGTTGCCTGGCCGCTCGTCGGTCGCCCGGCTTCTTTGAGCGCACGCTTGATCTCGCTCTCAAACGCGCCGTCGAACACCGGCGAGGCGTAGAAGATCCCCCGCCGCATCTTGCGAGCCAGCCGGAACGTCTCTTCGTCGGAGAGTGACTTGGCCAGGGTCGCGAACTCGCCGTCGGCCTGGCAGAGCTCGGCGATGCGACCGCGAATACGCTCCGGGTTGTAGTGCTCGTCCAGCATGCGCTGGATCTGTTCGCCCAGGCTGCGCGCGCCCCAACCCAAGTGGGTTTCCAGAATCTGTCCCACGTTCATGCGACTGGGCACACCGAGAGGATTGAGCACGATGTCCACGGGCGTCCCGTCGGACATGTAGGGCATGTCTTCCTCGGGGAGAATCCGGCTGACCACGCCCTTGTTACCGTGGCGGCCAGCCATCTTGTCACCCACCTGGAGCTTGCGCTTGATGGCCACGTACACCTTGACCATCTTGATGACACCGGGCGGCAACTCGTCTCCGCGGCTGAGTCGCTCGATCTTGTCGCGGAAGTGCTCCTCGCGCTGACGGACGAACTCCTCCAGATCGTGCAACAGTTGACCGACCTCTTCGGCGCCGCTCTCGAGCTGGATTTCACCCCAGTAGCGCCGCGGGACGGCGGCCAGGGTGGCCTCATCGAGCTTCCGCCCTTTCTCCAGCAGGACGTCGCCCCGGTCATCCACCAGCTTGCCGGTAGTGGTCTTCCCGTCCAACACCCCAGCAATCTTGCGATAGAAGGAGTCCCGGAGGATCTTGACCTCTTCGTCACGAGTCCGCTCGAGCTTGGCGCGTTCCTGATCCTCGATGGACCGGGCACGTTCGTCCTTCTCCGTGCCCTTGCGCGAGAAGATACGCGCGTTGATGACGATCCCACCCACTCCCGGCGGAACCTTCAGTGAGCTGTCGCGCACGTCGCCCGCCTTCTCGCCAAAGATGGCCCGGAGCAGCTTCTCCTCGGGGCTGAGCTGACTCTCGCCCTTCGGGGTGATCTTGCCGACCAGGATATCACCCGGCTTCACCTCGGCGCCAATCCGCACGATGCCGGCATCGTCGAGGTCCTTCAGGGCTTCCTCGCCGACGTTGGGGATGTCCTTGGTGATCTCTTCCTTGCCGAGCTTGGTGTCACGCGCGATGCACTCGAACTCCTCGATATGCACCGACGTGTACACGTCGTCCTTGACCATGCGCTCGCTGACCAGGATGGAGTCCTCGAAGTTATACCCCTGCCACGGCATGAACGCGACCAGCACGTTCTGGCCCAGGGCGAGCTCACCCATCTGCGTGGCGGGGCCGTCCCCGAGCACGTCCCCCTGCTGAACCGTTTCTCCAGGGCGAACGATCGGCTTCTGATTGTAGCAGGTGCTCTGGTTCGAGCGCTGGAACTTGGTGAGTTGGTAGATGTCCGGGACCTCCTCGTCCTCACCCTCCGTCGCGCGCACCACGATACGTTCGGCATCCACGCTTTCGACGACGCCCCGGCGGCGTGCCGCGATGCAGACGCCGGAGTCGATGGCCACCCGACGCTCCATGCCGGTTCCCACCAAGGGGGCCTCGGTCCGGATGCAGGGGACTGCCTGCCGCTGCATGTTGGCACCCATGAGGGCGCGGTTGGCGTCATCGTGCTCCAGGAAGGGCACCAGGGCGGCGGCCACGCTCACCATCTGGTTCGGGGAGACATCGATGAGCTCGATCTGATCCCGCCCCGCCATGCGGAAGTCTCCGTTGAGACGAGCGCTGACCAGCGAGCTGACGAACTTGCCGTGCTTGTCCATGTCGGCGGAGGCCTGGGCGATGTACTTGCCCTCTTCCTCCAGCGCGCTGAACCAGCTCACTTCTGCACCCACCCTGCCCTTGCTGACCGCTCGGTACGGGGTCTCCACGAATCCGTACTGATTGACACGGGCGTAGGTGGACAGAGAGGCAATCAGGCCGATGTTGGGACCTTCCGGCGTCTCAATCGGGCAGATGCGACCGTAGTGCGTGGCGTGAACGTCCCGCACCTCGAACCCGGCTCGCTCGCGCGTGAGCCCGCCGGGGCCCAGGGCGCTCAGCCGCCGCTTGTGCGTCACCTCACTCAGGGGGTTGGTCTGGTCCATGAACTGCGACAGCTGGCTGCTGCCGAAGTACTCCTTCACCACTGCCCCGACCGGCTTGGCGTTGATCAAGTCGTGCGGCATCAGGGTGTCGATTTCCTGCGACACGCTCATGCGCTCCTTGATGGCACGCGCCATCCGCACCAGCCCGATGCGGTACTGGTTCTCCATCAACTCCCCGACGGCGCGCACGCGGCGGTTGCCGAGGTGGTCGATGTCGTCCACCGACCCGCGACCGTTCTTGAGCTCGATCAGGTGCCGAACCGTCTCGAGTATGTCCTGGGGGGTGAGGACGGTTTGATCCAGTGGCGGCGTCTGCTCTTCGCTCACCTCGCGGTAGAACTTGTAGTTGAGCTTCAGCCTCCCCACCGGGGACAAGTCGTAGCGTTCCGGATTGAAGAACAGGTTGTGGAACAGCTGCTTGGCGGTCTCGAGCGTGGGCGGATCCCCGGGGCGCAGGCGCCGGTAGATCTCCATGATCGAGTCCTCGGTGGTGGTGACCTTGTCCGCGATCAGCGTGTCCCGCAGGTAGGGGCCGACGTTCAGGCCGTCGATGAACAGGACCTTGACCTTCTTGACGCCTGCGTCCCGCAGGCGCTCGAGGGTGATCTCGGTGACCTCCTCGTTGCACTCGAGCAGGACTTCACCCGTCTCCTTGTCGATCACATCTTCCGCGCTGACTTTGCCGATGAGCTCCAAGAGCTCGAGTGGCAGCCGGTCGACCTTGGATGTCCTGAGCTTCTTGATGGCACCGCGAGTGAACTTGGTGTTCTTCTTGACGACGACCTCGTTGCCCACCTTGATGTCGCGGGTTGCTCGCTGGCCAGAGAGCAAGTCGTACTCGACGCTCTTGGAGTAGTCTCCGTCGTCCTCGAGGTAGACGTCTTCGGTGTCGTAGAAGTAGTTGATCAGCTCTTGGGTGCTGAAGCCGAGCGCGCGCAGCAGCACCGTCGCATGCATCTTCCGGCGACGGTCGATGCGCACGTACAGGATGTCCTTGTGGTCGAACTCGAAGTCCAGCCACGAGCCGCTGTAGGGGATCACTCGTGCCGAGTACAGGAGCTTGCCACTGGAGTGGGTCTTGCCCTTGTCGTGGTCGAAGAAGACGCCGGGGCTGCGGTGTAGTTGGGACACCACGACGCGCTCGGTCCCGTTGATGATGAAGGTTCCCGTCTCCGTCATCAGAGGGATCTCGCCGAAGTAGACCTCCTGCTCCTTGATGTCGCGGACGATCCGTTCCCCACCGTCACGGACGTCATAGACCATCAACTGGGTGGTCACCTTGATGGGCGCGGCATACGTCATCCCCCGCTGTCGACATTCATCCACGTCGTACTTGGGCCTTTCCAGGCTGTAGCTGACGTAGACGAGCTCGCTCGTCCCATCGAAATCCTTGATGGGAAAGACGCTGCGAAACACAGCTTCCAACCCCAGTTCCTCCCGCTCTCGGGGGAGCCGGTCGGACTGCAGAAACTTCTCGTAACTGCTCTTCTGGATGTCGATGAGATTGGGAATGTCGACGATGGAGTCGACCCGTCCCAGGTTCAGACGATGACGGAAGTTGGACTGGACCTTGATCGCCATTTCACTTCCTCTCCAACCAATTCAGGTCGCCGGGCGCTGCTGCAGCGAGGGGCTCGTGTCCTCCGAGCCCTCGGGCAACACACGTCAAAGCGTCGGAGTGGGCCCCGACCTGTAGGGCCCACCCGTCCTCCCGTCCCGCGCAAATGCACAGGCGCACATGGCCCCCACGTCCCACGGAGGTGAGGGCGCTGAGGGATGCTGGCACAGAGGCGGTCAACCGCAAGGCTTTGCTACTTGACCTCGACCTTTGCG
>CAZSVU010000565.1:0-4055 GCA_964610275.1 uncultured Polyangiaceae bacterium | reverse complement strand
TTCCGACTGGATCGGAGCCGAAGTCACGCCCGAATCGGAGCTGTGCACCAATGCCCCGCGGAGTCGGTGATCCGGCGGGCGGTGAAGCAACCGTTGCATGCCAGCTATCACCGCCTGCTCGAAGCCGGCACCAAGCCGAACCTGGCCCGGCTGACGTTGGCGCGACGGATCGCCGGTGCGGTGCTGGCGATGTGGAAGAACCAGGAGGAGTACGATCCAGCCAAGCAGCAGTAGACAACAGCACCGCCGCATTGGCTGCTGACGCGGGTCACGACACGGCACCGGTACGCGTCGTCTCCCGGACCAAGGTTTTCGAGAGTGAGCATCAGCCCGGCGCCTGGTCGCCCGCCGCAGCGGGTAGGCCCCATGTGGAGAATATGCCCTCTCGGAGTTGCCGACTGATGCGATGGCCCATAGAGGCCCAGTCAAGAGGATGGCGCCCGCCCCTACGGCGAAGCGCCAGCGGCATCACACTCCGGACTCAATACGACGCTCCAACACGTGCCAGCTCACGCCCCCGGGGGACGACATCGAGCAAACTGCGGATTCGGCGTCCGAGCCCCTGGCAGCCACCGCGCGAGACTGATGACCGACCGCCTGATGTCGGGGCGGGTACGGTAGTGGGCAAATACGCCCTTGACATCACCCCCTTCAAGAGGCGCCGGGAATCGAAGCCCGCTTCGTTGATCTTCAAGTAGCGGGAATCATGCCGGTTTCCGCGTCGTCCAGATCGGGGTGTGTCACTCTGCGTCGCTCTACGTCGCTTCTCGTACCAAATACCCAGGGAGGTGCCTGAGTGTCACACGTTCCCCTCATCGAGGTCGCACAGGTCGGGCTGTGCTATCTTCTTGGGGCAATGGTTGCGCTGAAAGCACGAGTCGCGAACGGTCGCATTATCTTGGACGAGCCGACCGATCTGCCCGACGGTGAGCTCTGGCTGGTTGCCATGAACGACGACGACCTTGACGACGAGGAACGGGCCGCTCTGGACGAATCGATCGAGGACGGGCTCAGCGACGCCGCCGCTGGTCGGCACGAAGACGCATTCGAAGTGATGGCTCGACTTCGGTCGCGAACGTGAAGATCCGATACACGCGGCGAGCCATTCGGGAGATCGAACGGATCGACGGTTGGTGGCGACAGAACCGCGATGCGAAGGACCTGTTTCTTGATGAACTCGATGCAGCGCTGCGCCAGCTGAGCGATCTGCCGGACATTGGTGCGCGCTACGAGACAAGACGTGGTTCCTCGGTCCTTCGTCTGCTGTTGCCGAAGACCAAGCACCACGTCTACTTCCGGCGCGACCCTCCGCAGAACCGGATCATGGTTGTCTCGGTTTGGAGCGCGAGACGTCGCCGCGGCCCACGGTTGTAGCCCGCGCGGTCCGCGAGAACTCATCCGTCGACAAACTGTTGAGGTCCCTCCATGACCGAACCAGTGTCGGAGTTGCTAGCCAGGCCGTGCTCCGTCGAAACTCGATCCGCCGCGAAATCAAATCGAACGTGGGTGCCGACGCCGTCCACCTAAGCGGAAGGCCACGCGACCAGGAGCGATAGCGCGAGCGCCTGGTCGACCCCGCGCGGTCGAAGACCCCTGGCATGTGCGGACTCTCCATGCGCGAGAACCGGGAGGTCCACTGGTTACCCGTGTGGGTCCTGAAAACTCGGACCAGGGCGAAATCGTTGAGGTCGGTCCGGGACTGAGCCACGGTCGCCGGCCGTGCTGAACCTGATCCGCGCACTGGTCCTCGCCGGCTTGGCCTTCTTCAGAACCCGACGCGAACTCGCCGTCGAGCTCCTCGCTCTGCGCCATCAACTCGGAGTCCTCCAACGCTCGGTTAAGCGCCCCCGGCTGAGCAACGCAGACCGCGGGCTGTGGGTGCTGCTCTCGCGTCGGTGGACCAGCTGGAGCGACGCGCTGATCATCGTGAAGCCGGCCACGGTTGTGAAATGGCATAGGGCCGGATTCCGTCGGTACTGGAGGTGGCGTAGCCGGCCCAAAGGTGGCCGCCCTGCCATCGATCCCGAGATCCGGGAGCTCATCAAGCGAATGGCCGCCGCCAACATGTGGGGCGCGCCGCGCATCCACGGGGAGTTGCTGAAGCTGGGAATCAAGATCTCCGAGGCCACCGTCTCGAAGTACCTGCCGCGCCGGAGAAAGCCCCCGTCTCAGACCTGGCGGAGCTTCCTGGAGAACCACTTCGGATCGCTCGTGTCCGTCGACTTCTTCACGGTACCCACGGTCTTCTTCCACGTGTTGTTCGTGTTCGTCGTGTTGGCCCATGACCGCAGGCGCATTCTGAGTATCAACGTGACGAGCAGTCCTTCGGTCGCGTGGACCGCGAACCAGATCGTGCAGGCGTTCCCGTGGGACAGCGCACGCCGGTACCTGCTGCGCGATCGGGATGGCATCTACGGCGCTGTCTTTCGGCATCGCGTCCAGAATCTTGGCATCGAAGAAGTCATCATTGCGCGACGTTCGCCTTGGCAGTCGCCGTACGTCGAGCGGGTGATCGGTACGCTGCGGCGCGAGTTCGTCGATCACGTGATTGCGGTGAACGAACGCTACCTGCGACGGCTGCTTCGGCGATTCGTTGACGAGTATTCCCACCGGTGCCGCACGCACCTGTCGCTCGACAAGGACGCACCGGAGCCCCGAGCGGTGGAGCCTCCGGAGACGGGCGACGTCGTCGAGCTCCCGGTGGTCGGCGGTCTGCACCATCGGTACGCGCGGAGAGCAGCGTAGGTTCTGTTCCATCGGTCCGGGGTAGGGGAGTGGTGCGTCCGGGTTCAGTGGACCGTGGGCCTGGGCGGGCGCGCGATGGCAGCTCCCTATCCGGCCAGGGTGTCTGTGATGCTCGCGGTGCAGTCACGTCGGCTCCTAACCGCACGGATCGAGTTTCTGGGAACGACACCCAGCGGGAAGCGGCGAAAAGAAGCCAGGCTGGAGACGAACGGGCAAGTGTTGACCGACTTCGTTCGCTCGGTCGCTGGCCACAAGCACATCTGTCTCGAGGAGGGGACCCAGGCCGAGTGGCTATACGAGATGCTGGAGCCGCTGGCGGACGAAGTGGTGGTGGAGCTGCCCGAGAGGAGCAACGGGGTCAAGAACGACTCCGTGGACGCTTGGCAGCGGGCGGACGAGCTGCGTCGTGGCGACATCAAGCGGATGGTCTACAAGGCGCCTCGGAAGTTCACGGCGCTGCGCGCAGCGGCGCGGTCCTACGAGGTGACTCAACGCGACATGGTCCGCAGTGACGAAGAACGTGCACTATTCGTCACTATTCGTCACTGACGAGCCGCCGCAGCGGGCCGGAAGCCTACGAATAGTGACGAACAGTGACACCGCCAAAGACGATTCAGACGATTCGCGATCGGCCGACCTGGACCTCACCGGCGTAGTCGAACCCGCCCTCCTCCGGGCGCTCACACTGGCGGCGGATGCCGGGCGACTGGACCTTGTCACGCAGCTCGCCGCTGAGCTCGCTGCGAGGCGCGCGAAACCCGACCACGCCGCCGCTCAGGCGCTCGTAGACGCCGTCCTGCGCGGGCTGCGAGCTGGCGACCTGGTGGCATCCCGGGCAGCAGCACGGGCGCTCAGCGTCCTGGTGGACGCGCTCACGGACACCGCGGCGCCGGGCCAAGCCGGTCGCAAGCGTCGCCACTCAACCTTCAAGTCTTGAGCTTGTCGGGTTCCTGAATGATCCTGTGGCGGACGAGGCATGTAGCCAGCACAGGCAGCGACCTCGCGGTGTCACGCCCATTCCCAACGATCTCGGGGCGGACGAGCGAGGTAGCCAGCACACCTCGCAGTACTCGGCGCCCTTCATCACGAGTACGAAACCGAACCATGAGGCCCACGGCTGTGCAAGGGAGTCAAGGCAATTGCAGGGGCAATGATGCGTCTTCTCATGCGAACGGAAATGTCCTGATCCTGGGGAGATTAAGTTCCCCTTCCCAAAGGCCCCTGTTTTGTCACCGTCAGTGTATTGGCAGGAGATGACAGCTCCGGCTGCGAGAGCTCCGATTGAGGGGCGTTTTCCGAGGTGATGGCAG
>CAZSVU010000564.1:0-4066 GCA_964610275.1 uncultured Polyangiaceae bacterium | reverse complement strand
AGCTCACGTCGCCACCGACGCCGGACCCTCCGGAGCTCACGTCGCCACCGACGCCCGACCCACCCGAGCCCACATCGCCGCCCGTGCCCGAGCCGCCAGCGCCGGTATCTCCGCCCAGGCCGGAGCCAGCGGTGCCGGCGGCGCCTTCGGTGCTGCCACCGCTGCCCAGATGGCCACCACTTCCGGTTTCCCCTGCAGCGACCAGATCACCTCCGCTGTTCGTCGTCCCACCGGCGCCGGCGATCACGCCCCCTGAACCGCCGCCAGATCCGCCCACGCCCCTTACCCCGAGGCCGTCTTCGTACTCAGGGTACGCGCAGCTGGCGGCGACCAGTGCGAAGAGACTCCAGCCTACACTGCGGCGTAGCGTCGAACTCGGCTTCTCCATCCTAGAATCTCCCCGCGACGCCGGCAGAGCCTACGCCTAGCCAAGCCTGCACCTCGGGCCCTGATGCCCCCGTGTCCGGCGCAGTCAGTAGCAGGGTGGCACCTGCCGCCGCCGTAACTCCACCAACGATGAAGCCGACCGTGGAGAGCGTCCGCAGCGAGTTGTAGCTCTTGATGTCGTCGGACTGGTCGACGTAGCACTGGTTTTTGACACACCCACCGTCGTCCAGCTTCGACTTCTTGGATGCCACCATCACCCCGGTGACCGTGCCGAAGATCAGCCCGGCTCCGCCGACTCCCAGGCCCACCCAGCCGAGTGTTGCTTGCATTGAGCCCTGCGCCCCAGCGTCTCCGTCCGGCGGGGTCGGCGGTGGTGCGCTGGGCGACGGGGCGGAGTTGGGCGGCGGTGCCGACTCTGCGGTGGGCAGTGGCGCGGCCTCCGGTTGGGACGCAAAGCGCAGCATCACCGACTTCCGCTCCCCCTCTTTGAGCACCACTTCTTGCGTGAGCGACGCGAGGCCGACTTTCGCTTCGATCTGACGCTTTCCAGGGTCGACGACCAGGCCAGCGCCGAGCAGGGCCATGGGGACCTGCTTGCCATCGACGGTGGCGACGACGTCCTTCGGCTCGGCGCCTTCGACCTCCACGACCAGGCTTGGGATGCGCGGCATGAGATCCGCGCGTTCACGGGCTGCGTCCTCTTGCGCCTTCTCTTGGTCGGCCCGAAAGCCTCCGGCCGCTTCCAGCCGTGTCGCCTGGAGATAGACTTCGGATGCTCGAACGAGCTTGCCAGCTTTCACGAGCGCCCGCGCAGTGAGCAGAGCGACCGTGGGCAGCCTGACGACTTCATAGGCTCGGCTGAGCTTGTCCGCCGCCTCCTCGTACCTGCCGGCGTCATACGCCTCGAGCCCCTGGTTCGCGATTTCGCGCGCTGCCGCCACGGTCGCGTCGTCCTGGGCGGCAGCCGCCGTCGACAGCACCAATCCGAGTGCCAACGCTCTGAGTCCAAGCCTCATGCAGTCGCCTCCGACGTCAAAGACATGAAGTCTGACATCCAAGTCCCATTCCTCGACATCCGCTTCCCCACAGTAATGGTCGCCTACCGTAACGCTCACCCGCGAGGGTACCTCAGGAGAGTCGCCGAAGTCTCGTGTGAGCAAACACACCCGTGAAAACCGGGCCGCCCTCGTGGCTGTGACCGGCATCGGGCAGGCTGAGGGTTGAGCGGCCCCGCCGGTGCCCGCACCACCAGCGCCTGGCACGGCCCTCGCCAGCCGGGGGCCATCCCAGCTCGGTCGGCTAGTTGCAGGGCTCTTGAATCTCAGCCCACACCACCATCCGAACATCTCCAATATTGGAGGAGAACTGAACGGGCGCGCTATAGCACGTCCTGCGCACACAGTTCGGATCGTCCGAAGAGTACGTTCCCCCTGAGCAGGCGGATTCATCGTCATCCTGCATCAACAACCGGTTCACCGTAACGGTGACCTCAGTGGTACCGCTACCGGAGGCGGGAGATACTTCCACCCACGATTCTTCCGAAGTCAACGTCCAGTCAAAGGTGTCCGCTCCCAGGGCCTCGATGACAATCGTGTCTGATTCCACCTGAATCAGGTTTAGGCTTCCACCGAAGTCGAGGCTGTCTGGAACATTCAGGGCGACCGTGTTCGCGAGTGTCAGCGTGAACGTCGCCAACACATCGGAGTATGCGTTCGTTCCGGTTTCGTAGAACCTGATGGGTACCTGAACGGTTCCGACTTGATTCAGGACCAGGCGGTCGATGGTGAATGATACCGTTCTCGTCTCACCGGGAGCCATCGAACGCGCACCATCCATCGAAACGGAAACCAGGCCGCGCGCGCCAATTCCTCCTTCGCCCACGAGAACTGCATCGCCTGCAGAGTCGGGCGCGGGGAGACAGCGTAATCTGCGATCTCACCTACGGATAGCCAGCCGTCGTTGGCGAAAACTCAATCTGCCGGGAAATCGTGACCCTGCTGCGTGTTTGGCCCCAGCAAGCTGCAGATCGGATCCCGCCCGAGCTCCGTCCTGACCAGCGCGAGTGGGTACGTACATTCGAGCGAGTATGGCACCAGCAGAACCGGGGACTTCTTCAAGAGGTTTGACTTCTCGGTACGAGAAGTTAAACTTCTTGAATGGACTTCACGCCAAACCGGCTGGAAGAGGCCCTACAGGCGTTAGGGCTGCTGCTCGAGAGTCGCAAGCAGCGGGCCGAAATCGCCGTGATTGGCGGAGGCAGTCTGCTGCTTCTCGGGCTCATTCAGCGTCCCACCAAGGACCTGGACGTCGTCGCGCTGGTTGAGGGGGTGAGGCTGCGTACCGCGAAGCCGCTGCCTGACGACCTGGTCGGGGCGGTTCGCGACGTGGGGCGCGCGATGGGGCTTGCCGAGGACTGGCTCAACCCCGGCCCGACCGAGTTGCTGGACCGAGGTCTGCCGGCGGGGTTCATGCAGCGCGTGATGACTCGATCGTTCGGTTCCCTCGTCGTGCACGTGGCGCACCGTTCAGACCAGATCTTCTTCAAGCTCTACGCTGCGGTGGACCAGGGACCGCACAGCAAGCACTTCGCGGACTTGAAGCAGCTCGCGCCCAGCTCCGAAGAACTCCGGGCGGCGGCGCGGTGGTGCGTGAGTCACGACCCCTCGGAGGGCTTTGCCGAGATGCTCAAGCAGGCACTCGCCGCGCTCGGAGTCGAGCATGACGGCTAGCCAGCAGATCGAAAGTCAGCTGCTCGACCTGGCCTGGCGTCAGTGGACGGAGCTCGGGGTCGCGGGCACGAAACCCTACGGCCAGGTCGCAGTTGGGATCGAGGAGTTGCTGCTGCTCACGGCCGCGCTGGCAGACGCAGATCCGAGGCTTCGCGACGAAGCGTTGGACTGGTGCGCCAAGTTCGGCCGCTTCGTGTCGAAGCCCAGGTTGAAGAATCTCCTGCGAAGCGTCTCACCCAGAGCGAGCGCGTCGTTCGCGACGTTCGCCGCTTCCCACAACGCAACGACCCACGCGGGGTGGCCTGGGGACGAAGGCGGCAAGGCGGTGGGAGTACGGCTCAGCGGCAAGTCGAAGCTCGGAAATCCCGCTCGGCCGGCCTTGCTGAATCTCCGCTTGCGCACACTGTTTGGGGTCGGCGCGCGAGCGGATGTGTTGGCGGCGCTCCTGTCGGCAGAGGCGCCTCACGTGAGCGCGGCAGATCTCGCCTACCTTGGGTACACCAAGCGCAACATTGCCCAAGTGCTGGACGATCTCGCACTATCCGGACTCGTGCGGTCGCAGCGTGTGCGCAACCAGGTACGTTTCAGCTGGAAGCGCCGGCAGGAGCTCGAAGCGCTGATTCGCCCTCTTCCCGGACGCATACCCCGATGGCCAAACCTGATCCGAGTCCTGATCGGCCTTCACGAACTGACCCAGAAGGTCGCGGGAATGCCGGAGACCGTCGCGGGGATCGAGGCGGTGAAGTTCCTGGAGGTCGCCAGGTCGGACCTGGAATCGCTCGGCATCGAACCAATGCAGCCGAGTGCGCGTCCCGCCGCCACCTGGCCCCGGTTCATCCGCTGGGCGACCAAGCTGGCCCGTGACGTGGCCAGCGGTCGGACACCAGGCGCGTAGCTGTGCTGCGTTCCACCAGTCCGCCGCCGAGCGTTAGCTCGGCGTTAGCTCGGCG
>CAZSVU010000563.1:0-4118 GCA_964610275.1 uncultured Polyangiaceae bacterium | reverse complement strand
TGCGTTCCGTCCTGGCTGAGTTGACCCGTTCGGGACATCCTTCCTGCCATGCCCCGCAGGCGCGCTCGTGCGGCAACGGCCCGTAGCGGTCCGGCACCGCGGCGGCGGTTCCTGCCCACCCACGCCGCAGATCTCGCAGCCCGAGGCTGGGACGGGGTGGACATCCTGATCGTGACCGGGGATGCGTACGTGGATCATCCCGCGTTCGGACCGGTGCTGATCGCGCGCTGGCTGGAGGCGTGCGGCTACCGCGTGGGGATCGTGGCGCAGCCTCGCTGGGATACGGTACGCGACGTGGCTCGCCTGGGCAGACCGCGGCTGTTCGTCGGCGTGAGCGCCGGGAATCTCGACTCGATGCTGTGCAAGCTCACCGCGCAGCGCAAGGTGCGCAGTGAGGACCCGTACTCACCGGGGGGACGCCCCGGAGCGCGCCCCAATCGCGCCAGCGTGGTGTACGCCAACCTGTGTCGGCGTGCGTTTCCGGGCGTGCCCATCGTCCTCGGCGGAATCGAGGCGTCGCTCCGGCGGATCGCTCACTACGACTACTGGTCGGACAGCGTGCGCCGCTCGGTCCTGCTCGACGCCAAGGCGGATCTGCTCGTCTTTGGTATGGGCGAGCGTGCCGCGCTCGAGATTGCCGCGCGCCTGGACCAGGGCCAGCCGGTTCCGGAGATTCGGGACGTCGCAGGGACGGCGTACGTCTTGCCTCGACGGGAGTGGCAGGACCTGGCTGGCAGGAGTCGCGAGGCGGCAGCTGGGCGCGGTCCGGTGGTGTTGCCGTCGTTCGAAGACGTCCAGGCAGGCGGCGCGGCCTTCGTGGAGATGACGCGCTTGGCGAGCCGGGAGAACAGCCCGCACAACGGCCGACCCCTGCTGCAGCCGCACGGCGACCAAGCGGTGATGGTCAACCCACCTGCCGCTGCCTCGAGCGTCGAGGACCTCCAGCGGCTGTACGCATTGCCGTTTCAGCGGGCCGCCCACCCGAGCCACGAGCCGGACGGCGTGCCGGCGCTCGGGACCGTTCAGGATTCGGTGAGCATCATGCGAGGCTGCTTCGGAGGCTGTGCCTTCTGCAGCATCGCCGAGCACGAAGGACGCGACGTGCAGAGCCGCTCGCCAGAGAGTGTGCTCGGCGAGGTCAGGCGGATTGCGCAGCGTCCGGGCTTTTCAGGGGTCATCTCGGACCTCGGAGGACCCACGGCGAACTTCTACGGGATGGAGTGTTCGGATCCGAAGGCGCGAGCCGCCTGCCGTCGCCGATCCTGTGTCGTCCCGAAGCGGTGCAGTCGGTTGCGCGCGGACGCAGAGCCCTACCTCCAGCTGCTGAGGCGAGCCCGGCGGGCGCGTGGCGTCGACCGTGTCCTGGTGGCTTCCGGCGTCCGCCACGACGTGGCCCAGTCGTCCCCGGAGCTCGTGGCCGAGTTGGCGGCCCATCACACCGGAGGGCATCTATCCGTGGCGCCGGAGCACTGCGTTCCGGACGTCTTGTCGAGGATGCGCAAGCCCGCCATTGGAAGCTACGAGAAATTCGCCCTGGCGTTCGACCGGGCGAGCCGTGTGGCCAACAAGAAGCAGTACCTCACGCCGTACTTCATGGTCGGGCACCCGGGCTCCAGCCTGAGCGACGCACTCGCGCTCGGGCTCTACCTCAAGCGACACGGGATGCGCCCTCGACAGGTCCAGGAGTTCATCCCGACCCCCATGACCCTGGCCACGTGCATGTACCTGACCGGGGTGGATCCGCTGCGCGGCGAGCCAGTCGTCGTCACCCGCGACCTCAGGGAGAAGCGTCTGATGAAGGCCCTGTTGTTCTGGTGGGACCCCGCCCAGTGGAAGCTCGCGCGCGAGGCGCTGGGCAAGCTCGGCCGGACCGACCTGATCGGCGAGGGCCCGGCGTCGCTGGTTCCGCCGGCGCGTAAGGGCGGCTGAGCGGTTTGCTCATGTAAGCGCGCTTCGGGCTCGCGCCCGGTTGGGGGGCTGGCGCGCCCAACCACGGCGGCTGAGCAGCGGGGGAAATGTTGCCCCCTGACCCCGGGTATGCTGCTCGTACGCTCAGGGTCGTCGGAGGTTCCGGGGGCATATCGCGAGGATCGACCGTCCGGCGCAGCTTGGAGTCTGGTAGCCTCTGAAGCTGCGCTGAAACCTGCCGCTTGAGCGCGAAAGGGCGATCGCTCGCAAGATGACCACCAAGCGTCCGTCCGGAACGTTGCGTGTGTCGGTTCTCCCCGAGTTGCTCCGAGAGCGGCTGGAGGATCCGGGGGGTGTGCTCGAGCTCTTGGTCACCAGTTTGACCAAGAGCGAGCACAACCTGGAACTCTGGGCGTTGCTGCATGACGCCGCGGTTCGTGACGACGCGACCGCCGATCTGGCCTTGGCGTATGACAGAGTCTGCGGGGAGAAGCGCATCAAGCTGATCGCCCCGTCAGACCGAGCGGTGCTGTTCCTGCATGCGTCGCGCTTCTTTGGCGACCTTCTGGGTGATGCCGACGGAGCCACGGGGTTTGCGCGAAAGGTGCTGGAGTGTGTGCCCGGGCACCCCGAGGCGATCGCCACCCACGAGCGGTGGTTGGACGCGACGGGGGACCAGGCCGGGCTCGCCAAGCTCTACGTGGAGGCCGCCACGGCAGCCGACGACACTGAGGCCAAGGTGGCCCGGCTCAGACAAGCCGCGGCGCTGGTCGAAGGCTTGGAGGGAGCGGAGCCCGTCTGTATCGACGTGAACAAGCGCATCCTGCGGCTCGTGCCTGGCGACGACGCGGCCATCGCATCGCTGGTGAATGCGCACTCGAGTGCGGGGCGGCATCGGGACGCGGCGAAGGTGCTGGAGGACGCGGTACGAGCGGCGGAGGATCCAACCGCGTCTGCGGTCTTGGAGCATCGCCGGAAGCTCGTGCAGCTGTACACGACCGACCTCGGCGAGCCGCAGCGATCGATCGCCCACCTGGAAGCACTGCTGGGAGTCCAGCCCAGCGACGAGCGCGCCTTGGCAGTGGCAGAAGGGCTGCTCGAACACCGCGTCGTGGCGCCCCGGGCGGCCGGGGCGCTGTCGGATGCGTATCTGAAGCTGGGCCGCATTCGAGCCGCGAGCGACATGTTGACGCTGGAGCTCAGGCTGGTGCGCGGGCCGCGGCGCATCGAGGTCCAGCGCAGACTGGCTGTCTTGCGGCAAGACGAGCTCGACGACCCGGCGGGGGCGCTGGAATTGCTCGGCCCGGCCGTGGCCGGCGATCCAGGCAATGACGATCTCAGGCGTCGCTTCGTGGAGCTGAGTGTCGACTTGGATCAGCCGCGCGAGGCGGCTGGCCTGCTGGAACGTGCCATGCGCAGCGCTCGCGACGGAGACATCCGCGCCCGTGTCGGGGTGGATGTGGGCGCTCTCTGCCGCAAGCTGGGCGACGTCCAGCGGGCCCAGACGGTGCTCGAGAAGGTGCTCTCCACTGCCAGTGACGCGAGCGCCGCGCTGGGCGCCGCACGACATCTGGCGGAGATCTATTCCGAGGCAGGAGACCTCGAGCAACTCGGACGGACTCTGGCCATCGTGGTGCAGCACGAACCCGAGGCGCAGGCGCGCACCGCTGCAGCCCGGCGCCTGACTCGACTCTGCGACGACGGGGTGCTCGAACAGGCAGTGAGCACTCCGGCGTGGGAGGCGCTGGTGGATTCGCCGTGGGCGGACGAGGCGCTGCGCCGCCTGGAGCCGCTGTACGAAGCGGCCTCGAACCACGTTGCGCTGGCGGATGTGCTGGACCGCCGCGCCGCACGGAGCAAGAACCCGGACGAGGCGAGAGAGCTGGCGTTTCGTGCCGCGGAGCTGCGTTCCACTCGCATCCGCGACCGCGCAGCGGCGCTCGGGGCCTGGCGCGCTCTGGTCGACAAGTACGGTCCTTCGCAGGAGGCCCACGCGCGCCTCCTGCCGCTACTCGAACAGGAACGCCAGTGGTCCGAGGCCGCCGACGTGCTCGACGCGGAGATTCGACTGGTCCCCGAGGAGGAACGGCCTCAGCTGATGGCCCGACTGGCGCAGCTGAGGCTCAGCCGACTGGGGGACATCAGCGGAGCCCTGACGGCCTTTCGGGAGGCTCTCCAGGCGAACCCGCAAGAGCCAACCAGCCGGGTGG
>CAZSVU010000562.1:0-4122 GCA_964610275.1 uncultured Polyangiaceae bacterium | reverse complement strand
CCGCTGCCCCTGCCCCCGACCAAAACCAAAACCTCTTGACCCGCCTCATAGAGGGGCGAGGGCGGGGGTGGTGATACTAGCGCTGCCGATGCCCGGGGTACTGGTGTGGGGCCACGGGGTGAGCCGGCGCCTGTTGCTGGGCGGGCTGACCGGGTTGCTGCGGGTACTGGGGTTGCTGCGGGTACTGGGGTTGCTGCGGGTACTGGGGCTGCTGCGGGTACTGGGGTTGCTGCGGGGATTGGGCTTGCTGCGGGTACTGGGGTTGCTGCGGGGATTGGGCTTGCTGCGGGGTCTGCTGCGCCTGCTCCGGCGAGTACTGGGCCTGCTGCGGCTGTTGCGACGGGTACTGCTGCGGCTGTTGCGACGGGTACTGCTGCGGCTGTTGCGACGGGTACTGCTGCGGCTGCTGCGGCGGGTACTGCTGCGGCTGTTGCGGCGGATACTGACCTTGCTGTGCGTACTGGGCTTGCTGCGGGTGTTGCGGCGGCTGCGCGTAAGCCGCTGGAGGCTGGGTTGGGGCCGAATGAGCAGGAAGCTCCGGCTGCTTGCCGCGTGCCACTGCATCGAGGGCCTTGGCGAGCACCAGGGTGTCGTTGAGCAGCGGTTCCATGTCCTCGGGGGCGACATACTTCATGACTTCGCTCTCGCCGCCGCCGGGAAAAATGTGTAGCTCGACGTCGGAATCGACTTCCATGCGCGCGATGCGCGAGCCCCAGCGATCAATGAACCAGAACAGCGGCGCCAAATCCGCTTGGGACTGTTCGAGGCGCTGGACGATCTCCGGCTTGGCGTAGCGGATCGGGAAGAGTTGGTCAAACCGTGGATCACCGGTCGTGAAACGCCACAGATCCTCGTCCGGACGCGCCCAGCGTGGATCGGTCTTGAGATAGAAGACGCGCTCGTCGAGCTCGACTTCGATCGCTTCGTCGCTGGAGGGACTGAGGTTGACGTCCCGCCCCTGAATGCTGCCACGGGCGCTGCCGATGTAGCTGGTCTCGTGCTCGCCATGGATCTCCATGCCGTGCTTGCGGGCGACGGCAATCAGGGCCTGCTTGCTCGACTTCAGGGGCCCGGCGCGGGTGCCGAGCATGGCCGGGGCAATCGAGCCGAAGATAGCCACCATCAACCCGGCAATGAACGGGACGACCACGACCGGCTCGGGCACCGCGTAGCCAAGCATCTCCCCGGCCACCGCCGCCACGACTCCCGCGCCGGCGATCATGATCCCCAGCCCGATCGAGATGATGACGCGCCAGGGGATCGCTGCGCCCTTCGCGCCGCCAGCTTTCGGAGCGAACCGGCCGCGTCCGGCGATCTCGGCCTGCTCCGCTTCCTGGTCACGTCGGCGACGCTCGGCATTGAGTTGCTGGTGGGTGGCGCCTTCGAAGCGCACGAACCACTCCAGCTTGGTCTTCACCGGATGGAGCTTCTTCCACAGCTCATCCGGAATGAAGATCTGCGCTTCACAGTACTGGCAGCTGCAGGTGCGTTGCGTGTCGGCGGTGATGGTGAGTCCGCCGCCGCACCCGGGGCAGCTCATCATGATGGGCTGAATCTTCTCCTGATTGACCTGCAACGCCTGATCGCCTTCGGCTACGGCCATCTCGCGTTCCGGGCTGATGATCTGCACCGCCGAAGGAACCTTGGCACGCAGCCAATCCGGCGCGGGGTAGGCATGATAGCGATTGCCGCACTCGTTGCAGAAGGTGTAGCCGTCCGTGCCCGGGGCCACCTCGGCCAGGGGCGACTTGCATTGGCCGCAACGCGGGCTGAGCCGGTAGTAACCGTACTTGTAGGTCTGCCCGCCGCCCATCATCTGGCCGCCCTGGCCCTGCTTCTCTTCGAGTCCGGGATACTCCTCCTCGAAATCGTTCATGAAGCCGGGCAGGTGATCTGGTGGCAGCTTGGTCACCTGGGAGCAGGCCGCACAGGTGACGTTCTGCAGCACGCCGTTGACCGGGAGCGGTTGACCACAGTGACTGCAAGTCGCCTGGATTTCGAAGCACCCGTAGCGTGTCATGTTCGCCTCCTTGGCCCCGGGCGCGACCGCAGACCGACGCGCTCGTTCGGCTTGCGCAGCCTGCCAGCGCTGGGGTGGGAATGCCACAGACTTCTCCGTGTCGCCGGGGGGCCCGGCGGGCCACCGCTCCACTCTTCGAGGATGGAGTTCTCGATCTCGAGCTGCGTGTCGTCGTGCATGGAGATCCCGGGCTGGGGATACCAGGAACCACCGGGGTGGTTTCGAATGACCGAGTCGCGGATCACGATGTTGCCGGTGTGATCGTTGCTCACCAAGAAGATCGCCGCACCGTGCACGTTGGCGGTGTTGTTCTGGATGCGGGTGCCGCACAGGGTCAGTGTCATGGTGCGGCCGTCGTTGAAGATCGCGACGGCCAAGGCGCTGCGCTTTCGGGAGGCACGGGCTACTAGTGCTGTGTCTCACAAGTCGCAATCGTTGTCCTCCGCCGGGCCGAACGCGAGGGTGGCGGCCCGGCGGAGGACAGCTCCGCTGCGATCTAGCCAGAGCACCCTGTCTTTCATGCGGCACCTTCGGTGCCGATGTGCCCTATCTCGACAGCCACCTGGGAGTCCCACAATCATGCGGTACGGCGCGTTCATGGATTGTTACTTCCGAGACAGGGCACTAGGAGAAGTCCGGTCGCTCGCTGCGATCGAGGCTCGAGCGGTGCTCGGGTGACGGCCTCGACGGCATGGGCGGCGGCAGCGGCGGCGCCTGGATCACGGGCACGGAATCATCCAGGCCCGGCGCCTCGGGATTTCGCTCCCACGGTGTTCCGGTATCCGGTGCGTCCTGGCACGTCTCGTTCGAAACGACCCGGTTCTCTTGCAGGCAGACCTTCGCAGGAAGAGGAACGACCTGTTCCTTGCCACCGGCAATCGGAAGCGCGCGCACGTGGATCTGCGAGGTGCCGTAGTCGTACTCCAGGTAGACGGTCAGATCATCCTGGGGGCGCACCGACAGCGCCAGGGGGATGTCGGTCGTCACTTCACCAAGCTCGCGGTGCCGTCCCCCGCCGCCGAACAGTCCGACGTGCGTGTCGGGCGTCCGGCTCGAGTCGTAAACTAGACCCACCCAGCGCCGCGACGAACGCAGTCGGTAGACTTGCATGACCACCTCGCTCGGTTTCAGTCGGTGGTGGATGAGGCGGCGACCCGAGCGCAGGTCCCAGAGGCTCCCGCCAGCAACGAGGGTACCTTGCCGCAGGTGACACTCGACCCCCAGGTCGCCCTGCAGCCGGCGAGCGCTCATCTGCGAACTGCCCACCCTCCAGGTGGCCACCGCCGATGCCGACCCGCCGAAATCGTCGCAACGGCAGGGGCCCGCTGACGGCTGGGTCAGGAACAGCTGGTCGCGACTGAAGCCGACGGCCGACGGCGTCAGGGAAAACTGCGGGAAGAGCCGAGCGATCGGCTTTCGCTGCGCGAAGTCGTAGACCACGGCGCCCACCACATCGGCCACTGCGAGCTGCATGCCGGTCCGGTCGAACGCGAGAGGATTGAGCGCCGGTGTCTCGTGCCACGGCAGAGGAGGGTCGCTCACTGTAAGGCTCATGCCAGTGGGGTCCGACCGGATCTCATGAATCTCGACATAGAAATCATAAGCCGCGACGACATACTGGCTCGACGGGTGAAAGAGCGCCTGGGCTCCTTTGTCGATGTTGAGCGGAGCCACGCTCAACGGCTGCCAGGTCTTGGAGTCACCGACGACGAGCCCCTCGGATGTCAAGAACGCGTACCACTCGCCGTTGGCTGAGTAGGCGATTGGGCTTTCGGTGGGGCTGCCGAGCGCCTGCCAGTGCAGTCCAACGACCCGGGTCGCGACCGGGGGTGGGGCCTTCTCTTCTGACGAAGGCGGCCGCTGCTCATCCTTGTGCGCTGCTGCTTCGGCTGAGGGCGCGGGGAAGACCGACGCGCGCAGTGCGGATGCGGATGGCGCTGGCGCGGCGGCCTTTGGCGGCGCGCCGCAGGCACAGATTAGGAGCGCCAGCCAGCAAGGTGACCGCATGACCTCGGCTATACCACGCGTCGCGGAGTGTGTGCAGGCGCGCACCTTCGATCGGTCCATTCCTTGCATGCCGTGACCATCCGACCTGGGATGGT
>CAZSVU010000561.1:0-4126 GCA_964610275.1 uncultured Polyangiaceae bacterium | reverse complement strand
GCAGATTCTCGTTTGTATCCGCGCCCTTGCGCGTTTTGATCCGAGAACGAGCTAGCTCTCGGCGCCAACTGCGGTGACGACTGGTACCAGCGTCGATCAGCGCGTCGCTCCAGCTGGCCCACCTGCGCGAGAGCAGCACCCAGAGACCTCGGTCAGCGTTCGTCAACCGTGGTCGTTTGACTTACCGCTTGAGCACTCCCAGCTGATGGCGAAGGGCCAGGACCTCGATGGCCAACTGGCGGCGGGTCTTCAGGAAGGCGGGGCCGACGAGGAGCTAGGAGCGGAAGAGGTTCAGCACGGCCCAGCAGCGTGGTGCGGGAGTGGCCAACCCTCAACGATGTCGGTCGCGGCGGACGTGGTATTTGGGACGCACAGCTCATCACCCGCCAGGAATCCGCAAGCATTCTGCCGTGGACGGGTTTCTGGTCGGGACAGGGTACTCGCACGCATCACGGCCAGGTTCGGCTGGCCAACAGCTCGCCGGAGAGTCCGCACCCGAACACTGCGGCCCGACCCACATGCTGACAGCCAGTGTGGAGCTTGAATCCTACCTGGCCCGCTATTGCGCGATGAGTACGAGCGAGGACCAAGGCGGCACCTCCACGGTGCCGGAGACCGGCTCGCCACTGAGGGTGAGGTAGTTGCCAGTCAATTCCACGGTGAGTGCCGAGGAAGCGGCGTTCTCGAATAGTTCCGGCTGACCCGGTTCGGCCGACACTTCCGTCGAGCCCTGGTCGATGCCCGAGGCGGCTTGCCAGTCGGCAAGCGTCATGTTTCCCGCTGTCGATCGTACGTGGTCGTCGCGATAGGGGTGCACGTAGGTATTGCCGTCACCGCTAGCGATGATCCCGTCTTCGCGCGAGAACAACGTGGCCGGCTCCTCGTCGACGGTTACCAGGACGTTGCCGGAGTAGTCGTCGATCTGCGTGCTCCCCTCGGTCAGCACGATCTGTCCGCCGTATGACCTGTCATACGAGTTGCCGACCACCACATTGTCCCGCAGCACGCCGGTCGAGTTCTGATACAGAATCCCCGCCGCGCTCGAGCGGGCCACCGTGTTTCCCTCACTGAGCACGTCGCGGCTCGAGTGGTCGATGTACAAGCCGAACCCGAACAGCGGCTTGAAGTTGCTGTTGTCGCCGTCGGTCACCCCGACCGTGTCGATCACGATATTCCGCCGAAGCGTCACGTTGTAGAGCCCCGTGTCGTCCAGGCTCTCTCCTCCAAAGGTGCAGATACCGCCGCAGTCGCCCTTGGTGGAGCAGGACTCACTGAAGAGGTTCTCCTCGAGGCGCATGTCGTGCCCGAACATCAGAATGCCACACGCTCCGACCCGCTCCACGCGATTGCCCCGGAAGGTGTTGCTGTGCGAGGACAGCTCGGGATTGTCCATGTACACGTGGATCCCCGCACCGTGGGCGGTGCAGTTGCTTCCCTCGAACCCGCAGCCGAGCCCCGACTTGGTCAGGTTCTCGGCCAGGCCGATGTTGCTGATGCGATTGTTCTGGAACGTGGTCCGGTATGCGATGGAATGGATGCCGAACCGGTTGGCTCCGTCGATGACGTTGTCGGAGATCACCTGATCGTGTCCACCCCGCCAACCGCTTTCGTCGTCAGCATTCCACACCCAGGTGGCCAAACTGAGGCCGATTCGATTCGGGTTCCGCACCGTGTTGCACCGGATCACCAGATTGGCGTTGTCGTCGAGCTCCAGGTTGATCGGCGTGGCAATACCGCTTCCGGGCTGGTTGGTGACGGCGAGGTTCTCCACCACCACGTGCGTGATGTGCCGCTGCATGTTCTCGCCCAGAACGATGCCGCCTCGGTGCCAGAGATCGTCTTCGGTGCGGTCGTCTGCCAAGAACTCCTCGGGCAGCACCGACCCCTCGATACCCGTCGGCTCGGTTGCTGAAAGCAGGTAGACGTCGTTGTTCTCAGCGTCGAAGTACCATTCGCCTGCTTGGTCCAACGTGTCGAGATGGTTGGTGATCAGATACCCCCAACCATGCGCCTCGGGGTCGCTCGGGTCGGGATTGCCGCACCCGCCGTCGTAACAACCAACGCCGTCGTTCAGCGTCAGCTCCCCATTCGCCGAGTCCACCACGTGCCGACTGAGCAGCAACCACCGGATCGCCTTGATTCGGATCACCGCCCCGGTCCAGTCGCCCGCTGGGAGTTCGTCGTCCTGAATCACCGTGTCGCTGGGTGAGCGTTCGATGAAGGAGTAACCATGGTCGAAGGCCGGGTCGTCGAAGTTGGGCCATTTGCCCATGGGAAGGCGCCCGTCGTCCTGGAACAACTGATTGATCCCGATGGGAAACCTCCCAGCGTTCTCGCCCGCGTCGAGATCGGCCACCCAGACGTCACCGGCGTGCCGCGTCCACCCGGTCACAGCAGCGGACCCGGTGATCTTCGGTTGGTCGGCGCAGGTACGCGGATACGAGCCAAACACGATGTGAGCGCAGTCGGCCCCCGACTCGGTGATCACCAGCTGCTGGTTCTCCCAGCTGTCCCCACACGCAAGAAGGACCTGGTCACCGGGCCCGAGCGCGAGCTCGTTGACTGCATCTAGGGTGGCGAGTGGCGTTTGCTCGCTGAGTCCATCGTTGGAATCGTCCCCGGCCGAGCTCGACACGTAGTACGTGGTGCCGCCACTCGGCTCGCCGCAGCTCTCGTTTTCGGTGAAGGAGTCGCTGCAGCTCGCCACCGGGACCTCGGGGCTGTCGGCGGGATCGCCTTCGGCATCGATGCCGGGCTCGTCCTTCTCGTTCGACGAGCAAGCCAGTACAGCGCAGCTCAACAACGCCCCAAAGACGAATCGCCTCATGCTCGAGCCCTCCAACGGTGGATTGGACTATAGCCGAGCTGACTGCCACCGCGCACGAACCGCGTCGGAGTATCGTCGCCGGTCAGCCTGGTTGAGTCGGTTCACAGCGTCACCATTCGGCACCTCGGACGGCGCCAGCTCGCCGGTGCAGGACCGCAACGGCGAGAAGGGCAAGCAGCCCCAGGTGCCAGCGGGGGTCGGTGCGTGGCGGCCCGGCAGCCATGCGACACCCGCAGCCGGGATCGGGTTCGGGACCGGGTTCGGGTGCGGAGTGGGCAGGACGCCCTGGCTCATACTGACAGAGCTCGTCGTAAGCTTCGCAACGCTGAACGACGACGGTGGTGTCGGCTTCGTCGTCCAGGCAAGTTCCCTCGTAGAAGGAACGGTTGGCCGAGCACCACTCGCTCTCGTACCCCGCCGGGGGCACCTCGCAGTGGTATAGCAGAGCGAGCTGGTAGTAGCCCACCTGCTCGACCGGAACTTCGACGGGTGGATACCCGGGATCGGGCTCGCACTGTCGCACCCCAAAGGGGACGCCCGTCCTGGTGTCCATGAACTCCAGCTCGAAGCAATACTCGGCAGCCGGCACGAGCGGCATCGTCCACGCATCCTCGCCCGCCAGCACGATGTCGGCGCCCTGTAGTGGGACGAACCACGCACTGCCCGACCAGTTCTGATCCGTTGGGAATATCCCTGTGGTTCGCTGCTGCTGTGCCGGAGCGTCCACGACCCGATAGAGCACCTGCCCAGGGTCCGCGCCCCGGAGATCGACGTGGCAGCTGACCGCTGCCAGCCCGACGTGGTTGGTGTTCACCGTGGTGGCGAAGCATGTGGGTCCTGAAAACCTCGTCCACCGCGAAATCATTGAGGTCCCTTCACGAGCGGACCAGTGTCCCAACCCGTGTTGAACCTCATCCAGTCGCTGCTCTTTGCCGCACTCGCGTTCCTCAGAACGCGCCGTCAGCTCGCCATTGAGATTCTCGCTCTGCGCCACCAACTGGGCGTGCTCAAGCGCTCGGTCAAGCTCGGAATAGAGATCTCCGAAGCCACGGTGTCCAAGTACCTGCCGCGCCGGAGGAAACCGCCGTCGCAGACGTGGCGGAGCTTCCTGGAGAACCACGTCGGCTCGCTCGTGTCCGTGGACTTCTTCACGGTACCGACGGTCTTCTTCCACGTGTTGTTCGTGTTCGTCGTGTTGGCCCATGCGCCGCAGGTGCACTCTGAGTATCAACGTGACGAGCAGCCCTTCGGCCGAGTGGACCGCGAACCAGCTTGTTCAGACGTTCCCGTGGGAGAGCG
>CAZSVU010000560.1:0-4133 GCA_964610275.1 uncultured Polyangiaceae bacterium | reverse complement strand
TTGTGCAGGCCCCGTGGTGCCGAACGGCTATGTTTTGGCGGATGCCGGCAGTGAATTCGATTGCGATGACTCGGCCGCCGATATCCATCCGAACGCGGCGGACACCTGGGGCGACGGCATTGACTCGGACTGCGACAACGCCGATTCTCCCAGTTGCACTCTCCTGCGAGCGGGCGGCGCATTCCAACCCCAACTGCCCGACACGGTGACCTGTTCCGATGGGCCCGACCTCTATCTGTCCAGTGTCGCCGACTGACTTGTTCGTGCTTGCCCGGATACCGGAGACCTCTGGGGATTCGTCGGCAATTCCGGAGTGCAGCCATTCATGGGCGCGGTGGTGATCTCCTGGCAGGACGACCAAGGTGGTTCCGGCACCGTCGAGGTAATGTCCGGAACACTCGGGCCCGGAGAGATCTCACCAATGTTTCAGGTCACGTACCACTTCGTGACAGAGGTGGAGCTGACGCTCGAACCAGACGACTGCAATTCCGAAAACGGTCCGTACGCGTTCTCAAATCCGGACGGCCTATCCATTTGTCTCTAACGGCAGAGTCCGGCCCCCGTGAAATTGACCCGATCCGGTGGACAGGTTGAGTGGACTATGCCGCAAGCGCGGCGCGGTGTGAAAGTTCAAAATCGATGGGGCTCAGGTAGCCGAGCGTCGAGTGCAGCCGGTCACGGTTGTAGAACGGCTCGATGTACTCGCCCAAGGCGTGTCGCGCTGCCGCTCGCGACTCGAATGTAGTGTCCATCAGCAGCTCCTTTTCGAGACTGCCGAAGAAGCTCTCGGCAACGGCATTGTCCCAGCAGTCGCCCCGGCGGCTCATGCTGCAGACGAGGCCATGAGCGGCCAAAACGCGCTGGTAGTCGTCGCGTACCCGTTCCGCCGAGCACGTCCTTCAGGCGGGGCCGGGTAGCCGCTAACCCGGGGGCATGAAGCAGATCCGAAGGCGCAGTGCGCAGGAATGGCGGCGGTTGGTCGGCGAGTGGGAGCGGAGCGGTCAGACAGCGGAGCGGTTCGCCGCGAGGAAGGGCTTGAACCGGGCACGGCTGCAGTGGTGGCAGTGGCGCTTGCGACGGGAGGCCCCCTCGGCTCCGGCGTCCAGCAGAGCGGTGAAGTTGGTGCCCGTGCAAGTGGCGCCGGAGCCCAAGGGTCCGGCCGAAACGACAGATGCTCGTCTGAGCTGGGAGCTCGAAGCCCCGAATGGTTACGTGTTGCGGGTCTATGGCTGCGATGGCCAGCGGGCACTGCGGCAGGCGTTGACGGTGGTGGGTCGGGGACGGCGCCGTCGATGATCCGCCTCCCGGATTCTATCTACGTCGCCACCGAGCCGGTCAACCTGCATCTCTCGTTCGATCGGTTGGCAGGCATCGTGCGTCAACAGCTGGGCGGCGATCCTCGAGGCGAGGTGGTCTACATCTTCCATAACCGGCGGCGCACACACGTGAAGCTCCTCTGGCACGATGGCAGCGGGTACGTGATCTTGTTCAAGCGCCTCGATCGCTACGTGTACCGCATCCCGCTGGCGATTCCGCCAGGCGCACCAGCGGTGCAAGTGAGCCGCCGGGAGCTCGAGCTGCTACTGGCAGGGATCGATCGCGGGATGCTTCGCGCCGCACGGCGCAGCGCACGAACGCGCACCACCCGCGGTTGAACGAATGATGTCGCAGATCGGTCAGCCGATCTTCTAAGAAAAGATCATTCGACGGTTGCGCGGGATCGAGACGTACTTAGTGATGGGTGCGTCTTGAGCATGAGCGATTGCGAGCGATGCCGAGAGTTGCGTGGGGCTGCCGAAGCGGCCAGCGCGAAGTGCCGTGAGCTTGAGCAGCGGGTCGCACAGCTAGAGGCTGAACGCGCGGAGCTACAAGCGCAGCTCGCGGAGCAGACCAAGCTCTGCGAGCTGCAGCAGGCAGATCTCGAGCGCTACCGCAAGGCAGTAGAGGCGTCGCGGCCCAACCATCCCGAGCGTGCGCCACGCGACCAGCTGCAGCTCGCCTTCGCGCGCGTACTCGAGACGCTGGGCGCGCAGGCGCCCGCCAACGACGATGAGGGAGCTGATGCCGACGGGGCTGGCACCGCTGGCGACGGCAGCGGGCAGGGAGCAGGGGGCAGCGGGAGAGGCAGTCAACCGAAGCGGCGACATCGCCATGGGCGGCGCCGCCTGGACATCTCGAGTCTGCCGGTGATCGCGGAGCGCATTGAGCCCGACGAGGTCAAGGCGACCGGTGGCGAGGGATTCGTGCTCATCGGCGAGGAAGTCTCCGACCGGATTGCGCTGCGGCCGGCCGAGTGGGTTGTGTATCGAGTGATACGACCCAAGTACGTGGCCGCCGAGGTGCTCGCTCAGTCCGCGGGTGGCGCCGCCGTGGACCAGGAGCTGGAGTCCGACGGTGGTAGCCGGATTACGATCGCATCCCTGCCCGCTGGCGTCTGGCCCAACGTGATGGCCGACCCCAGCGCCATCGCGAACGTCATCATGTCGAAGTATGGCGATTTGCTGCCGCTCAACCGGCAGCAGGGCATCAACGCCCGGCGTGGTTTCGAGCTGCCGAAGTCAACCCAATGCGGCTGGCTGAAGGCGGCCAATGCCTTCTGCGCGCCAGTGGTGGACGGCATGTTTGACGACTCACGCCGCAACGCCTTTGTGATCGCCACGGATGCGACCGGCGCACCGGTGCTTCCCGGACGGCGCTCGGAGCAGGAATGTGGCGGGGCAACCTGGCCAGGCGAGCCACGCCGGTGCGTCCCGTGGCACGTCTTCGTTTTCATCGCCGATCGGGCTCACGTGGTCTTCCGTCACGCTCGCGAGCACACCGGGGCTGCCTTCGAGAAGCTGCTGGCTGGCTACCACGGGAACATCCTTGCAGATGCGGCCTCTGTCTTCGATGTGCTCTACCGCGACCATGGGATGACCGAACATGCTTGCTGGTTTCACTGTCGCCGGCCGTTCTATCGCGCACTGGAAACCGATCCCCCACGTGCGCTGGAGGCACTGTCGCTCATCGGCAAGCTCTTCGAAATCGACCGCGAGGTGCGAGCCCGAAACCTGGACCTCGAGGCGTTCACGCGACTGCGCGCACAGCAGGCCACTCCCATTCTGAAGCTCTTTGACGACTGGATAGAGCTCAACCGCGATCGGGTTGATCCGCGTAGTCCGCTAGACAAGGCCATCGGCTACTACACCAACCAGCGCGATGCGCTCCATCGTTTCCTTCAAGATGGTCGAATCAGTCTGCACAACAACTCGTGTGAGCAAGCCCTGCGAAACCTGGTGGCGGGGTTGGACAACTGGCGCTTCTTCGCGAATGAGACCGGCCTCATCTGGTACACGACCTTCCGATCGCTCATCGCCTCCTGCCTGCTGCACCGTCTCAACCCCGAGGTGTATCTCGAGCAGCTATTGAGAATCGTGCCGCACTGGCCCAAGAACCGCGTCCTGGAACTGGCGCCGAAGAACTGGCTGGCCACCGTCGCGAACCTCGACCCGAAGTGGCGCTCGATGCTGGCGCGGCCGTGGGAGCCTAACGTCATCGTGTCGGCGCAGATCCAGCCGACCCACCCGCTCAGCGTCTCCGCGACTGAACGCGCAGCGTAGCCAGCTCAGCTCGGCGCACCGCCGCCGCCGCGCGACCACTGCTGCATGATGCGCGTTGTCGTCTGCGCCGCGGCTTCGTCGATGATGCGTACCATGGGCTCGAACAGTGGCGAAAACACCTCGTCGATGAATCCCGCGGGCGCATCCAGACATGCCGTGTTGGCATGCTGCCGGCGTCGCCGGTAGGGCTGCAGCCCGAACCGCTCACAGACGAGAACCAGCAGCTGCTTCGCTTGCGGCGTCGGCAAAGTCAGACGGTGCTCGGCGTCCGGCTCTCGCTCACGCCACTGCTTCAACTGCTCCCGGGGGTCTCCCGGCACGTGCGCTCGCCACACCTGATCCAGCTGGGCCACGAATGCCTCTTCGTCCATGCCCCGGCCTCTTTGCTCACCGTCGCCCCTACGTCCAGCCGGTCGCGGCCGCCCCAGAAAACCTGCTCGTCGAGGCTCCCCGCCTAGCAGGCACAGACGCCCGCGCGCCGATCAGAACACGACTTCGGCCCCCGGTCACGACGGGCGCGGCGGAACGGGTACG
>CAZSVU010000559.1:0-4142 GCA_964610275.1 uncultured Polyangiaceae bacterium | reverse complement strand
GACCTGCGCCAACCCGAGGCGGTCGAGGCTCACGGCAAGCTGCCCGAGACGCCCATTCCGTATCTCACCCAACTCATTGGTTTGGCCCTCGGGCTTTCGCCTGCAGCGCTGGGGCTCGATGGGCTGTTCTCGAGCCCGCAGCTGTTGCTGCAGAACGTCCCTCAACTCGCTTCGGGAGAGGAGCGGTATGGCATCGAGTAGCCGGTCTCTCAACGTCGTTTCGAACACCACCACCAATCCCCCCGCTGGCGCAGTGCTGGTGTGTGGCGGCGGGGTAGCAGGGATCCAGGCTTCGCTGGATCTTTCGGCGGCCGGCTTCCGCGTCTATTTGGTCGAGCAGAGCCCCTCGATCGGTGGGAGCATGGCGCGGCTGGACAAGACGTTTCCCACTGGCGACTGCGCCACCTGCATCATCTCTCCCAAGCTGGTGGAGTGCATGCGGGACTACAACATCGACATTCTCACCATGAGCGACGTGACCCAGTTGCGCGGCGAACCCGGCAACTTTCACGTCGAAGTGGAGCAACGTCCGCGCGGGGTCGATATCGACAAGTGCACCGGGTGCGGCGAGTGCTGGCAGCAGTGCCCGACACGCAACGTGCCGGAGCCCACACCCCCGTTTCGTCCCAGCGCCCAGCTGGACCAGGTGGACTCCGGGCTGCTGGAGCGGCTGCTGGCTCGGTACGCCGGGGACCCAGCCCCTCTGCTGAGCATGCTGCAGGACATCAACGACGAACGCGGCTACTTGCCGCGCCTGCTCCTCGAGGGTCTGGCCGAGCGACTTGCCATCCCCCTCTCAGAGGTCCTGCGAGTCGCCAGCTTCTATAACGCCTTCAGCCTGGAACCGGTTGGCCGTCACGTGATCGAGGTGTGCCTGGGAACCGCGTGCTTCGTCCGGGGATCCGGCCAACTGCTACAGCGCCTCGAGGAGGTGATCGGCGTCTCTGCGGGCAGCACGGATGCCGACCAGCGCTTCACCTTGAGAACGGTGCGCTGCATTGGCTGCTGCGCCCTGGCACCGGCGATGCGTATCGACGGGGTCACCTTCGGGAAGGCCAAGCTCAATCAAGTTCCGCGCATCCTGGAGCGATTCGAATGAGCCAAGCGATACGCACACGACAGGACCTGGATCGGGTCGGTAAGGTCGGCGCAGCGACGCTCTATCCCGAAGGGCTGAAGATCCTCATCGGGTCGGCGAGCTGCGGCATTGCCGCTGGCGCACGCGAAGTCGAAACTGCGGCGCGAGAGGCTGCCGAGAAGCTGGGCCTCACCGCTTCCGTCGCACGCACTGGCTGTGTGGGTCTCTGCGAACGCGAGCCGCTCGTGGATCTCGTGCTACCGGGCGGCCCGCGCCTGAGCTTCGGCAAGATGAACCCCAAGCGGATGCGGGCCCTGCTGGAGTCCTATGCCGCGGGGAAGCTCGACACCGAGCGCGCGCTGTACAGGTTCCAGACCGAGCCGCACGTCGCCACCGGTGAACAACACCGCTACCCGGTTTCGACCAACGGCGTTGGCCAGGTCCCGGAATGGACGACCGTCGACTTCTTCCGGCGCCAGGAACGAGTCATCCTCCGCAATTGTGGTTCGATCGACCCGCTCAGCCTGCCTGAGGCAGTGGCCCGCGGAGCCTATCGGGGCGCCGTTCGTGCACTCGGGATCCCACCGGAGCGAGTGGTCGATCAGGTTCTGCGCTCCGGCTTGCGGGGTCGGGGTGGCGCCGGGTTCCCCACGGGGCAAAAGTGGGAGACGGCGCGCCGCGTCGACTCCGCCACGAAGTACGTGGTCTGCAACGCGGACGAAGGAGATCCCGGAGCGTTCATGGATCGCAGCGTGCTGGAGGGGGATCCACACGCCGTCCTGGAAGGAATGATCATCGGCGGCTACGCCATCGGCGCCAGCGAAGGCTATGTCTACGTTCGCAGCGAGTACCCGCTGGCCGTCTCGACGATCCAACACGCGATCCAGCAGGCCGAAGCGCACGGGCTGCTCGGAGACAACCTACTGGGGAGCGGCTTCTCGTTCCGAGTCAAGGTACGCCGCGGTGCGGGCGCGTTCGTCTGTGGCGAGGAAACGTCCCTCCTGGCCTCGATCGAGGGGCACTCCGGTGAGCCGCGCGCTCGCCCGCCCTACCCCGCGACCTCGGGGCTCTGGGGGAAGCCCACCGTGATCAACAACGTCAAGACCTGGGCCAGTGTCGGGCCCATCCTGAGTCGCGGCCCGGGCTGGTACTCCGGAATGGGGGCCAAGGACAATCGCGGGACGACCGTCTTCTCGCTGGTCGGGGCTGTCAAGAACACCGGCCTGGTGGAAGTCCCGCTGGGGATCACTCTCCACGACATGGTCTTCCAAGTCGGTGGCGGCATGAGCGGGAAGCACCCCATCAAGGCCGTTCAGACCGGGGGTCCGTCGGGCGGCTGCATTCCGGCCTCGATGCTGGACCTGCCGGTCGACTACGAGAAGCTCGGCCAGGCCGGTTCCATGATGGGGTCCGGGGGCATGATCGTCCTCGACGAAACCACGTGCATGGTCGATCTCGCGCGGTTCTTCCTGGTCTTCACCGCGGAGGAATCCTGCGGGAAATGCACGCCTTGCCGCGAAGGAACCAAGCACATGCTGGGGATTCTGACGCGCATCTGTGAAGGCGAGGGACGCGCCGGGGATCTCGACCTGCTGGAGCGCCTGGCGACGACGGTCAAAGCCGCGTCGCTCTGCGGACTGGGCGGCAGCGCTCCCAATCCAGTGCTGACGACCCTGCGCTATTTCCGGAGCGAGTTTGAGGCCCACATTCGCGACAAGAAATGCCCGGCCGGGGTCTGCCGAAACCTCGTCCGATTCCGTATCGACGAGGACGTGTGCGCCGGTTGTGACCAGTGCATCAAGGTCTGCGCGGTCGGAGCCGTGAGCGGCAAACGCAAGCAGCCGCATCGCATCGACCCCGCCTTGTGCACGAGCTGTGGCGCTTGCCGCCAGGTGTGCACCACCGACGCAATCCGGGCCGAATAATGACGACCGACGGTACCCCTGCAAGAGTGAAGGACTGATTGTGGACTCAACGTCACCAGGTCGAATCACCGTAACCATCGACGGTCGAAGCGCAACGGTCGGCGAGGGTACGACCGTCCTGGAGGCTGCCCGCCAGGTGGGCATCTCCATACCGACCCTGTGCCACTACCGCGGACTGTCTCCCTATGGCGCGTGCCGTATCTGCTTGGTCGAGACGGACACTCCGCGAGGGCCGCGTCTGGTTGCCTCATGCAATCACCCGGCACAGGACGGGCTCGTCGTTCGCACGGACACCGCTCGAGTGCGTCAGACTCGGCAGATGGTCCTCGAGTTACTGCTCGCACAGGCGCCCGACTCGCCGGAGCTCACCGAACTGGCTCGCCGATTGGGCACGGAGCAGACTTCCTTCGAGCCGGCTGAGGAGGGCAAGTGTATCCTCTGCGGCCTCTGCGTGCGCGCCTGCAACGACCTGATGGGTCGTGGTGCCATCAGCGTCTTCGGCCGGGGCGCCCTGCGCAAGGTCGGAACGGCCTTCGGGGAGAAGACCGACCAATGCCAAGCGTGCGGCGCCTGCGTGCTCGTGTGCCCCACCGGCGCGATCGATCTCGCCACCATCACCGCACGGCGGCCTCGGCCCCACATCACCGAGTACGACCGCCGGCTGAGCGCACGCCCGTGCATCGACCTGGCTCACCCCCAGGCCGCACCGCGGGTACCGGTCATCGACCGCGAAAGCTGCGTCCACATGCAGACGGGGGAGTGCGGGCTCTGCGCCCAGGTGTGTGGCGCCGGGGCGATCGACTACGACCAGCCGACGCGCCGCCACCAGCTGCATGTCGGCGCGGTAGTGCTCACCCCCGGCTTCGAGGCGTTCGACGCGGGTCGTCGAGGAGAGTTCGGCTTCGGCTGCGCCGCCAACGTGCTCACGAACGTGCAGTTCGAGCGGTTGCTGTCCGCCTCCGGGCCGACCGCTGGAAACATCCTCCGCCCCTCGGACGGCAAGCATCCCAAGCGGATGGCCTTCATCCAGTGCGTGGGGTCGCGCGACCGTGGCTGCGACAATGACTACTGCTCCTCCGTCTGCTGCATGGCCGCCACCAAGGAGGCCATCCTCGCCAAAGAGCACGAACCCGGACTCG
>CAZSVU010000558.1:0-4150 GCA_964610275.1 uncultured Polyangiaceae bacterium | reverse complement strand
TGGATCCCGCAGAGCAGCGTTTGATCATCGCGACCGGAAAGTTCGTCGGGGAAGGCTTCGACGACGCGCGCCTGGACACAATGCTGCTCGCCGCCCCCATTTCGTGGAAGGGCACGCTCGCGCAGTACGCTGGGCGCCTGCACCGCCTGCACCCGGACAAACACGAGGTCTGGATCTTCGACTACCTGGACCAAGAGCTGCCGGTGCTTGCACGCATGTTCGAGAAGCGACGACGCGGATACCGATCGCTCGGGTACGTCGCAGGCGATCCTCCACACGACTTTGAGTTGCTCACGGACCCCGCCGAGGACGGTGAGGCGTACTGGTTCGATCAGGACTTGATTCAGTTCCCCTCGAGCCAAGCTTGATGCGCCGTAAGCGTTCAGCCGAGGACCGATGGATCCGGCGCGCGGCGCGCGCGAAACTCGAGACGTGGCGAAGAGACGACAGGCAGCGCGGCGTGCTCGCGGGTTCTGGGCAAAGGTGGTGGCGGAATTCGAGAGCAGCTCGCTGAAGCAGCATGATTTCTGCAGGAGGCGCGGGGTGGAGCTGGGGACGTTCCGGCACTGGCTCTACCGGCTCCGCCATGAGGGGAAGAAGGCTAGGCCAGAGAAGGCCCGATTCGTTCCCTTGGTGTCGGCGGCCACGGCGAGCGCGACGTCGTGCCGACTGCGGGTGGGGCAGGTGGAGCTGGCGTTCGGCTCGCTGCCGCCGGCTGGCTACGTTGCCGAGGTGATTCGGCTGATGGACCGGTGAGTCGTGCTGGGACTGTCGGGCGCCACCCGCATCCTACTGTTCACCGGAGCCACGGACATGCGCAAGGGCTTCGATGGGTTGACGGCCCTGGTGATGGCCGCCGGCGAGGACGTCTACAGCGGCGATTTGTATGCGTTCGTTTCCCGTCGGCGCAACCGCGCGAAGATTCTCTCCTTCCAGACGGGCGGATTCGTGCTCTGGTACAAACGTTTGGACCGTGGCCGCTTTAAAATCCATCTGCCGGACGCGGGCGACCGGGCGGAGTTGGACGCGACCCAACTGGCGATGCTGCTGGATGGAATCGACTTCGGGCGAGTGAAGCGACCGCAACACTGGCAGCCCGCCGCGTAGGGCAGCTTTCTCACGAGGGGGATCGACAGACGGGATCGATCATGATCTACGTTTGTCGATGCCGCCCGAAGAGGAGTTTGACCAGCTCGAGCGCAGCCTCGACCCGAGCGCCCGTCTCCTGGTCAGGTATCTCCGCGAAGACAACGCGCGCCTGCGTCAACAACTCGCCGAGAACAGCGAGCTGATCAAGAGGCTCACGGAGCAAGTGGAGGCCCTGAACCGACGGCTCTTCGGCAAGCGCTCGGAGAAGATGCCCACGGTGCGCGAGGAGATCCGGCGACAGGTTGATCCGAACGAGTTGACGGTGGATGGGACGCCCATGCCAGAGGAGCCGGAAGCTCGCGCCAGGGAGCAGCGACGCAAGGCACGTCGGGCGAGCGAACCGGAACGTCAGAAGCGGCGCCGCGCACGCAAGGCCATCCCGGTCATCATCGAGCAGCGCCAGGTCCAGGCCGATGCTCTACCCGAGGGCTACTCGCTCGACGACTTTCGCGTCGTCGGCGAGAGCAAAGTCATCGAGCGCGTGGAGCACGTCGCCGAGCATCTCGTGATCCAGAAGTACGTGCTGCAAACGCTGGCCTCGAAGGACGGCAAGTACATGATCACGGCGGAGGCACCTCCGGGGGTCGTGGACGGTGGTCACTACGGCCCCGGACTCCACGCCCATGTGGCCGTGACTCGTGGCAGCGACAGCATGCCGCTGTACCGGAGCGAGAGGGCGTTGGAGCGCGCCGGCCATCCCGTCGCGCGCAGCACGCTGTGCGCGCTCTTCCATCGCACCGCAGAGCAGCTCGTCCCCATCTACAACGAGCTGCGGGGCGTGGTGCGCCGCGGTCGCTACGTACACGCAGACGAGACCGGGCAGCCTGTCCTCGACAAGGACAAGTGCTTCCGCGGATGGATGTGGGTCATCCTATCGCGCCAGGCGATCGTCTATCACTACAGCGATGGCCGTGATGCTGCCACCGCCGAGACGCTGCTTGGCGGAACCAGCGGCAACCTCACCATCGATGGCTACGCCGCGTACAACGGCCTGAGCGAGAAGAAAGCTTCCCGGCGTCGCAGCGGGTGCTGGGGTCATTATCTTGAGTTCGGAGTTATCTTGAGCCAAAGCGCCGAAGCCGTATTCTGGCCTTCTGGGCGTGTGGCGACTCCGGATAGGACGAGGGTCTAGAGCGACGCCAGGAACGTCAGGAGCTTCGCGGAGGGCCGCCAGCGCGGCACGGGCGTGCGGTCGAGACCGGCACGCTTCCAGAATGCCTGAAGTACTCTGCGCTTCATCTCGAGATTCGTGGTGATGTAGCGGCTTGTCGTGGCAATGCTTGCGTGACCGAGATAGTCGCGGATCACGCTGACGTCGACTCCGGATTGCAGGAGGGCCACCGCACAGCTGTGGCGCAAGACATGCGGAGTGACATGGTGGCGCCGGAGTCGCGGATGGGCTTTTGCTGCTCGCCGGACGTGCTTGGTGATGATGTAGGCAACTCCGTCGCGCGTGAGTGGACCACCGCGGGCGTTGCGGAAGAGCGTGTCGTTCGAGTCTGGATTTGGCGACAGCGCCCGAAGCGCGGCGACGGTCTCTGCCCACAGTGGACAGATCCGCTCTTTGCCTCCTTTGCCATAGAGACGGACCTGACGTGGCCTCACCAGGTGCAGGTCACGTGCGCGTACGGCGAGGGCCTCGCTCACCCGGGCACCGGTATTGTAGAGCAGCAACAACAGCGCCCGATCGCGAGAGCTGGCCGAGGTGGTTGCGACACCGACGGCCCGGATCAGCGCACGTGCCTCCTCCGGCTCGAGGTACGAGATGGCGCGGCTGCCAGTCCGCTTGGCCGGAATGCTCAGAATGCGCCCGTATTGCTCGGCGCGCGAGATGTCATGGCGCAGGAGGTGCTCGGCAAAGCTGCGAATCGCGGTCAGACGGCAGTTGCGGGTCACGGCGCTGTTGCCGCGCTTGGATTCGACGTGTTGCAGAAACGCGAGTACGGATTCGACCCGAACATCGTCCAGTCGAAGATCCGCGACGGAGCGACCGAGGGTGTCGGCCAAGAACAGGAAGAAGAGCTTGAGCGCGTCCCGGTAGGCACGTACCGTGTGCTCACTTGCGCCTGTGACCCGGCGAAGGTGCTCTTCGAAGAAGCTCTGCACCAGCGCCAGGAGAGCGTCGTCTTTGCGCTGCATCGCCACGAGCCTTTCTGCCGCAGTAGCGGCGGCGGAACCGGTCGCCAGCCAAGGCCAGCAGCTCGGGCGTCGCACTCAGATACGTTTCCGTTCCAAGAAGGTCGACGTGCCCCATGTAGGCAGACAGCCATGGAAGGTGACCGTGTAGATCCACGCCTTGTCGGTACCAGCGTGTAAGCCGGTGAACGGCAAAGGTGTGGCGCAAGTCGCAAGGACGAGGACCGACCCGGCCTGCAGATGGCTTGAGGCCAGCATCGCGATACAGACCGCAGAGTGTGGTCCACGCCGTCGTTTTCGGAAGATGGCGGCGGTTTGCGCCGACGAAGAAGTAGTCATCTGGTTGCGCGGCAAGCCCAACGAACGCACGCCGTGCACGGAGGTATCGAGTGAACTCAATCGCGAGCGATGCATGAAATGGTGCCCAACGCGACCGGCCCTTTGACTCGGCGATAAAGAGAACACGACGGCGAACGTCGACATCACGAATGCGGAGGCGCAGTGCCCGTGCTGTACCACTATCCCGCCGGCACGGAAGTGGCTATTTCTTCGATGGATCGTGTCCGCCGAGCCGCGTGAGTCGGGATGCCGCTACGCTGGCCCACATGAATGCCCTCGTCTTCCAACTGTGCGTTTCGGCCGTGGCCGGGTGGGTCAATCGGAGCCAGCAGCAGGCGATCGAGTACCTGGTCGAGGAGAACCGGGTTCTGCGCAAGCAACTCGATGGCCGTCGCCTTCGACTCACCGATGCTCAACGCCGCCGGCTCGCGGTTCGTGCCAAGGCGCTGGGGAGAAAGGCCCTGATGGGCGTCGCCTGCATCGTCACGCCGGACACGTTATTGCGTTGGTACAGGAGGCTGGTCGC
>CAZSVU010000557.1:0-4199 GCA_964610275.1 uncultured Polyangiaceae bacterium | reverse complement strand
CGTGACCGGCGACGCCCGGCAACAACTCGGCATCAAGCAAGGATCTGCACCCAACAGCCTTGAGGAAGCGGGCCTGATCGAGGTGCGGCGACATCGCGGACGCGGACCCACAGTGTTGCTACTGACTGAGACCTTGCAGCCCAGCCCAACTTCCGCAGTCTAGGCGGTCTGACCGTGTGATTCCGTATGGCTAGCCGTCGTAGTAGGTACCGCATTCCGCGGGCCGGATCCCGCCGCCTGAGCCGTTCCGGAACCCGCACTCCGAGTCGGTCAAGCAGTGCAGCTTGTGCTCGGTTGGGTCTGACGACGCAATGCATTCGCAGCTGGCGTTCACCATCCTCAGAGGGCTCAGCGGTGACCGCGTGCCAGCACCCGCCTGCACGACTGCGGCTCCTGCCCGAGCAAGACGTTGGCAAGCGGGTGGGCCTCAACGACGAGTCCAGCGCTGGTGCGCAGGACTTCGGCGCCGAGCAGGGCAGAGGGCAAGAGCAGTGACCAGGCGGCCGCCTCCTGCCTTGCAGCAACTGCCGGAAAAACCGCGACTTGCTACTCCAGCGCGTGGCCATCGTGGCCACAGCAGGCGGCTTCCGCCGATCCGAGGTAAACTCCAGGCTCCATCTGGGCTTCTTCCCTGGGAGGCCGAGCTGTTGCTGCCGCTGGCGGGGCAGGTTCTGGATGGCTTCGTGAGGAGTGATGCCAAGAAGAGGGAAGGCGATTCGTAGCGAACGCACACGTGCTGTGCTCTACGCGCGCGTGAGCGACCCAGAGCAGGCGGAGAAGGATCTGTCCCTTCCCGCGCAGCTCGAGGCGATGCGGGAGTACGCGCGCAGTCACGGACTCAGCGTTGTCCGTGAATACGTCGAGCCCGGGGTGACTGCGAGAGACGACAATCGCGTCGAGTTCCGGGGCATGATGCAGTGCGTGCTGGCGGACGAAAGTGATGTCGGCACGATCCTTGTTCTGCACACATCGAGGTTCATGCGCAATGTTGCCAAGGCCAGGCTCTGGAAGGGACATCTCGAGAAGCGCGGGGTCAGGGTGGTGGCCATTCGGCAAGAGGTGACCGACGATGCCAGCGGCCACCACCCACCCCGCAACGGCCGAGACGCAAACCTGGAAGATGAGGGCGTTCATGGCCGGGAGGGTACCGCCGTACCAGGGTCACTCGACTCCCTTGCCCAATCCCGCAAGAAACAAGCCGGATCTGCTCCGGCCGACTTCTGGCACACGACGGGGTTTTCGCGGAGCACGAGGGTAGTGCCGTCTCGGTTCGGGCCGAACGGACCGTTGAATCCGGTCAGAAACGCGCCTGATCTGCGCCGGCCAAGTTCGGGCACACCACGGGACTTCGTCGACAGACTACTACCCCTCAGGGGAACAGTGCGGCCCCCACGCCGTTTCCACGCACCCCACGTACCCAAGGTCGCTGCAGTCGAAGGCGATAGGGTTGCCCTGAACGCAGAGCTCTATCGAGTCCCCATCGCAGCGCTCGTCCGTCGCGCTACACTCGCCTGCGTCCGGGTACACGCAGTTCGCGCCCAGGGCGTGCTCGGCACAGACGCCGGCGTGGCGGGAACAGTCGATGAAGGTGACCTTCTCGTCCTCGCAGCCCAAGACGATATCGCCGTCACAGCGGGCGAAGTCTCCTCTGCTGCAGGAGGTTGGCCGTCGATCCGTACAACCCGTCCGTGAAGTGTCATCGCAGCGGGCAAAGGCCGTTGCGCAGTTGCGCACGACGGGTCCGTCGCTCGTCAGCAGGGTCGCGACGTCGCCGTCGCACCGTACGAGCGGCGGGGCCACGTTTCCGCTTTCGTTCCAGTCGCAGCCAGCTTCGGTGCACAATACCCGCGGCGCCGGTTCGGTGAGGGCGGCGCGCACTGCCGCGCAGTCGCCGCCTAGCGGCTCGATAGCGCGAGCAAAGTAGGTCCAGCGCTCGTCTGCAACCCAGCCAAAGGTGCTGTCCAGGAGTCGCATGGGGATCACCGCTGCTTCCGAGGCATTGGGGTCGGCAGTGCAGCTCGTGGTGTACTGGCTGCGCGTTGCCGCGACGTCGTCACCGCCATCTGCGGCGAGAGGCGTGCAACCACCCGATATGACGCAGGCGCGCCCCCACTCCTCGCGGCTGAGCGGCTCGGGCTCCGTTCCTCGCTGTTGAAATGCCTGCTCGGCACTCGAAGTCAAGCGGCACACCTCACGCCCATCGCTGTCTTCATGGCAATCCGCACCTCGGTTTGACCCGCACGCCAACGTCGAGGCAAGACCGAGCGCTGAAACTGCCATGCGCATCGTGAACATCCTAGGAAGGTGGCAGCACGAAGGAAACTTCCAGCTCCTCGCCGTCCACAGGATAGGTAATGGTGCCTCCCACCGGGTCGGTCGGCAGCACTTCTGCTGGGACGGTGATCGTGTACATCTCGTTCATGGTGTCGGCGACATCGGGAAGACTGAGCAGCGCCTCGCGGTCCTCCTCGGCGATCGGTACGGCCAGACCGCCGACTCCACGAGCTAGTTGCTCCGGGTGGATGCCCACCACCTCACCTTCCGGAAACAACGCTACGAGGAAGGTAGAACCGACTATCACGCGAGCATCGGAAAACTCTCTTTCGGAGCACGTGCTGCCATCGTCGCGCTCGTGCAGCCCGCTTTGCGTGATGAGCACCGCGTAGCGCGTCACGTCGAGGCGGCGCCCGAAGTCGAACGGGAGACGATAGATCGCATCGACCCCGCTGCTCGGCAGGTCACCGCCACCGATCGGCGTGAGGGTGTCGAGCCATCGTTCGAGTTGCGCCAAAGTGCCGAGATCAGTCCGAGTACGCAGCTCGTCGCCGAACTCCATGCCCCCGAAGCGTGGTTCGAAGCCAAGCTCTTCCAAGCGCGCGGCGAACGGGCCTGCCGTAGCCCGTGCGGCGTCAATGGCCCACCCCATCGTCCTCGATGTATCGAGCAACAGCAGCACTTCGAGCTCGGCGGGGGCGTCCGGCGAAACGCGACCGATGGTCAACTCCGAGACTGGATCGTCGCTGTCAAAGCTCAGACTGAGATCGTCCGGTACCAGTTCTCGAAGCGGTGTATTGCTCGTGCGCCGAATGATGGGACCGAGAAAGATGTGCACGCCACCGTCGGCGAGCCGGCGCGCTTGAGCAGCAGCTCTCGGCCGATCTTCGAACGAGGCGCTGGGCTCGCGAGGTCTCACCACCGACCCACATTCGCCGGGCTCGAGCGCCTCTGAGCGTGGGCTGCAGGCGAGGCACCACGCGCACACGACAACCCCCACCGTGCACCAAGCCATGCGCGCGATATTACCACGGGTGCCCCGGAGGGGCCACTGCGATGAGAGCACACACGCTGTCTGATGGTGCTTCAGTAGCGGTATTCGATGGGATCGGTTACGCCTGAGCGGATGCGGAGTCGGGCGGCGTCGGGGTGTTTGGCGCCGTTCGTGGGCTGCGATGCCGTACGCGACGGTGGACGGGTCACGTCCAACGAGGGCCGCGATCTCGGCACAGCCGTGGCAGCGTCCGGGGTGGTGACGAATCAGCCACCAGAGCTCTTGGCGGGCGCCGACCACGGCGCGCGTGCGGCTGCGTTCGAGCAACTCCTGGCTGGTGACACCGCGCCGCGGGCTGACATCGTCGACGAGCTCAAGCAGTGCTCGGGTGGCCAGGAAATGCAGGGACGTCTGGGTGTCTCTCACGACGGTCCTCTCGTGGAGGGCTTCCGCTTCCCGTCACGTCTGTCGGAGTGCGGGTGTGCGCCCGGCATGGGCAACAGACAGGAGGTAGCCGACGAAAGAGGGAAATCCAGACCCAGGGCCCTGACGAAGGGAACGCGACGCCGAAGAGACAAGGGCATGGACCTGGAGTACCAGGCCCCCTCCAGCGGCGAAGCCCTGGAGGGCCCAGGAGGGCGTGTCCGGTGGAAGTCATAGGTGCGTCACCGTGTTGAGCACCACAAGGCGCCGCAAGAGTCGTGCAGGGGGTGAGCCGGCTCCCAGCGATGAAGCCCAGTATTCGTCGGAGCTGCACGGGTATTGGCGACGGGGCGGTCACGAAGTCTGTTGGGTGCAGTTCCCGGTTTGATTGCGTGACTGCAGCAGGATTTCGGGACGCGCCGCCCACGTGATGGATGGACGGGCCCCTCCGTCTGGGAATAATCGCGGTTGCGAAATCGTGACCAGACCCCAACGAGGTGCCCGAAAG
>CAZSVU010000556.1:0-4216 GCA_964610275.1 uncultured Polyangiaceae bacterium | reverse complement strand
CGTCAACGGCCAATCAGCCTACGTCGATGTGCTGTGCGCTCAGAGCGACGCTGGACTGGCCGGCCAAGAGCAGTGCGACGGCGAGCGCACCGCCCAGCACTGCCAGTGCCAGTAGCAGGGTGCCGACCTCGGTGGGAGCCACTACCTCGTCGGGCGACGGGGGCGTGTCGGAGAGCACATCCCCTGGCGTGTCCTGAAGCGCGTCGCCGAGTGGTCCTACGGACGGTGTGCCCAAGTATCGAGACGCAGCCAGCTCGGGTAGTCCGTCGCTGGCGACGTTTTCGAGGGCATCAGCAGTCTGGCGTCGGGCAGCGTAGGACGCATCGGGTTCGCTCGAGACGGCTGTGGCGATCCCGACGAGTGGGTGTTCACTTCGCCGTTGACGCGGTTGGGGCAGCGGCGTCAGACGCGTTTCGGGATCGTAGGCCAAATGGCATTCGGCACAACAGAAGTACCGAAATCGCTCCCGGTGGATGGCGACGCGAGAGGCTCTGAGCGGATCAGTGGGTCCGCCACAGTTTGCGCAGGGTACCGATGCGCCAAGAGGGCCGACGAGTCCGGGAGTCGAGCCCGGGGTGGTCGTGGTGCCGCCGTCACTCATCGGCCTCCAACGCCCAGACCAATGCAGCCTTGGAGGAGTGCAGACGAGCTTCGGCCTGGTCCCACACGTAGCTGTGGGGGCCATCGATGACGTCGGCGTCGATTTCTTCTCCGCGGTGCGCCGGGAGGCAGTGCAGTACCGCCACCTTCGGATCGGCGTGCTTCAGGAGTTCACGCGTCACGCGCATACCGACGAACGCCTTGATCCGCTCAGCCTGTTCGTCTTCCTGTCCCATGCTGGCGAACACGTCGGTGCTGACCACGTGGGCGCTCTCGACGGCTTCGCGTGGATCGCGGACGACCCGGATTTCCCCGCCGCGCTCTCGTGCTTGGGCGAGAATCGATGCGTCTGGGTCGTAGCCCTCGGGACACGCCAAGGACAGTTTCAGGCCTAACAGCGCGGCAGCGGCAATCCACGAGTTGGCCATGTTGTTCCCATCACCAACCCAGGCGTAGACGAGCCCGTCGACTCGCCCGTGCACCTGCTTGACTGTCTGCAGATCGGCCAGCAGCTGCATCGGATGGCGGCGGTCCGTGAGCGCATTGAGTACGGGAACCGAGCTGTGCTCCGTCATCTCGTGCAGCCGCTCTTCGCCCGAAGTGCGGAAGGTGATGCCATGGACCATTCGACTCAGCACGCGCGCCGTGTCGGCAATGGGCTCACCACGCGCCATTTGCGACCCCGAGCTGGTGATCACCAGCGGGCTCCCTCCCAACTCGCTGACCGCCACTTCGAGCGAAATCCTGGTTCGCGTCGAGGCCTTCTCGAATACCAGCGCGATGGACTTCCCGAGCAAGGGTCGAGGGGCGTCGGGGCTGCCCCTGAGCGCCCGCCACCGCTCGGATGCGTCAATCATCATCCGCAGGCCGTCCGGCCCGAGGTCATCGAGGCTGCGAAGGTGTCTCATGTCGAGCGTGTTTTTAGCACTTCGTCGACCACCCCGAGGCCCTCATCGAGTTCTGCGGTACTCACCGTCAACGGCGGTGAGAAGCGCAGGCCGCGACCACCTGAGAGGGTGAGCAGCACTCCAGCGTCGGCAATGCGGGACAGCACCTCTGTGGCAGGCACGGATTCACGCAGAACGAGCACCTGGAGCAAGCCCAAACCGCGGGAACACTCGACGTGTGAGCAGTGCCGCTCGGCGAGTCGCTTCAGGCCTTCCCGCAGATGCTGCCCCTTGCGCTCGGCCGCGGCGACCAGACCATCCGACTCCATCACGTCCAGGACGGTAAGGGCGGCGGCAGAGGCGAGCGGATTCCCACCGAACGTGCAGCCATGGCTGCCCGGTGGCAAGGCCTCCTCGAGCGTCCGGCGGCAGAGCATGGCGCCGATGGGCACACCGCCTGCCAGGCCCTTGGCCAAGGCCAAGGCGTCCGGCACCACCCCATGGTGCTCGAACGCCAAGAAGCGTCCGGAGCGCCCCACGCCCGTCTGGACTTCGTCGGCCAAGAGCAGTGCGCCGTGCTGGTCAGCAATGGTTCGGAGGTCGCGCAGGAACCCTTCCGGGGCCGGGACCACGCCGCCTTCTCCCTGGATGGGTTCGACGAGGATTGCGGCGACGTCGTCTGACATTGCGGCACGAACCGCGTCGGCGTCTCCATACTCGACGTGAGTCGCCGCACCCAGCGGGCCATAACCTTCGCGGTAGCTGGCGGTCCCGGTTACGGCGAGGGCTCCCAGCGTTCGGCCGTGGAACGCCCCTTCGAAGGCGATGATGCGATGGCGGTCCGGCTGCCCCAGCGCGTAGAAGTGGCGCCGGGCGAGCTTGAGCATGGCTTCGACTGCTTCGGTGCCCGAATTGCAGAAGAAGGCGCGGTCCATTCCGGTCAGCTGACAGAGGCGAGCTGCCAGGGTGACATTGGGCAGGTTCAAGAAGTAGTTGGACACGTGTAGCACCCGCCCGGCCTGCTCGGCGATGGTCGCGGCCAGTCTGGGGTGAGCGTGCCCGAGTGTGCTCACGGCTATGCCCGCGCACAGATCGAGATAGCGCTTCCCGTTCGCATCCCAGACTTCGGTGCCTCGGCCGCGCATGAGCACGAGTGGGGCTGGGCGGTAGTTCGGGTACAGGTGGGCCTGGGCCGTTGCCACGAGTTCGAGTTGGGACTGGGTCATGGGCCCGCAGCCATACCCCACGATGGCCAAGTCGCCAACGGCTGCGGACCGATTGCTCGGGCACCCAGTGGTGCGCGGGGTCAAGGCGTCCGGCGTCGCGCGCAGATCACCGCTGCCGCCTCGGCAAACCCAGCGCCGCGGGGCGCGCGAGTGACGAAGCGCGGCGGGACGGTGGGACGACCCCGAAGGTTGGCGGGTGCGATGGTGGTGCGGAAGGCGGCGAAGCAGGGCGAGTCATTCTCACTGTCGCCCACGTAGCCATAGCGCCAGCGAGCGACTGTCGGGTCGACGTCGCGGAGCAGGCGCAGCGTCCGTACCGCTCCAGAAGCCTTGTCATCGGTGTCGAGCGTGACGTGAAGATGAACCGTCGATACCGTGGTCCGAAACCCGGCAGCACGGGCCTGAAGTGCGGCAGCGTCAACGACCGCTCGGTCCACAAGCGTCCGCTCTCCGATGTCGAACGTGTAGTCGGTGACCCTCAGATCGACGTCGTCCGTGGGCCGCAGCTCAGGGAAGTCTGACTGCAGTCGGCGCGCAAAGTCCTGGAGCCTGTCATGGCGGCGGCGGCGGACGCCGGCGTCGACCGAGTCGAGCAGAGCCGCGCGGTTCGGTTCGCGCAGCACGCCAACGGCACCGTTCTCGCACACCATCGCGGCCACCGGCCACTGCCGGACGAGCACGCTGCCCCACCCGGCGGGGCGTCCAGTGACAGCGACGAGGAGCAGCCCGGATTCGTGCAGGCGAAACAAGGCCGAGTAGGCGTCTTCGCGCAGCGCGGCAGCGTCCAAGAGCGTGTCGTCCAGATCGAATAGCAGGCCGTGCAAGCGGCAGGCTTCTGGCGGGTCGAGTGACTCGATGGGGCGCACGGCGATTCGCAGGGTCGGGCGGGAACCCGGACGGTAGAACGGACACGCGCCGCGCACCAGAGCACGCGTTCTGTCGGGAGCGCTTCCCCGCCGGTGCCGATGGTGCCTTGCGTGCGGCCTACTCGGGAGTGATCTCGGCGATCAGCGTCGTCAGGTAGAGGCCGTCCTGGAAGGCGGCTGGTACGGGATGGTCCGGACCTTGGAAGACCCGCTCCAGGACCAGGGGGCGTCTGCCCGCGTCCCGGGCGCCCACCGCTAGGGCGAGGCTCAGGTCGTGCAGACCCACGGCGGCCGAGCAAGAGGACAGCACGAGCAGGCCGCCGGGGCGCGTCGCTCTACTGGCCCGACTGGCAAGTCGCTGCATGGCCTGGATGGCGCGATTTCGGGCTGCGCGGCTGGGGGCATACTTGGGGGGGTCGCAGATCACCAAGTCATATCCGCCGCGGCGTCCGCCACTTTGCAGCACGTCCCGAGCGTCCCGACACTCGAATTGGATCCGCTCCGAGAGGCCGTTGAGTGCGGCGCAGTCGGCGGCCACTTGCAGCGCGCGCGCGCTCGATTCGACGAGGGTGACGGAACTGGCGCCCCCCCGTACTGCGGCGATTGACATGGCGCCCACGAACGCGAAGGCATCCAG
>CAZSVU010000555.1:0-4304 GCA_964610275.1 uncultured Polyangiaceae bacterium | reverse complement strand
ATTGCGACGCGCTCGCCACCTGCACCAACACGCCAGGAAGCTTCACCTGCACCTGCCCGACGGGATATGCCAACACCAACGGGGACGGGACCCTGTGCACCGAAATCGATGAGTGCGACGCGGGCACGGACAACTGCGACGATGTGGCGACCTGCGCCAACACCGCCGGCGGCTACACCTGCACCTGCCCGATTGGTTACAACGACACCAATGGCGACGGCACGGTCTGCACCGACATCGACGAGTGCGCGGCCGGCGCGGACAACTGCGCCACGGTGGCCGCCTGCGTCAATACGGCGGGCGGGTTCACCTGCACGTGTCCGGTGGGCTACGACGACGTCAACGGCAACGGCACTGTGTGCACCAACATCGACGACTGCGTGAGCCACAATTGCCAGAACGGCGGTGTGTGCATCGACGGCATCGACGCCTACACGTGCAACTGCTCTGGGACTGGCTATGCCGGCACCTACTGCGACGTGGCCATCGACGACTGCGACCCGAACCCGTGCCAGAACGGCGGGACATGCACCGACGATGTGGGCGGCTACATTTGTAACTGCGCGGGTACCGGCTTCACCGGCGACGACTGCGAGACCAACATCGACGACTGCTCGCCCAACCCCTGCCAGCACGGCGGGACCTGCACGGATGGTGTGAACAGCCACACCTGCAGTTGCTCGGGTACGGGCTACACGGGCACCGAGTGTCAGACGGACATCGACGAATGCACCGCCGGAACGGACAACTGCGCGACCGTGGCCATCTGCACCAACCTGCCTGGCACGTTCAGCTGTGCCTGCCCGGCCGGGTACACCGACGACAACGGCGATGGCACGGTGTGCACCAACATCAACGAGTGCGCGTCGGCGCCCTGCCTGCACGGCGGCGTGTGCATCGACGGGGTGAACACCTACACCTGCAACTGCGGCGGCACGGGCTACACCGGGGTGAACTGCGAGATCAACATCGACGACTGCGTGAGCGAGCCGTGCCAGAACGGTGGTCTGTGCATTGACGGCGTGGACAGTTTCACCTGCGACTGTACCGGTACCGGGTTCACGGGCACTCTGTGCCAGAGCAACATCAATGACTGCAATCCGAATCCCTGCCTGCACAGCGGTGTGTGCACGGACGGCGTGAACAGCTACACGTGCAACTGCGACGGCACCGGGTACGAGGGGCCGACCTGCAACATCAACGTCGACGACTGTGACCCGGATCCTTGTCAGCACGGCGGGATTTGTCAGGACGAGGTACTTGGCTACACCTGTGATTGCAGCGGTACCGGCTACGAGGGCACGAACTGCCAGAGCAACATCAACGACTGCAGCCCGAATCCCTGCCTCAACGGGGGCATTTGCTCCGACCAGGTGCTCGGCTACACCTGTGACTGTACGGATACCGGCTACCAGGGTACGACCTGTCAGACGGACATCAACGAGTGCAGCGCCGGCACGGACAACTGCGACCCGCTGGTCAGTTGCACCAACACGATGGGCGGGTACACCTGCGGCTCCTGCCCGAGTGGGTACACCGACCCCAACGGCGACGGCAGCCTCTGCGAGGACATCGATGAGTGCGCCGGCGGCCTGGACAACTGCTCGTCGCTGGTCACTTGCACCAACACGCCCGGCTCGTTCACCTGCAGCGCGTGCCCCTCGGGCTACGATGACGTCAACGGCAACGGCACCGTGTGTACGGACATCAACGAGTGTCTGCAGGGCACGGACAACTGTGCGACGGTCGCCACCTGCGCCAATACGACCGGCAGTTACACCTGCACCTGCCCGAGCGGCTATGACGACGTCAACGGCAACGGCACGGTGTGCACGGACATCAACGAGTGCCTGGAGGGAACGGACAACTGCGCGGCGGCAGCGACGTGCCAGAACACGCCTGGCAGTTTCACTTGCACGTGCCCGAGCGGCTACACGGACGTGAACGGCGACGGTACCGTGTGCAACGAGATCAACGAGTGCAACACGGGCGCGGACAACTGCGACCCGGTAGCCACCTGTCAGAACACGCCCGGGAGTTTCACCTGCACCTGCCCGACCGGCTACGCAGACACCAACGGCGATGGCACGCTGTGTACGAACATCGACGACTGCAGCCCGACGAACCTGTGTGAACACGGGGGCGCGTGCATCGACGGCATCAATACGTACACGTGTGATTGCTCAGGCACCGGGTACGCCGGCATCTACTGTCAGACGTTGGTCGACGACTGCGACCCGAACCCGTGCCAGAACGGCGGCACCTGTACCGACGAGGTCGGCGGCTACACCTGCAACTGCGCGGGCACCGGCTTCACCGGGAGCGACTGCCAGACCAACATCGACGATTGCTTCGTGGGTGCCTGCGCCAATGGCGGGCTGTGCATCGACGGTGTGAATGATTACACGTGCGACTGCAGTGGCACCGGCTTCCAGGGACCAACGTGCCAGACCGACGTCGACGAGTGCGCCACCGGTGCGGACAATTGCGACGACAACCCCGTAGCCACCTGCACCAACACGATCGGGAGCTTCACCTGCACCTGCCCGGCCGGCTACACCGACACCAACGGCGATGGCACGGTCTGCACGGACATCAACGAGTGTCAGCCGAACCCGTGCCTGAACAACGGTATCTGTTCCAACCTCGAGAACGCATACAGCTGCAACTGCACCGGTACTGGATTCAGCGGGACCAACTGCGAGACCAACATCGACGATTGCAGCCCGACGAACCTGTGCGTGAACGGCAGCGAGTGCGTGGACGGGATCAATGGCTACAGCTGTGACTGCACCGGCACCGGTTTCGAAGGAACGTACTGCCAGAGCAACATCAACGACTGCTTCGCGGGTGCCTGCCAGAACGGTGGAACCTGCGAGGACGGCATCAACGACTACACCTGCGACTGCTCAGGAACCGGATTCACCGGTGACAATTGCGAGATCAACATCGACGACTGCAGTCCGAACCCCTGCCAGCACGGCGGTCTCTGCACCGATGGCATCAACGGCTACACGTGCAACTGCTCGGCGACTGACTACACGGGCACCAACTGCCAGACGTGGATCGATGACTGCGCTTCCACACCATGCCTGAACGGTGGCACGTGTATCGACGGCGTTCGCAGCTACACCTGCGACTGTACGGCGGTCGACTACGACGGGACCAATTGCCAGAACCACATCGACGACTGCAATCCGGATCCCTGCCCCGAAGGCACGTGCGTTGATGGCGTCCGTGACTATACCTGCGAGACCTGCAGCGACGGCATTCAGAACCAGGACGAGACCGGCATCGACTGCGGCGGCGTCTGCCCGGGGTGCGAAACCTGCGGGGACGGTATCCAGAACCAGGACGAGAGCGATGTGGACTGCGGCGGTGTGTGTCCAGACTGCAGCGAAGGTGACCACTGCAACACGGCCAGTGAGTGCGACACCGGCATCTGCACCGGCGGGGGCACAGGTCTCGTCACCGTGGAGCGTTGGGACAACGTCAGCGGATCCGCCGTGGCGGACATCCCCCTTGGGAACACCCCGAGCGCCACCGGGTCTTGGAACAGGCTGGAGGGCCCAACCAATGCTGGGGACGACTACGGCAAGCGGGTCCGCGGCTACATCACGCCCGCGGCGACCGGCAACCACATGTTCTGGATTGCGTCGGACGACGCCAGTCAACTCTGGCTCAGCACCGACGCGACCGCGCAGAACAAGGTGAAGATCGCCGAGGTAACGGCCTGGACGGGCGTGCAAGAGTGGGACGACAGCGGGGAGCCCAACCAGCAATCCGGCGAGATCTATCTCGAAGCGGGCCAGCCGTACTACGTCGAGGTGCTGCACAAGGAGGGGGCTGGCGACGACCACCTGGCGGTCGGTTGGGCCAGGCCGGGGCAGAGCCGCAGCGCGCCGTCCGGCGTCATTACGGGCACGTACCTCGACGGGTACGACACTTGTCAGGTGGCGGGGACCTGCAGCGACAGCATCCTGAACCAGGACGAGGGCGATGTCGACTGCGGCGGCGTCTGCGGCTCGAACTGCACCGACGGGCAGACCTGCAACGTTCCGGCTGATTGCTCCAGCGGAGCGTGCGAGGGAACCTGCGTGAGTTGCTCCGACGGGATTCAGAATCAGGACGAGACCGACGTCGACTGCGGCGGCGTCTGCCCGGCCTGCGGCGGCGGATGCGTGGACAATCAGGGGATACGGTTGCTGTACACCAACTCGGACCCGAGCGGGCCGGGCGACAACGCTGTCAAGCCCCACATCTACATCTACAACGACCGGGGGACGAGCGTGAATCTCGCGGAT
>CAZSVU010000554.1:0-4337 GCA_964610275.1 uncultured Polyangiaceae bacterium | reverse complement strand
AATCATGCGGTACGGCGCGTTCATGGATTGTTACTTCCGAGACAGGGCACTAGTCCAAGGGAGCGATGGCTACGAGCTGCTCGCCACTCTCGATTCTGCTCCAATTCTGTCGCAGCTCGTTACGATGCGCCAGTGCCCATTCAACCGCCAGGACCATGGCACGGCGAGGCAGGTTTCCGCGGAGTAGCTCCAACGTTTCGATGCCGACGACGGCACGAACGCCTTGGTACGAGACGTCGAAATGCGGCGGCGGGTGCTCATCGTAGTACATGCGGATGGTTAGCCCGTAGAAGCGGGAGAACTCCGGCATCTCATCGTTCCTTCGCAAGACGGTCTGGTCGAATCGGCCCCCTTGTTCCAGCAGCGAGCCTGAGGCACGCGCCTCGCCGCTGGCGTCCGTTGACTTCCGCAGCGATGTCGCTCAGCAGCGGCTGGTACTCAGCGTCCGTCGGCACCACTGCCTCTCTCACTGAGCCAACCTCGACGCGGCTGTCGGTCCGGTTGCGGAGTTCGCCTGCAATGACACGCGCTTTCGCCCCCCGGCCGACAACGCTCAAAGCCACCAGGCGCAACCGCAGCCCCACCCCCCACCTCGTGGTACAGCGCGCATGTCGCCCCAGCGCAACCCTTCCGGCCCGGTCTCTGACCGGGCCGTTGGCGTCGTGTGGGGGAGGCCCTCGATCAGCGCGAGTATCGCGCGCGCTGATTCAGGGCGCGTTCAGGCAGGGCGTGAACCGCACCCAGTCGATGAGGTAGACGCACTCGACGTCAGCCGGCGGCGGGCCCAGCACCCACTCGCCTCCAGTCCAGAAGTTGAACTTGAGCATGTAGGGCGCATCGATGGCGATGGGATTCTCGTCGTACCGGATGGACCAGAGGACCTGGTCGTCAACGAACCAGTCGATGCCCTCCGGCGTGATCTCGTACCCGTAGACGTGGAAGTCCGCGGAGGGGTCGAAGCCGAGCAGCAGGTCGGGGTTGGTGTCGGTACTGTCGAGCCCGGCCGCATGCAGCGCGTAGTGAATGCGCCCATCGGTCCCCGTGAAGCTCTTGGTGAGTAGCTCGATGTCGATCTCCTGCTGGGTTCCGTCGTCGTCGGCACCCGACTGCGACGTATCGTCCCAGTCGATGGTGTACATCGAGTTGAGTACGCCGTCGCAGCTCGAAGCCTTGAGCCGGGCCTCCCAGCGCCCGTAGAGAAATTCGTCCCGTGTCTGGATGGCCGAGCTCAGTACACCCTGGCTCGCATCGTTGACGAGAACCAGCTTCAGGTTGCCATCCTCGACGGTCGTCCGCTCACGCCCAGTCTGCCCGCCATGCTCACTCCACGTCGCGATCTGCCACCTAGTCTCGTCGACCGCCGTGCCATCGAAATCGTCGAAGAAGGGCTCGTCTGCGTAGTCCTCGGCTGGCTCCGGGTAGCTGCATTGCGTCGTGGCCCCGCCTGTTCCTGCGCTGCCACCGCTGCCGGTCGTACCCCCCATGCCGGCTCCGCCGTTCCCGTCGGTCGCCTCGGTCTCGCCCGCACCGCCGCCGTCCGCGACCCCCGTATTGCCGGCGCTTGCCCCGCCGTTTGCTTCGTTTCCACACGCGGCAAGCAGCAGACAGACCATCGAAACCCATAGACGCGCCACCATCGGCATGACCTCCGGATTCTGCACCCGTTCGCCGACATCCCGGAAGCGCAACAGGAGGAGGTTACCTGAGAGGCATTCCCTCGTGCTCACCAGCGTCCGTTCGTGGCACAATCTCCGTGCCTCCGAGTGACACACCTGCTGTTCCAACACCCCAGAATACCGAGACTTGTCGCTACGCCACCTGGCACGTCATTTGCTTGGGCCGTCGTATGCACACGCTACGGGGGCTCGGTTGTGCCGCACTGTGCGTGGTCTCCTTCGCCTGCGGCGGGCAGTCTGAAAGCACTCCTGACGGTGACGACTCCGCTCTCGCTGGGGAGTCATCCGGCGGAGCAGACCCCACGACCGCGAATCGGGCCGGTGAGAGCTCGACCAGTGACGGCGGAACTCCTACTTCCGGTGGAACTCCCGGTGCAGGCGGAGCCAATCCCTCTGGTGGAACGGCGACCAGTGACGGTGGGGGTCCCTCTGCTGCCGGTGCTCTCGGGGCAGGCGGTGCCAATTCCTCCGGTGGAGTGACGACTAGTGACGGTGGGGGCCCCTCTGCCGCTGGAACCCCCGGCGCAGGCGGAACCGACCCCGCCGGCGGAACAGCGTCGAGTGACGGTGGGGTCCCCTCTGCTGGTGGAACCTCCGGTGCAGCCGGAAGCAACCCATCTGGTGGAACGTCCCCGGAACTCGGGGGCGCTTCCGGTTCCGCTGGCTCTGGCGTCGCTGGCAACTTGCCAACGTGTGAACCGATGCCGTTCGGCCCCGACGACTTCGTTACTCGCTGGTCGCTCAGCGCCAGCAGGCGTTCCGTCACGCTCCCTCTGGTCGCCGACGGTGACTATGATTTCGTCGTCGACTGGGGCGACGGCACCAGTGACACCATCACCGCGCCAACGGATAGTGCCATCACCCACGAGTTCGCGGCCATTGGCATCTGTCAGGTCACCATCTCGGGGACCATCACGGGCTGGGCGTTCCCCTGTGAAGAGGCTTGCATGTCTTGGAACCTACCCGCCTGCGAGGTTCTGGGACTGCGCTGTGTGAGCTACTACATGGTCGAGATCGCCAACTGGGGGCGGTTGGAGTTTGGCGATGCCAGGAGTCAGTTCAGGGGATGTTCCAACCTGACCATCAGCGCCACCGACACGCCCCGCCTCCCCTACCCCACCGACTTGACGGATTTCTTCTACTACTGCACGCCGACGTTCACGGGGGCTCCACTCGGCGCGTGGGACACCTCCGGAGTCACGAGCACTAGTGAGATGTTCCGCAACTCGTCTATTTCTGGTGACCTATCCGCTTGGGACACCTCCAACGTTACCGACATGAGCGTCATGTTCTTAGGGTCAAGCTTCGACGGTGACATCTCGACCTGGAACACCTCGAGCGTCACCAACATGGCGTCCATGTTCTTCGGTTCGGGGTTCAATGGCGACATCTCCGCTTGGGACACCTCGAGCGTTACTGACATGAACAGGATGTTCGCCGGGTCGAGCTTTGACGGTGACATCTCTGCCTGGGACACCTCGAGCGTCACGGACATGTCGTCCATGTTCCGCGATTCGGCGTTTAACGGCGACATTTCGGCTTGGGACACCTCGAGCGTTACGATAATGAGCTACATGTTCAGGCAAGCACCGTTCGATGGCGACATCTCCACGTGGAGCATCGCGAACGTTGCCGACATGGTTGAGATGTTCGAGTACGGAGCTCTGTCGACTGCCAACTACGACAGGCTGCTCGTGGGCTGGGCAGCGCAGAATCCAACCCATCCCGTCCTCTTCGGCGCGGGGAATGCCATGTACAGCGCTGGGGCACCTGCCGACGCCCGGAACGCTCTGCTTCAACGCGGCTGGACCATCACGGACGGGGGACAAGTACAGTAGTGGCCGACCCCTGGCATCGCGGCGCGGCATGGGAAGGCGGCTTCGAGCGAAAAGGTGATCACGGCCGGCTAGCAACAGGGTGGCGCCCCGACCGCGAGGCCATCAGGTCAGAAACCCGTTGATCCGGACAATCACCGCATTGTCCAAGGTGCAAATCGCCGCCGCGCAACCAGCGAATTTCGCGGAGTTGGCCCAAACAGCCGGCTCCGCGTCTTTCGTCTTGCGCCAGTTTTGGGCCAAGCCGCTGCACGGACCCGCCTGCAAGTGTGGGTCAGATCGTTCCATCGCCGGGGGACCTCGCACACGGAAAGGATCGTGCGAGCGTGCCGAGCAGACACGGAAAAGGATAGCGGTCTCGTTGGACTGACGAGGGCGGGAACCGCCACAGCAGGACGTTCAAGTACCGCAGGGACGCGGAAGCCTTTGAACGTCGGATGAAGGCTCAGACGGAAACGGACAAGGTGATCCGACGCTTCTTGCAGGCAGCGGAGAAAGAAGGAGACATGGTCACCACGCTGTACACGCTTGTGGCAAAATGCTCCCCCTGCTCCCCCTGCTCCCCCTGCTCCCTCTGCTCCCCCAGCGCGGTCGCTCCGCGCTTCCGGTCGACGACCACGTCCGTTCTCGCAGGGGGGACGAAGTCGTGGTGGTGCTCAACGAGGCCGAGCCCGACGCCGGACGTGGCTGCCTCCGCCGTCGCGGGTGGGTTCCCGTCAACGAGCCGCTCGCGCAGATGGCCCCAGGCGTCAACTGCCCACGCATGCTGCCCATCTTCGATCGGTCCATTCCTTGCATGCCGTGACCATCCGACCTGGGATGGTTG